>NZ_JBFRGM010000005.1:0-357482 GCF_052115345.1 Mesorhizobium sp. 2RAF21 | reverse complement strand
GTGGCGGGCCGGCGTCTCGTATTCGACGTGCGCCGTCGAGATCGTGATGCCGCGCGCCTTCTCTTCCGGAGCCGCGTCAATCTGGTCGTACGGGCGGTATTCGCCAAAATACTTCGTGATCGCCRCCGTCAGCGACGTCTTGCCGTGGTCAACGTGACCAATCGTGCCAATGTTCACATGAGGCTTCGTACGCTCGAATTTACCTTTTGCCATAGTCTCTTTCCTTGGACGGCCTGGACCTACGTTCAGTCGGATGCGCGGCGATTAGCGACAAAGGTCCAAAAACACAAGCCTCTTGTGGCCGGCGTCCGGACCCCGTCTGGATGCCGCCAGCGACGTGGGCAGGTTCAGTGCTGTGGATTTCCGTACATGTAGGAATTTTCACCTAGCGCGCAAGGGTATGTCGTCCCCTTGCGAAACCTGCCGAAACGCTCACAGCCAACCAACGATCTCGTGACCGGGCGCGAGGTTCTTGTGATTGGAAGCGCTGCCGACCCCGCCCCATCTCCGTCTTACCGAACGGTGCGATCCATCCGGGTGCAGCCGTTGTCTGGCAAAAAGGAGTATCCCATGAAGAAGATCGTCCTCATCGCCGCTGCCCTTGTCGTTGCGGCCTCCGGCAGCGCCTTCGCCGCGAACCAGAAGCCGCGTCCGCACAAACAGCAGGCCGTCGAGCAGGTCGACACCTCGACGACCGCGTCCACCAGCCAGATGTATGCCACGCCGCGCGTTTCGCCGACCGACAGGGATCCGTTTAAGATACCGGATGCCGGTTACGGACAGGGCATCTGGGGCAACTGACGATTGCCCAAAAACGCTCGGTGCAAATCGAGAAAGCGCGCCGCGGACCATGCCCGCGGCGCCCGAAACGCTTCGGAATTGACGGCGGCTACAGCGTCAGGCGCTGCGGCCACTGATGGCGTGATATGCCCACAACACAACGACAGCGCCGATCACGGCCACGATCAGGCTGTAGATATTGAGGCCGGTGACCCCCGCCGCGCCGAACGCGCTGAAGATGACGCCGCCGACGACCGCGCCGACAACGCCGAGCACGATATCCATCAGGAAGCCCTGACCACTCTTATTGACGATCTTGCTGCCGATGAAACCGGCGACCACGCCGAGGATAATCCAGCTGATGATTCCCATTGCGTTGCTCCATTCGCCCCCAGGCACCGAGACATTTCCATAGGACGCGGCAAAGCTCAAGCTGGCCTTGAATTTCGGCGGCGGACGGGCAATTGTCAGGGCGGGCCGGGTAACGTTCACAACGGAGATCCACGATGGGACTGTTCGACAACGCCGTTCCGGGCGGCAATATCACCAAGCCCCTGATGATCGCATTGGGCGCCCTGCTGGTCGGGAAAATGCTCAGCGGCGGCGGCTCTTCCTCACAGCAACAGGCTGCCCCCGCCCCGGCGGGCGGCGCCTCCGACGGCGGGCTGCTCGGCGGGCTTGGCGGCTTGCTCGACAAGCTGAAGGACGCCGGGCACGGCCAGACCGCCGATTCCTGGGTCGGCACCGGGCAGAACCAGTCGATCAACGCCAATGATCTCGGCCAGGCGCTGGGGCCGCAGGTCATCAAAGAGATCGCCGCCCGCACCGGCATGGACGAGCAGGAATTGCTGAAACAATTGTCCACCGCCCTGCCGGGCGTCGTCGACAAGCTCACCCCGAACGGTCAGGTGCCGTCGCGCAACCAGCTGGAATCTCTGTTCGGCAACTGAGGCCGGACAATTCTTGACCATTGAAACGGGCGCTACGGCGCCCGTATTTCGTCCGGATCGCGAAGCCGGCATTCCGCCGGTGCTTCTCGCTAACTATCGCTTTGACGTTCCGGGCACCTGGAAACTGGCGGGAAAATCATGCGCAGGCAGGCTCCCTTCGCCAGAGCGTCGGCTACCATCACGCGCCCGCCATGCAGTTCGACGATCGCCTTGACGAGGTTGAGGCCCAGGCCGGTCCCCTGACCGTGTGGCTGCAATCTGTGGAACGGCTCGAATACCCGCTCGCGATCGTTTGACGGAATGCCGGCGCCTTGATCACGCACTTCGATTGTCGCTGGAGCCGATATCTGCACTGTAATGGTGCCGCGTCTGCCGCCATAGTCGATGGCGTTTTGCAGCAAGTTGGTCAGCGCCCGTTCCAATGCAAGCTGGTCGCCCGAAACGACGGCGTGTTCGATATCGGTGTGGAACTCCATCTCATAGCCCGCCGAAAAGCCGAGCGGGCCCATGTCGAGCAGGACCTGCCGACCGATAGCGACGAGATCGACAGGCGCGAAACGGTCGGCCTGCTTGTCGAGGCGCTGCAGGTCGAGGAGTTGTTCGGTCAGGGTCGCCAATCGCGCAACATCTTCGCCCAGCCGCGCCTTTTCCGAACCGGTCGGCAGGGCCGCGACGCGCATGCTCAAAATGGCGACCGGCGTGCGCAGTTCATGTGCGGCATCCGCCAGGAAACGCTGGTGGCGTTCATAGCCCTCGTCGAGCCTGCCCAGCGCATCGTTGATGGCCTTGATCAGGGCGAGCACCTCCGAGGGGGCGTTGTCCACTGAAAGGCGCGTGGCGTGGCGGTCGATATCGATGCTTGCAGCCTGTTTTGCCGCATCGCTCAGCCCGGCAAGCGCACCACGCACCACAATCGGGGTGGCAACAAGAACGCCGACCGCGATGATGATCATGATCGGCACGACGAGCTTCAGAAACACCAGCGAAATGCCTAAGACGATTATGTGCGCAGGCGCCGCCGCTGCCGAGCCGGTCATGATCTGGACCTCGCCGGCGGCCGTGTCGATCCAGCGAACCCGTGCCGTCGGCAGATCGGCCGGGTCCCATATGTTCCAGCCAAGCCTTGCCTGGCCGATATCGTCGAGCGCATCGCCGATGGCGCTGAATTGCGGCGGAACGACGCCTTCGACAAGGCGATCACCCCGCCGGTCGTGAATGACAAACCACAAATCGGGTATCGCGGTTCGCAGAGCGATGATGTCGGCCGTTTGCCGCAGTTTCAGCGCGCCGCCGGGCGCGCGTTCCACAGCGGGGCCGAGAATTTCGATGGTGTTGTCGGGGGATTTGAAGTCGAAGAGATTGCCCGACCAGAAAAGCACGGCCATGACCGCAAGCAAGATGGTTGCCTGCAGTGTCAGCAAGCGCACGATCAATTGTCGCTTCAGCGTGCGGACCGGTCTCGCGGATCGGCCGCTTTGCCGCCTGATCTGCCGCCCGATATGACCGGAGATGTTTTCCTTAATGCCTTGTATGGCGCTTGGAATTCGCTCGGCAGTGATCATGGAACTTCTCGCAGCACATAACCGACGCCGCGGATGCCATTGACGACAACGCCCGCCTCGGCGTCGAGCAGCTTGCGGCGCAGACGGGAGATGTGGGTGTCCAGAGTGTTGGCCTGGATATCGTCGTCCAGGCCGAATACCGCCTCCATCAATGCCGGGCGGGGCACCATGCGCCCCATGCGGCGCATCAGGGCCTCCAGCACCAAAAGCTCACGGCGCGGCAAATCCAGCGGCATGCCGTCGACGCGCACGTCGCGCTGGTCGACGTCGAGCGTCAGCCGCCCAAGCCCGAGCGTGTCGGGCTGAACGTGACCCGGTCGCCTGAGGACGGCGCGCAACCGGGCCAGCAATTCCTCCAGGGCGAAGGGCTTGGCCAGGTAGTCGTCGGCGCCGCCGTCCAGGCCGGCGATGCGTTCGGCGAGGTTGCCGCGCGCCGTCAGCACGATAACCGGCATGGTCTTGCCATGCCCCCTGAGCAACGGAATGAGGGAGAGGCCGTCGCCGTCGGGCAGGCGCCTGTCGAGCAGGACGGCGCCGTGAACGCCTGCCATGGCTATGTCCATCGCCTGTGCGACGGTCAGTGCACGGTCGACGATCATGTCGTGTTTCTTCAGCGCCGCGCAAAGGGCCGAGGCGAATTCCGGCTCATCCTCCACCAAAAGCAGCCGCATGATTGTCCTTCTCAAAGCCGCTTGGTGGACCCGATCGCCAAGGCGCGGCCCCAACAATCATGGATCGACTGCTTGCCGGCAGCGCGCTTGTGACCGCGGCGCAAGATGGTGCCTGGAGCGTCGGCTCGCTCGGGCAAACCGCCAAAACATCCCGAGAAGCTCCTGGCCCGTAAGCCCTGAACCTTGCGGCAACATGACGTCGCCGTGCAATGCAGATGCCAGAGCGGCTTGCGACGAGGGTCTGGAACCCCCTCAGACCCGCAGAGCCGATCACCATGTTTCAGTCCGACATCATCACCTTTCTTCGCGCCTGGCTTACCGCACCCTTGCGCGTCGCCGCCGTCGCGCCATCCAGCCCGGCCTTGGCCAGGCTGATGACCAAGGAACTCACCTCAGGGAGCGGACCGGTTATCGAATTAGGGCCGGGCACCGGCGCTTTCACCCGCGCCCTCATTGCCTGCGGGTTGCAGCAGCGCGATCTGACGCTCATCGAATATGGCGCGGAGTTCGCCACGCTGCTCCAGCACCGTTTCCCCGACGCGCGCGTCGTGAACATGGATGCCGCCGATCTCGGCAGGGCCGGCCTGTTCTCGCGGCCCGACGTCGGCGCCGTCATCAGCGGCCTGCCGCTTCTGTCGATGCCCACCCACAAGGTCATCGCCATCCTTTCCGGCGCCTTTACCTATCTGAAGCCTGGCGGTGCCTTTTATCAATTCACCTACGGTCCGCGCTGCCCCGTACCCGACCGCATCCTCAAACCGCTCAATCTAAGGGCGGTGCATATCGGCCGCACCCTCCGCAACATCCCACCGGCGGCCGTCTACCGGATTGAACGCTGCGCCCAGGCAAATGACCTTGGACAGAAGGTGTTGCGGGCCGTTGCGGATAGCCGCGGCTGACATTTCCGCCAGACCGATCCGAACCGTTCCGTCGCCTGGCAAAAACAGAGCCAGGCGCCACGCGCCGAGACATATCCTCCCGCTCAGCATTTGTTCAAAACACCGTCATTGCGCAGCGATATCTCCACGACAACAGCCTAAAGGAAATCGCGCCGCAGCGGCTGCAAGGTCGAATCTCAGGCAGTGGTACGTCCGTGAAACGGCAGTGACCAGCTCAGCGAGCCAAATCGCAAAATAGCGCTGATTTCCATGGGAGATTTGGAGCGGGTGAAGGGAATCGAACCCTCGTATTCAGCTTGGAAGGCTGCTGCTCTACCATTGAGCTACACCCGCGCCGCGTCCGCATCCATAGATGAGATGGCGGCGTTCTAAAAGCCCGTTCCGCGAGAAATTTCGTCGCTGCGCCGCAGTCGGGCGCGGCGTGGTCGTCAAGCGAAATTCCTTAAAGGAAAGAGTGGTGGGAGAAGTAGGACTCGAACCTACGAAGGCGTAGCCAGCGGATTTACAGTCCGCCCCCTTTGCCGCTCGGGACATTCTCCCGTAACCGTTGCCATGCTCCGTTGAAGGAGCCGGCCTGCCCGATACCGGGCCGGAAACCGGGTGCCTTATGGCGGCTGGTACCTTATGTGTCAACCGCACTGTGATTGTTTTTCATGGCAAGTTTTGGCTTGCGCATCTGTCTTGTGCAGTTAGCCGGCCGAACACCATCGAAATATGGGCAAAGGCCGCCACTACCGCTATAGAGGCCCCATGACAGACGATAAGAAAACCGGCACCGCCAAAGACACGCACTACGCCAAGCTGCGGCGCGCGCATCGCGACGAAAAGAGCGGCGGCGCGCCCGCCTTCCGGCCGCGTCCTAAGGTCGGGCCCGGTGAAGCCGCGGCCAACGGGCTGGTCAGGCTCTACGGGCTGCACACGGTGCGCGCCGCGCTCGACAATCCCGGCCGCCGCATCCGCTCCATGCTGGTGACACGCAACGCGCTGGAGCGGCTGGGCATCGCCGACATCGCCGCCCTGCCCTTCAAGGCCGAACTGGTCGAGCCGCGCGAGATCGACAAGGTGACCGGCTCCGACGCCGTGCACCAGGGCGTGCTGATCGAGGCCGAGCCGCTCAAGCCGAAGCGGCTCGATGCGCTTGGCGACACCAGGCTGGTGCTGGTGCTCGACCAGGTGACCGACCCGCACAATGTCGGCGCTATACTGCGCTCGGCCGTGGCCTTCGGCGCCGGCGCGCTGATCACCACCGCGCGCCACAGCCCGCAGGAAAGCGGCGTTTTGGCCAAATCCGCCTCCGGCGCGCTGGAGCATATCGACCATATCGAGGTGAAGAACCTGGCCGACGCCATCGGCGAACTGCACGCGGCCGGTTTCCAGACGATCGGCCTCGATTCGGACGGAGCGGCGGAGCTCGAAAAAACTTTCTCGGGCGAGAAGATCGCGCTGGTGCTGGGCGCGGAAGGAAAAGGCCTGCGCCAGAAGACCCGCGAGACGGTGACGGCGCTGGCCAGGCTCGACATGCCGGGCGTCATCCGCTCGCTCAATGTCTCCAACGCGGCGGCGGTTGCGCTCTACGCGGTGCGGCGCTTTCTCGGCTGAGCAAACATCGCCTCGCCAAAAAGAATGCCCTCGCGTTGGGAAACGAGGGCAAGGGCTTGCGCCTGAACGGAAATCGGCTGCGAGCATCTGGCGGCCTGATTGGCGGCACGCCGATACCGCATCGAGATCGGTTTGATCCACCTCGCCCGCCGCAAGGCAAAACGAGGTGGATCAAGAGGCGGTCCGCCACTCCCAAGGTGAACCGCAATCGGGAACCCTGCTCTCCTGCACCGCCGGGGGCACCGTCTCCCCCAGGCACGACCCAAGGCAGGGAGACGTATTGCGGCGGACCTCAAAACGGAGCGCACCCGAGAAGGATGCGCTCAGGGGAGAGGTTCCCTTAGTCCTAAGCCACCTCGTGGCCGGCCATGCGCTCCAGCGCCTTGACGAGGCCGGAGTGGTCGTCCCTGGCGTCGCCATTGGCCGCGCAGGAATTGAACAGCTGCTGCGTGGTCGATGTGTTCGGAAGCGCGACGCCGAGCGACTTCGCGCCCTCCAGCGCCAAGTTCAGGTCCTTCTGGTGCAGTTCGATGCGGAAGCCCGGCGCGAAGGTGCGCTTGACCATGCGATCGCCATGCACTTCGAGGATGCGCGAATTGGCGAGCCCGCCCATCAGCGCCTGCCGCACCCTGGCCGGATCGGCACCGGCCTTGGAGGCGAACACCAGCGCTTCGGCGACGGCCTCGATGGTCAGCGCGACGATGATCTGGTTGGCCACCTTGGCGGTCTGACCGGAGCCGTTCGGGCCGACCAGCGTGATGTTTTTGCCCAGCCGCTCGAAGATCGGCTTGGCGCGCTCGAACGAGGCTTCCTCCCCGCCAACCATGATGGCAAGCGAAGCAGCCTTGGCGCCGACTTCGCCACCCGACACCGGCGCATCGAGATAATCGGCACCCGTCGTCTTGACCTTGGCGGCGAATTCCTTGGTGAAGATCGGCGAGATCGAGCTCATGTCGACAACGAGCTTGCCCTTCGACAAGCCTTCGGCGACGCCCTTGGCGCTGAACAGAACCTCCTCGACCTGCGGCGTGTCGGGAACCATCACGATGATGATGTCGGCCGCGCGCGCCACCGCGTCATTGCCGGTGACGACCTTGATGCCCTTGGCCGAAAGCTCGGCCGACGGCTTGGCGAAGTGATCGGTCGTGACCACTTCGTAGCCCGCGTCGAGCAGGTGTCCCGCCATCGGCGCGCCCATGATGCCGAGGCCGATGAAACCGATCTTTTCCATTGTCATTTTCCTTTCGATGTCGGTCGTTCTCGCGGCTGTCAGGCTCGCGCCGTGCCAGCGAGGGGAATATCCGTGAACCCGGTCAGGCCGCTGCGCTGCCCTTGCCGGCGAATGGCTTGAACCAGCCGAGGCCTGCCTCGGTGCCGGCCTTCGGCTTGTATTCAGCGCCGATCCAGCCCGAATAGCCGATGCGGTCGATGTGGTCGTAGAGGAAGGGATAGTTGATCTCGCCCGTCCCCGGCTCGTTGCGTCCGGGATTGTCCGCCAGCTGGATATGCGCGATGCGGCCGAGATTGGCCTCGATGGTCCGGGCGAGATCCCCCTCCATGACCTGCATGTGGTAGATGTCGTATTGCAGATAGAGGTTCTTCGAATTGACGCGCGCGATGATGTCGAGCGCCTGTCTGGTGTTGGTCAGGAAGAAGCCCGGAATGTCGTGCGTGTTGATCGGTTCGATCAAAAGCTTGATGCCGGCCTGCTCCAGCTTCTCGGCGGCGAAGCCGAGGTTTTCGACAAAAACGTTCTCCAGTGCCTGGGAAGCGACGCCAGCCGGGGCGATGCCGGCCAGGCAGTTTATCTGCTCGCAGCCCAGCGCATGGGCGTAGGTGATGGCCTTGGCCACGCCCTGGCGGAATTCGTGGATGCGCTCGGGGAGAACGGCGATGCCGCGCTCGCCCTTGGCCCAGTCGCCCGGCGGCAGGTTGAACAGGACCTGGGTCAGGCCGTTCTTCTTCAGGCGCGCGGCGACCGCCTCCGGCGCATGGTCATAAGGGGCGATGTATTCGACACCCTTGAAGCCGGCGCGAGCCGCCGCATCGAAGCGATCGAGGAATTCGTGCTCGTTGAAGAGCATCGAAAGATTGGCTGAAAACCGTGGCATAGCGGAACTTCCTTGGAATTTGAGTCAACGCGTTGAGAAACTGATTCAATCGAGCAGCACGATCGCGGTGGGGGCGTCTTCGTTCTTCTCGGCGAGGTCCTCGAACTCGGTGATGTTGTTGATCTCGGTGCCCATGGAGATGTTGGTGACACGCTCCAGGATGAATTCCAGCACGACCGGAACCTGATGTTCCTGCATCAGCCGCTCCGCCTCCTTGAAGGCGCCGGCGAATTCTTCCGGTTTCGAGACACGAACCGCCTTGCAGCCCATCGCCTCTGCAACCGCGACATGGTCGACGCCGTAGCCCGCCTGCGGATCATCCTTCCTGTTCTGGTTTTCGAAGGCAAGCGAGACCTCGAAGTCCATCTGGAAGCCGCGCTGTGCCTGGCGAATAAGGCCGAGATAGGCGTTGTTCACGACGACGTGGATGTAGGGCAGCTTGTGCTGGGCACCGGCGGCCAGCTCCTCGATCATGAACTGGAAGTCGTAGTCGCCCGACAGCGCGACGATATAGGCGTCGGGGTTGGCAGCGCGGACGCCAAGGGCCGCGGGCAAAGTCCAGCCGAGCGGGCCGGCCTGGCCGCAATTGATCCAGTTGCGCGGCTTGTAGACATGCAAGAACTGCGCGCCAGCGATCTGGCTGAGCCCGATCGTGGTGACGTAGGTGGTGTCGCGCGGGAACGCCTTGTTCATCTCCTCGTAGACGCGCTGCGGCTTCAGCGGCACCTGGTCGAAATGCGTCTTGCGCTTCATGGTCTTCTTGCGAGCCTGGCATTCCTTCGCCCAGCCCGACCAGTCGCGCAGCTTGCCGGCCGTCTTCCACTCGGTGGCGACGTCGAGCAGCGCTTTCAGCGCCGCGCCCGCATCGGAGACCAGGCCAAGGTCCGGCGCGAAGACGCGGCCGATCTGGGTCGGTTCGATGTCGATGTGGATGAACTTCTTGCCCTTGGTGTAGACATCGACCGAGCCGGTGTGGCGATTGGCCCAGCGATTGCCGATGCCGAAGACGAAATCGGCCTCCAGCATGGTCGCGTTGCCGTAGCGGCGCGAGGTCTGCAGGCCGCACATGCCGGCCATCAGGCGGTGATCGTCCGGGATCGCGCCCCAGCCCATCAGCGTGGGTACGACCGGAACGCCGGTGATCTCGGCGAATTCGATGAGCAGGTCGGAAGCGTCGGCGTTGATGATGCCGCCACCGGCGACGATCAGCGGCTTCTCGGCCTTGTTCAGCATGGCCAGCGCCTTTTCGGCCTGGCCGCGGGTCAGGGCCGGCTTGGCGACCGTCATCGGTTCATAGGCGTCGATGTCGAACTCGATCTCTGCAAGCTGAACGTCGATCGGCAAGTCGACCAGGACCGGGCCCGGACGGCCCGTACGCATCAAATAAAACGCCTTCTGCAGCGTCATCGGAACCAGATAAGGCTCCATGACGGTGACCGCCCATTTGGCGACGGGTGCTGCGATCGCCGCGATGTCGACGGCCTGGAAATCTTCCTTGGTGAGGCGGGCACGCGGCGCCTGGCCGGTGATGCAAAGGATCGGAATGGAATCCGCCGAAGCCGAATAGAGGCCGGTGATCATGTCGGTGCCGGCCGGGCCGGAGGTGCCGATGCACAGGCCGATATTGCCTGATTTGGCGCGGGTGTAGCCTTCCGCCATATGCGAGGCGGCCTCGACGTGGCGGGCCAGCACATGGCGAATGGTGCCCCTCGCTTTCAGCGCCGAATAGAACGGATTGATGGCGGCGCCGGGCACGCCGAAACCGCAGGAGATCCCCTCCTTCTCGAGAACGAGAACAGCCGCATCGACGGCGCGCATCCTGGCCATGTGTAAGCCCTCCAAACCGAGTGATGTTCGAATGACCGGAGTCTGCCAGCGCCGAGGCTATTTTTCAATTTTTCCAGAATATTTTTTCATTTTTCAATTTCTTCGACTACTAATTGTTTCTAAACGATTATTCGTTTTCCAGATAATTATCCTCGCCACGATATGAAAAACTTTTTTATTGAAGTTCGGCCGATAACGGTGACAATGCCGGCATGGAACCGACCGAAAAACGCCAGCGCGGCCGTCCGCGCGCCTTCAATGCCCCGTCGGATGCGGCGCAGGTGCAATCCCTGGACCGCGCGCTGCGCATCCTCGCCATCGTCGCGGAAGGCAGCGGCCTGTCGCTCTCCGAGATCGCCAATGCGTCGGGTATCGCCGCCTCCACCGCCTATCGCATGCTGACCACGCTGGAGGCGCATGGCATGGTCGAGTTCGACAAGAGCGACCAGCTCTGGTCGATCGGGGTCGAGACCTATCGCATGGGCGCCGCCTTCCTGCGTCGCCGCAAGCTGGTCGACCGCGCCCGCATCGTCATGCAGGAATTGATGGAAAGGACCGGCGAAACCGCCAATCTCGGTCTTGCCGAGGATGATTGCGTGGTTTTCGTCAGCCAGGTCGAGACGCATCAGGCGATCCGCGCCTTCTTCAGGCCGGGCACGCGCAGCCCGTTCCATGCGTCGGGTATCGGCAAGGCGGTGCTGGCCTATCTCGACGGCGACCGCGTCGCCGCCATCAGCCGCAAGGCCGGGCTCGAGGCCTTCACCGGCAAGACCTTGTCCACCCTGCCCGCGCTGGCGCTCGACCTGAAGACGATCCGCGAACGCGGCTGGTCGGTCGACGACGAAGAGCGCAACCTCGGCATGCGTTGCGTCGCGGCCGCCATTTTCAACGAGTTCGGCGAGCCGGTCGGCGGTGTTTCAGTGTCGGGACCGACCGCTCGGGTCACGCCGGACCGCCTGGCCGAGATCGGCCCCCTGGTGCGCGACGCGGCGGCGGAGGTGACCAAGATGATCGGCGGCAGCGCGCCGGACTGACCGTCGTCCTCAGCCAATGCCGGTGACGTGGCGCAGCCAGAATGCCAGGACGATGAAACCGATGACGAAGCTGACGCCGGTCCAGTCGACATTCGCCCCCTTGACGGCGTTGTACAGCTTCATGACCAGCACCCACACGGCCAGCACGATCAGGACGACAAAGACGATCCGGAGCATCACCAATCCCCGCGCAACGACGCCCACGAGGAGCGCCACCAAAGGATATAGGCATGGAGCCCGCCGATTTCATGCCGGTGGCGGCAAATGCCCAAATCTCGACACGCGCGGCGTCGACAAATATCTTTACTGGAACGGCAAATATGCTAACCGGAGCGCCGTGCCCTTGTAGCTCAGCTGGTAGAGCAGCGGTTTTGTAAACCGAAGGTCGGCGGTTCGATCCCGTCCGGGGGCACCATTTTCTCTATCTCACGCGAGTTCGCTTCGCTCACCGCTCCGATGGGGCGGCCTGTTGGGCCGACGGACAGTCGTCCTTGCGAATCCCGCGGGTTCGATCCTGCGCCGGAGAGGTGCGCCATTCCCGATCCCACTTCAGCTTGTTTCGCTTGCCGCTCCGATGGAGCGACGGGCTACCGCCCTCGCGAATCCCGTGGTTTCGACCCTTCCCGACTGCCTTTTCAGCGCTTGTTCAGGCACGGCATCAGGATGCCGCTGCATTTCGAGACGACGGGTTCATTCATCTGGTCCGAAGCCCTGACGACGATTGAGAACATGACGGCAAACGAGCCGAGCATCAGGAACAGGATCATCAGGCGTGACAAGGGCAAAGCGCAGCTCTCGAAAATGTGGCCCCCGCCTCCCGATTGCTGTCCTTAGCATGACCAAAGCAAATTTCCGAAAAATTAAGACAGGTTTTAACCATGTTTTCGGCAGGGTCGCGATGCCGCGGTTCTGGTCCGGGAGCGGCAACATCGTCACCACCGCCCGCGTCACACCCTTTGCAGGCACGCATCACGCATGCTACCCCGCGACGGGCGATGCCGAGGATCACCAATCGCCAGCCGGGGACCATGACGAACACCGCAAGCCGCCTCGCCTTCGTTTCCTCCGACACCGACGACGCCAAGGCAGCGCTCGAGCGGCTGTCAGCCCGTTATGGCCAGGCTCCGGTGGACGAAGCCGATACGATCGTGGCGCTGGGCGGCGACGGCTTCCTGTTGCAGACGCTGCGCGACACGATGAGCACGGGCAAGCGCGTCTTCGGCATGAACCGCGGCACGATCGGCTTCCTGATGAACGAGTTCCGTGAGAAGAACTTGCCCGAACGCATCGCGAAGGCCGTGCCCGAAACCATCCGCCCGCTCGAAATGGTGGCGACCGGCGCCGATGGCGAGACCGTCTCGGCGCTTGCCATCAACGAGGTGGCGCTGTGGCGCCAGTCCTATCAGACCGCCAAGATCCGGATCGCGGTGGACGACCATGTCAGGCTGGAGGAATTGAGCTGCGACGGCGTCATGATCGCCACGCCGGCCGGCTCGACCGCCTATAATCTCTCCGCCCACGGCCCCATCCTGCCGCTCGACGCGCCGCTGCTCGCGCTGACGCCGGTGAGCCCGTTCCGGCCGCGGCGCTGGCGCGGCGCGCTGCTCTCCAACCGGGCGACGGTGCGCTTCGACATCCTCGAGGCGGAAAAACGTCCGGTGAACGCCGCCGCCGACCACACGGAAGTGAAGGCGGTGACCTCGGTGACGGTGCGGGAATCGCTGACCGCGACCGCCACTTTGCTGTTCGATCCCAACCATTCCTGGGACGAGCGCATTCTCGCCGAACAATTCCGCTATTGAGCGTCCTGCCCGCCTTGACGGCGTGCTTCGCGGCCCCACATTAAGGTTGACCCACGCAATCGCGCGGTTTCCGGCCCGTTTGTGTTGACAAAACGCGGACTTGCGCCTATCGCCGTGCAGCATATCGCAGACGCGGGGCGTCTGCCGCGACGGAAGCCGCCGCGCTCCCAATACAAGCCAAAGACAGCAAAACTTGTCCTCAGACACCCAGACCGCTCAAGAAGCGTTGCTTTTTTCCGACCTCGGCCTCTCGCCAAAGGTCCTCTCTGCCGTCACCGATGCCGGATACACACAGCCGACGCCAATCCAGGCCGGCGCGATCCCGCACGCGCTGACCGGCAAGGACGTGCTCGGCATCGCCCAGACCGGTACCGGCAAGACCGCTTCCTTCGTGTTGCCGATGCTGACGCGCCTGGAAAAGGGCCGCGCCCGGGCCCGCATGCCGCGCACGCTCATCCTGGAGCCGACGCGCGAACTCGCCGCGCAGGTCGAAGAGAATTTCGTCAAATACGGCAAGAACCATAAACTCAACATCGCGCTTCTCATCGGCGGCGTCTCGTTCGACGAGCAGGACAAGAAGCTGGAGCGCGGTGCCGACGTTCTCATCGCCACGCCTGGCCGCCTGCTTGACCATCGTGAGCGCGGGAAGCTGCTTCTGAATGGTGTCGAGATCCTCGTCATCGACGAGGCCGACCGCATGCTCGACATGGGCTTCATCCCCGACATCGAGCGCATCTGCGAGATGATCCCGTTCACCCGCCAGACGCTGTTCTTCTCGGCGACGATGCCGCCCGAGATCACAAAGCTGACGGAAAAGTTCCTGCACGCGCCGGTCCGCGTCGAGGTTGCCAAGGCCGCCACGACCGCCGACACCGTGACCCAGCGCCTGGTCAAGTCCGGCTCGAAGCCGTGGGACAAACGCGAGGTGCTGCGCGATCTGATCCGGCAGGAAGAAGACGGCTTGAAGAACGCCATCATCTTCTGCAACCGCAAGGTCGAGGTTTCGGAGCTGTTCCGCTCGCTGGTGAAATACGATTTCAATGCCGGTGCGCTGCATGGCGACATGGACCAGCGCGCCCGCATGACCATGCTGTCCAACTTCCGCGACGGCAAGCTGAAGCTGCTGGTCGCCTCGGACGTCGCGGCGCGCGGTCTCGACATCCCCGATGTCAGCCACGTCTTCAACTACGATGTGCCGATCCATGCCGAGGACTACGTCCACCGCATCGGCCGCACCGGCCGTGCCGGCCGTTCCGGCAAGTCCTTCACCATCGTGACCAAGTCGGACGGGAAATATGTCGACGCGATCGAGAAGCTGATCGGCAAACAGATCGAATGGCATGACGGCGACATGTCGACCCTCGTCGTCAAGGAAGACGATAGCGAAACGCCGCGCCGCGGCCGTGGCGCGCCGCGCCGCGCCGGCCGCAAGGATGGCGACGACCGCCGCAAGGGCAAGCGCGACGACAAGCGCGCCGCCAACGAGAACACCGAAGAACAGGCCGTGGCGGATGCGCCGGCTGTCGAAAATGACGAGCGCCGCGCGCGCAAGGATGCGATCCGCACCGAGAACGCCGGCCGCAAGGAACAGCGGCCCGACCCCCGGCCGCAGCGCGACCAGCGTCCGCATCGCCGCCGCGAGGAAGAGAACGACGCCACCGTTGGTTTCGGCGACGACATGCCGGCTTTCATGAAGATCGTGGCGAAGGTCTGATCGCGCCGCTACGAAAACCGGCTCAAGCCCCACCATCGAGACAGACAAAAACGGCCCCGAAACGGGGCCGTTTTTGTATGCGTGAATCGCCCTGCCTCAGGTGAGCGGCGAGAGCTGGATTTCGACGCGGCGGTTCTGCGCGCGGCCGGCAGGGGTGTTGTTGGGCGCAACCGGGCGCGTCGCACCGAAACCGGTGACGGCGAAGCGCCGGGAATCGACACCCTGCGCCGACAGGTAGTTCGCGACCGAAAGCGCGCGACGCTGCGACAGGTCGAAATTGTGCTGGGCGCCACCGGTGGAATCGGTGTGGCCGAACACGTCGACTGTCGTCTGGTTGTACTTCTTGAGCACCAGGGCCACCGAATTCAGCACCGGATAGAAGGTCGCCTTCACCGCGTCCTGGTCGGTGTTGAACGTCACGTCGGACGGCATGTTGAGGATGATCTGGTTGCCGGCGCGGGTGACGGAGACGCCGGTGCCCTCCAGCTGCTGGCGCAGCGCATTCTCGTTCTGATCCATCACCGAGCCGATGGCACCGCCGGCCAGCGCGCCGATGCCGGCGCCGATCAAGGCATTGCGACGGTCGTTACCGCCGGCCAAGGTGCCAAGTGCTGCACCCGCGAGACCGCCGAGAACGGCGCCGCCCGCGGTGTTGGAAACCTTCTGCTCGCCCGTATACGGATCGGTGGTGCAGGCGCTGGCCAGCACGGCAACGGCCACCAGGCTGAGCACTGTCTTCTTCATGGGATACCCCTCTCCAAGCTGCGGCCGCGACTCGCCGGCCGGGCCACTGATTAGACGCGCTTCTAGCACGAATTGCGGCGAAAACCGGAACACCAAATGGCAAGCACCGGGGATTTGCCCGGCGCTTCGGCCAATTTTTCGATGAGGGGAAAAAACGATCTTCGGCCCGTCACCAGAGATTTTTGCCATCGATCACGACCACCTCGACCTCGTCGAGGTCGAAATCGTCGAACAGGCGTGCGTTGACGCTGATCTTGGGGTTGTCGAAGTCAGGCTCTCCGGTCGACCAGTCCGGCGTCTGGGTGAAGGTGCCGCAACCGCAGACGGCGCAGAAGCCGTGTTTGATGGTCTTGGAACCCCAGCGATAGAAGCTCACGTTCTGCGGCGCGCTGGTCAGCTTGAACTGGTCCGGGGTGTAGTAGGCCCAGAGCGCGCCGCGCTTGGAACAGAAGGAACAGGTGCACTGCGTCACCGTCCCGGGCGCATCCGACACTTCGAATGTCGTGGCCTTGCAGTGACAGCTTCCCTTGACGATCATCATGTCTCTCCTTCCGTGGCGCGGCAACCAGGCCGCAACACACCATAGAGGGGCCCTCCTGACAACTTAACGTCAGGAGGCCGCCCGGGCGTCCTCGTAGTCGGCGTCGCGCGTCTCGTCCGGCGCGTCGTTGGGCAGGATCAGCGAGAACACCGCGCTGACCGCGATGTTGACCAGCACCGCCAGCAGCCCGGTATAGACCGCGAAACCCGACCAGAGCGGGGTGAGCGGAGTCAGCGCGTAGGAGAACGCTATCCAGGTGCCGAGCACCATTCCGGCGATCCAGCCCATCAAAAGGGCCCAGCCGCCGAACCAGCGCGTGTAGAGACCGAAGATCAGCGCCGGGAAAATCTGGATCATCCAGACGCCGCCGAGCAATTGCAGGTCGATGGCGAATTTGGTCGGCATGAAAATGATCACCGCCAGCGCGCCGATCTTGACGATGAGCGACACCAGCTTGGCAAGGAAGGCTTCGCGGCGCGCCGACAGGTCCGGCTCGACAAAGGGCTTCCAGACATTGCGGGTGAAGGTGTTGGCGGCGCCGATCGACATCACCGCAGCCGGCACCAGCGCACCGATGGCGATGGCAGCGAAAACGAAGCCGGCGAACCAGGCCGGGAATTGCTTGAGGAACAGCTGGGGCACGACCTGCTGGGCATTGTCGACCTTGATGCCTGCCGCATGGCCCATCAGCCCGAGCAGCGCGATGAGGCCGAGGATCAGCGAATAGGCCGGCAGGGCGATGGCGTTGCGGCGGATCGCCTTCGGGCCGGAGGCCGAGAGCACGCCGGTCATCGAATGCGGATACATGAACAGCGCCATCGCCGAACCCAGCGCAAGGGTGATGAACGGCCAGATCTGTTGCGGCTGCAGGATAAGGCCTGTCGCGGCCGGTTTGCCTGCGGCAATGGCGGCGTCGTTTTTCGCCTGGAAGACGGTCGCGGCCGCGTCGAAGATCGCGCCATAGCCGCCAAGCTGTATCGGGATGATGATCACGGCTGCGATGACGAAGACGTAGATCATCACGTCCTTGACGACGGCGATCATCGCCGGCGCCCGCAACCCGCTCTTGTAGGTGTAGAGGGCGAGGATGACGAAGGCGATGGTGAGCGGCAGGTGCGACAATATCCCCTGCCCGGAGAAGCCGAGCGCCTGGATGACGATCTCCATGCCGACGAGTTGCAGCGCGATATAGGGCATGGTGGCGAGCAGGCCGGTGAAAGCGACGGCCAGCTCAAGCCATTTGTTGCCGTAGCGGCCGAGTATGTAGTCGGCGCCAGTCAGATAACCGCGCCGGTGGGTGACATTCCACAAGCGCGGCATGGTGAGGAAGATGAACGGATAGATGAGGATCGTGTAGGGCACGGCGAAGAAGCCGTAGGCACCGACGGCGTAGACGAGGGCCGGCACCGCGATCACCGTATAGGCGGTGTAGAGGTCGCCGCCGAGCAGGAACCAGGTGATCCAGGAACCGAAGCGGCGCCCGCCCAGACCCCATTCGTGCAACTGGTCGAGGTCGCCGGCTTTCCAGCGCGAGGCGACAAAGCCGAGGATGGTGACCAGGGCGAAGAAGAAGACGAAAACGATGGTCGCCGGCCAGTTGAGATTGTCGATCATCACCGGCCCACCCTGGATGCGAGGTAGATGAACAGTGATGAGACCGGGATCAGGACCAGCAGGAACCAGTAGAAGAACGGGAACCCGAACAGTCTCGGATCGACCGCGTTATAAAACGGCGCAATGACCGCCAATATGCAGGGAATGAGAAGCAAGACGTAACGCACTGGCGCCTCCTCGGTGCCCATTGGGCACGCTCGCCGTAAGCGACAGTGCTGTCGGAACCAGGATCGGTCCGACAGATTTCGCTCCCAATTTCGCCGAGTCCCCCATCGCGCGAATTGCAGTGGAGCTTCTGCGGACACAGGCGAAATGTCCAGCGTGCTTTGCGCCGGACGCCAGCTCCTCAACAGTCCTCTGCGAAGCCTGTTTGGGTCATCGGCAGGCGGTTCAAGAACGGTTCTGCCAAATAATGAAAAGCGCCGGCCTTTCGACCGGCGCCTGATATCGTTTGTCCCGCGACTAAACTCTAATCGAGGTCGGCGACAGCCTGGCCGACGCCACCCTCGATGCGCTGCGACAGCGACGCTTCCATGAAGTCGTCGAGGTCGCCGTCGAGCACGTCGGACGGGCTGGTCGATTCGACCCCGGTGCGCAGGTCCTTCACCAGCTGGTAGGGCTGAAGAACATAGGAGCGAATCTGGTGGCCCCAGCCGATCTCGGTCTTCGCCGCCTCGGTGGCGTTGGCAGCCG
Organism: Mesorhizobium sp. 2RAF21; assembly: GCF_052115345.1. Lineage (NCBI taxonomy): Bacteria > Pseudomonadati > Pseudomonadota > Alphaproteobacteria > Hyphomicrobiales > Phyllobacteriaceae > Mesorhizobium > Mesorhizobium sp. 2RAF21. Next base: position 338,941 of record NZ_JBFRGM010000005.1, on the reverse strand, counting down.
CCTCGCGCTTCTTCAGCTCTTCCTCGTAAAGGCGCGAACGCAGCATCTCCCACGCCTTGGCGCGGTTCTGGTGCTGGGACCGGCCGGCCTGGCAGGCAACCGCGATACCGGTCGCGATGTGCGTGATACGCACGGCCGAGTCTGTCGTATTGACGTGCTGGCCGCCGGCGCCGGACGAACGATAGGTGTCGATGCGCACGTCGGATTCGCTCACATCGATCTGGATGTTGTCGTCGATGACCGGATAGACCCAGATCGACGAGAACGAGGTGTGGCGACGCGCGTTGGAATCGTAGGGCGAGATACGCACCAGGCGGTGCACGCCCGATTCCGTCTTCAGCCAGCCATAGGCGTTGTGGCCCTTGATCAGCACGGTGGCCGACTTGATGCCGGCTTCTTCGCCGTCATGGACTTCGAGCACCTCGACCTTGAACTTCCGCCGTTCGGCCCAGCGCGTGTACATGCGCAGCAGCATGTTCGCCCAGTCCTGGCTTTCGGTGCCGCCGGCGCCGGCGTGGACTTCCAGATAGGTGTCGTTGCCGTCGGCTTCGCCCGACAGCATCGTCTCGATCTGGCGCGCCCTGACCTCTCCGGCCAGCGAACGGATTGCCGTCTCGGCTTCCTGGACGACGCTCTCGTCGCCCTCTTCCTCGCCGAGTTCGATGAGGCCGATATTGTCCTCGAGCGCCTGGGTGACGCCCTTGACCGTGCCGATGCCTTCTTCCAGGCTCTGCCGCTCGCGCATCAGCTTCTGCGCTTCCTGCGGGTCGTTCCAGAGGCTGGCGTCCTCGGCGCGGATGTTCAGGTATTCAAGCCGTTTTACCGCTTGATCCCAGTCAAAGATGCCTCCTCAGCAGGCTTACGGCCTGCCTGATCTCGTCGACGATGTTCTGCGTTTCCGCGCGCATGGTGCTTTTCTTTTCCGGTTTTCTTGAGCCGATGGCCGGCTGTTTCGGGGCCTGTTGAGATCAGAGCGATGTCGGACCGCAGATGGCGGCTCGCCATGGCATGAATCCCGACACGCCCAAGTCGGCGCGATACATAGGCATCGCCCTGCTCCCTGTAAAGCGAAATGGGCCGGCGCGAGGCCGGCCCAAAGCCATTGTCCAGGATACTAGTAGAGGCCGCCGCCACCCGACTGGATGGCTTGCGAAGCCTGCGGCGACAATCCCGTGCCGGGGCCGTTCGAGCCGTCGGTGCCCATGCCGATGACCCAGTAGCTGTCGGCCGGACCGGTGCCGGGCTTGAAGGCTTCCATGATCGTGGCAGGATCGCCTTCGGCGGCACGCATGCCGGTCTTGCGGTTGATAGCGACCTGGGTCATGCCGTCCGGCATCTTGAACTCGATCTTCGGCTGGCCGACCAGCGCTTCGCGCATGACGTCCTTGAAGACAGGCGCGGCCAGACCGCCGCCGGTGACACCCTTGCCCAGCTGCCTGGGCGTGTCGTAGCCAAGGTAGAGACCGACAACGAGGTTCGGCGTGAAGCCGATGAACCAGGCGTCCTTCTCGTCATTGGTGGTGCCGGTCTTGCCGGCGATCGGATAGCCGAGCTGCGAAATGGTAACAGCCGTACCGCGCTGGACGACGCCTTCCATCATCGAGGTGATCTGGTAGGCAGTCATCGGGTCGAGCACCTGCTCGGAATTGTCGACCAGATCAGGCTCGGGCTGGTTCTTCCACTCGGTGGCGTTGCAGTTTTCGCAGGTCCGTTCGTCCTGGCGGAAAACGGTCTTGCCGTAGCGGTCCTGGATACGGTCGATGACCGACGGTTTGATCGACTTGCCGCCATTGGCCATGATCGAATAGGCCGAGACCATGCGCATGACGGTGGTTTCGCCAGAACCCAGCGCCATAGGCAGATAAGGCGCCAGGTGATCGTAGACGCCGAAACGCTCGGCATATTCAGCCACCAGCTTCATGCCCATGTCGTTGGCAAGCCGCACCGTCATCAGGTTGCGCGACCGCTCGATGCCGGAGCGCAGCGTCGCCGGGCCGGCCGAGCCACCGTCATAGTTTTTCGGCGTCCAGGTGGTGTTGCCGGTCTGGATGGTGATCGGCCCGTCCATGATGACGGAGGCCGGCGTATAACCGTTGTCGAGCGCCGCCGAATAGACGATCGGCTTGAACGACGAACCCGGCTGGCGCATCGCCTGGGTGGCGCGGTTGAATTCCGACGCCGCATAAGAGAAGCCGCCGACCATGGCGAGCACGCGGCCGGTATGCGGGTCCATGGCGATCAGACCGCCCTCGACCTCGGGAACCTGACGCAACAGGTAGTCGGAACCGCTGTCGTCCTTCTTCTGCACGAAGATGACGTCGCCCGGCTTCAGCACTTCCGAAGGCGACTTTGCCTTCAGCGTCTTGTCGCCCTGCTTGTAGCGCATGGCCCAGCTCATGTCGTCACGGGTGATCGTTCCCTCGACCCGCTCCTTGACCAGATCGCCGGAGGCGGCGCGGTCCGGCTGCAGGCCGATGCTGAGACCCTTGTCGGAACTGTCGAGCACGACGGCCAGCGACCATTCCGGCACGTCGCTCAGGCCCTTGACGGCACCGAGCGGCACGCCCCACTCGCCGGACACGTCGATCTTCGTCACCGGGCCGCGATAGCCGCGCAGCGTGTCGAACTTCATCAGGCCGTTCTGCATCGACTTGCGGGCGATGAGCTGCAGCTTGGGATCGAGCGTCGTGCGGATGGAAAGGCCGCCCTCATAGAGCGCGTTCTCGCCATAGCGGGAGATGATCTGGCGGCGCACTTCCTCGGTGAAGTATTCGCCGGCGAACAAATAGGTGCCGTTGCGGCGCGGCTTGACGCCGAGCGGCTCGGCCTTGGCCTTGGCGCCCTCTTCCTTGGTGACGTAGCCATTCTCGACCATCTGGTCGATCACCCAGTTGCGGCGCTCGATGGCGCGCTCAGTGTGACGGAACGGATGGTAGTTGGACGGGCCGCGCGGCAATGCGGCGAGATAAGCGGCCTCGGACACGGTCAGCTCGTTCACCGACTTGTCGAAATAGGTCAGCGCGGCGCCGGCGACGCCGTAGGCGCCCAGGCCGAAGAAAATTTCGTTCAGATAGAGCTCGAGGATGCGGTCCTTGGAATAGGCCTGCTCGATGCGGAAGGCGAGAAGCGCTTCCTTGATCTTGCGGTCCATCGTCTGGTCGGCGGTCAACAGGAAGTTCTTCGCCACCTGCTGCGTGATGGTCGAGGCGCCGACCGGGCGGCGCGAGCCCCAGTTCTGGACGTTGACGATGATGGCGCGGCCGAGACCGGTGATATCGATGCCGGGGTGGCTGTAGAAATTCTTGTCTTCCGCCGAAAGGAACGCGGCCTTGACGCGGTCCGGCACCGCCTGGATCGGCAGATAGAGGCGGCGTTCGCGCGCATATTCCGCCATCAGCGCGCCGTCGGAGGCGTGGATACGGGTGGTCACCGGCGGCTCGTATTTGGCCAAGACCTCGTAGTCCGGCAGCTGCTTGGCCAGATTGCCGACATACATCGCGACAACCGCCGCGGCCACCAATGCCAGCATCGTGCCGATGCCGAAGAAATAGCCGATAAGACGAATCATGCCCGCTCCAGTCCGTGGCTCAGGATTTCCCTAGCGCATGGTCCCGGAAATCGGAATCGATTTCCCGAACAAACCCACGCATCACCTATGCACCACGGCAATCTCGGCGACGGTTCCTGCCCGAGACGCCATAAACGATACCGTTTGCCACGCAAGTCCCGGGAACAGTCCCGGCTCGCTCGCCACCCTTTGTCGCGGCGATGTGGGCAAATTGCGGCAATAGCCAACTTACTGGTCAATTGGCCAAAGAATATCATCCGGTGTTGTCTTGACGCAACGCCGAGGAAAAGAGCGCGCGCCCTTCGCATCTTCAATTGCCGCGCCGTTGTGCCCTCGCGGTCAAAAACGGCGCGAAGCAAACAGTTCCGTGCTAGTCTCGCGCATCATCGGACAGACGGTGGGTGATCGTCATGTTGGAAGCAGACAAGCTATTTGCTGGCTCCATCCCGGAAAACTACGACCGCTACATGGTGCCATTGATTTTCGCGCCGTATGCCGCGGATCTTGCTCAACGTGCAGCGTCGTTGTCGCCCGTCGCCGTCCTGGAAGTCGCCGCAGGCACCGGAGCCGTCACCCGCGCATTGGCGCCGAAACTCTCCACCGACGCGCGCTATGTCGTCACCGACCTCAACCAGCCAATGCTTGACTACGCCGCATCGCGACAGGCCGCCGACAGCCGCATCACATGGCGCCAGGCGGATGCATTGGCGCTGCCGTTCGAGGATGCGACCTTCGACCTCGTCTGCTGTCAGTTCGGCGCGATGTTCTTTCCCGATCGCCCTGCCGCCTATCGCGAGGCAAGGCGGGTGCTGAGACCGGGAGGGCATTTTCTGTTCAATGTATGGGATCGCATCGAGGAGAATGCCTTCGGGAACGACGTGACCAACGCGCTCGCAAGGTTTTTTCCGGATGATCCGCCGCGCTTCCTGGCGCGCACGCCGCACGGCTACCACGACACGGCCTTGATACGCCGCGAATTGGAGAGCGTGGGTTTTTCCCACGTCGCGACCGAGACGAAAGCCGAGCAGAGCCGTGCCCCCTCGCCCCGCCTTCTGGCCGTAGCTTATTGCCAGGGAACTGTTCTTCGCAGCGAAATCGAAGCCAGGGATGCGGGAAAGCTGGAAGCGGCGACCGATTACGTTGCAACCGCGATCGCGGAGAAATATGGCAGCGGCGAACTTACCGCCAAGATCCAGGCACACATCATCACGGCTGCGATCTAGGCGGCATCAGCCGCCGGCGTTCACACGGGAAGCAGCGAAGGACGACACCGCCTTGGCGATGCTGTCGGCGGCCTTGCCGCGCCATTCCGGGTCGGTGAGCTGGGCCTCGTCCTTGGCGTTTGACAGGTAGCCAAGCTCTACCAGCACGGAAGGCACGTCAGGCGCCTTCAACACGCGGAAACCGGCGAAGCGATGCGGGTTGTTGATCAGGCCGACGCTCGTCGACAATTGCCCAACCAGTGTCTGGGCAAAGCCCATCGAGAAGGAATGCGTCTCGCGGCGGATCAGGTCGATCAGAATGTCGGTGACTTCCTGGCTCTCTTCCTTGATCTCCATGCCGGCGAACTGGTCGGACAGGTTTTCGCGGGCGGCGAGCGCCTGGGCTTCCGGGTCGGACGCCTTGTCGGAAACCGTGTAGACGGTGGCGCCGCGGATGCCCTTCAGGCGGATCGTGTCGGCGTGGATGGAAATGAACAGGTTGGCGCCGCGCTGGCGGGCGATGCGCACGCGATCGTCGAGGCGCAGATAGGTGTCGTCGTCGCGCGTCAGCGAGACATCGTACTTGCCTTCGGCGACCAGCTTGTCGCGCAATTCCTTGGCGAAAGCGAGCGTGACATCCTTTTCGATTGTGCCGTTCAGCCCCTCGGCGCCGCCGTCGACGCCGCCATGGCCGGGGTCGAGCACCACCGTGAAGCGGTGGCTCGCCGCCACCGGGACAGGTTTCGCCAGGCGCTCGCGCTTGTCGGGCGCGACGGTCGAGGCGGTGGTCAAGGCCTGGTCCGCCAGCGCAGCGTCAAATTCCTTGTCGGAAACCGCGGAAATGTCGAGCGCCATGCGATAGCCCGAGCCGTCCTCGTTCTTGAGCACGTCCAGCTTGTCGACGTGGAACGGCCCCTTGGTGATCAGGATCAGCCGCGAGGTGTTTGCGTCGTGCAGACCGTAGCGCACGCCTTTGACGAGGCCGCGGGCCTTCAAATCCTTGGCGCTGAAGGAAAGCTTGGTGTTGGGAAGATCGACGACAAGGCGGTGCGGTCCGCGCAGCAGGAACCATTTCGGGTTCGGCTCGCGATCGAAGTTGATGACGATGCGCATCTTGGTGGCATCGCCGGCCATCTTATAGCCGTTGGCCGCGATAGACGCCTCGGCGGCATGCGAAACGGAAGGGGTGGCAAGGCAGGTGACAGCGAGGAAAAGCGCGCACAACAAGGCAGCCAGGCGGTCGAGACCCTTGTGTATGATTGGCTGCAGCCCCATTTCAATTCCAGTCGCTTCCGGGTCGACGTGCTCGCCGGCGGTTGTTCACACACGCAGGTAGGCCGCGAACTCGATTAACGATTGGTATCCAGAGAAGGTTAACCAAGCCTTTTCGCGGGCGTTTTCCGTTCCGCCCCGGCTTTTTGCCGGCATGGAAATCGGGGTTGCCTTCGACCGCTCCAAATCATAAAAGCGACAGTGGGTCTCTGCAATCCCGGAGCCTCCTCGCCGCGCAGCATTCCGCTGCAATCCACAGGCAGGATGGCTCTTTCGCTCAAAGCGACAGGATGGCAGTCGATCGCGACGATTTTCGCAGGTGCCCACCCAAGGCGGGGGAAGCAGCTGCGGCAGGAAAACGGCATGGGTTGTCCCGCGCCGGCTCGACATGAGCAAACAAGCTGGTCCGGTTTTCCGGGCTTTGGTTCAAAAAGGTCCGTTCGGTTTTGACGGTTTCAGGCACTATATTGGAAAGGTCCGCATTCAACCGCGCCATCATGGCTGCGGGCGGCACCGCCATCACCCTGAAGCGGCCCACTGCGGACGATCAAATATCCGGCACGCACGCAAACGCAGCATCACGGCAGTGGACATCGTTCCGCTCGCCGCCGCTGGCGGCTGCCGGGAGGAAACACAATAATGCCCAACAAGATGCTAATCGATGCCTCCCACCCGGAGGAAACACGCGTCGTCGTCATTCGCGGTAACCGCATTGAAGAATTTGACTTCGAATCGCAAGACAAGAAGCAGCTCAAAGGAAACATCTACCTCGCCCGCGTAACGCGTGTAGAGCCATCGCTTCAGGCGGCTTTCGTCGAATATGGCGGCAACCGCCACGGCTTCCTCGCCTTCTCCGAAATCCATCCCGACTATTACCAGATCCCGGTCGCCGACCGTCAGGCGCTGCTGCGCGCCGAGGCCGAGCAGGCCGAGGACGAGGAAGACGACGAGAATGGCGACGGCGACGAGCGCCAGGACCGCAACCGCGGACGTCGCGGCAGACGTCGCGGCCGCAACCGCGAGCGCGGCGAACGCAAGCGCGACGCCTCGACCGGCGAAAACGGTGAAAACGGCGACGACAGCGTCGCCGAGGCCTCTGATGACGCCCATGAAGGCGTCGAGACCAATGGCGACGGCGAGAACGAGAGCGCCAAGGGCGGCTCGATCGCGGCCAGCGTCGAAGTCGACGTGATTTCGGAAACCGTCGAGGTGGTGGAAACCATCGGCGACGAGGCCCATCACAGCGAAGAACACGCGACCGAAGACCACGCGCCCGCCGCCGATTCGGATCGCGGCATGCTGGAAGAGGTTCCGATCGCCCATTCCGACGAACACGAGATCGAATCGGTTGGTGCCGAGGATGCACTCGAGGAAATCCGCAACCGCCGCAAGCCGGTGCGCAAGCAGTACAAGATCCAGGAAGTCATCAAGCGCCGCCAGATCCTGCTGGTGCAGGTCGTCAAGGAAGAGCGCGGCAACAAGGGCGCGGCGCTGACCACCTATCTGTCGCTCGCCGGCCGCTACTCGGTGCTGATGCCGAATACGGCGCGTGGCGGCGGTATCTCGCGCAAGATCACCAACGCCCAGGACCGCAAGCGGCTGAAGGAAGTCGTCACCGACCTCGAAGTGCCGCAGGGCATGGGCGTCATCCTGCGCACCGCCGGCGAAAGCCGCACCAAGGCGGAGATCAAGCGCGACTACGAATATCTGATGCGGCTGTGGGAAAACGTCCGCAACCTGACCCTGCAGTCGACGGCCCCTGCCCTCGTCTATGAGGAAGGCTCGCTGATCAAGCGCTCGGTGCGCGACCTCTACAACAAGGAGATCGACGAGATCCTTGTGGCCGGCGAGGACGGCTATCGCGAGGCCAAGGACTTCATGCGCATGCTGATGCCCAGCCATGCCAAGATGGTCCAGCCCTATCGCGACACATCGCCGATTTTCGCCCGCAACGGCATCGAGGCGCAACTCGACAAGATGCTGCAGCCACAGGTGACGCTGAAGAGCGGCGGCTACATCATCATCAACCAGACCGAAGCTCTCGTCTCCATCGACGTGAACTCCGGCCGCTCGACGCGCGAACATTCCATCGAGGATACCGCGCTCCAGACCAATCTGGAGGCGGCCGATGAAGTGGCGCGCCAGCTCAGGCTGCGCGATCTCGCCGGCCTGATCGTCATCGACTTCATCGACATGGAAGAGAACCGGAACAACCGGGCCGTCGAAAAGAAGATCAAGGATTGCCTGAAGAACGACCGCGCGCGCATCCAGGTCGGACGCATCTCGCATTTCGGCCTTCTGGAAATGAGCCGCCAGCGCATTCGCGCCTCGGTTCTGGAATCGACCATGAAGCCGTGCCCGCATTGCGGCGGCACCGGCCATGTGCGGTCCGATTCGTCGGTGGCACTGCTGGTCGTGCGTGCGATCGAGGAATTCCTGCTCAAGGATTCGCGCAGCCACATTACCGTGCGCACCCCGGCGGCCACCGCGCTCTATGTTCTCAACCATAAACGCGCGACGCTGGTGGAGCTGGAAAGCCGCTTCGGCCTGACCATCACCGTCGAGGCCGACGAGACGGTCGGCTCACAGCATTACCAGATCACGCGCGGCGCGCTGGCCGAGAAGCCGGAAGGTTTCGTCGAAGTGCGCCAACAGCCGATCCCGATCGAGATCGAGGAGCCGGAAGACGACATCGTCGTCGAGGAAGAGGACGAAGCCGAGGCCGAGAGCGAACAGCCGCAGGCGAGCCAGCAGGCCCGCGACGGCGACAGCCAGCGCGACCGCAAGCGTCGTCGTCGCCGCCGGCGTCGTGGCGGCAAGGATCGCGATCACGCCGCACCGGCTTCGGCTGACGACGGAAACGCCGTCTCGGCTGATGGCGAAGACGAAGCCGACGACGAGGTTGAGGTCGTTGCGGCCGAGGCTGCGAGCGCCGATGCCGAGGCAAGCGCTGCTGCCGAGGCCGACGACGATGGCGCGGCTAAGAAGCGCCGGCGCGGCAAGCGCGGCGGCAAGCGCAACCGCAAGGAAGACGGCGAGGCCGGCGACGAGACGGCTGAAGCCGTAGCGGCCGACGAAAAGGCCGAGGCTGTCGCCGAGGCACCCGTGGCCGAGGTGGTCGCCGAACCAGCGCCCGTGGTCGAGGAAGCACCAGCCGAAAAGCCGAAGAAACCGCGCCGTACCGCGAAGTCGAAGAAGGCCGAGGCGGAAGCCGCAGCAGCTGAGGCGGCCGCCGCTGCCGAAGCGCCCGCCGCGATCGTCGTCGAGCCGGCGCCGGCAGCACCGGAAGCTCCGGCCGAAAAGAAGCCACGCGCGACGCGCCGCAAGGCGGCCGCCACCGAGGCTCCCGCCGCGCCGGTGGTTTCCTCGGTCGTCACGACCGAGACCGAAGGCGCGGGCGAGGAAAAGCCGAAGCGCGGCGGCTGGTGGCAGCGCAAGGGTTTCTTCTAGCCCCGGGCAAGGCTAGCGTGACGGAAGCCAGCCGCTTCCGTCGATCGCGGCTTTGAGACATGAACAGCAAAAGGGCGACGGCACGAATGCCGTCGCCCTTTTTCGTCGTCGCACACTGTCAGTGATGGCGGATATGGCGCTCCGCCGAAACCTCGCCCTCGCTGAAGGCCTGCACGAACGGCATCAGCTGCCACACGGCCGACAGGCCTACGATCACGTAAGCCAGACGGGCCGCAGCGCCGCCGCTACCTCCGAACAGCGTACCGAGAACGTCGTAGCCAACGACGCCCACGGCCAGCCAGTTCAGGCCGCCGAGAATGACCAGGATGAGGGTTATAAGGTTCATGGCGCGCATTTGTGCCTCCATGAGTTGTTGCCTGCATAACAACGCGCAAGTGCACCGGCCGTTCCCGCCCAGTCGCGAAATCGTGAACGAAGACGGCGAAGAGCCCCCTTGCCTATTTCAACCAGCGCTCTAGCCGACTGACCGCCTCGACGATCTCGTCATGGCTTCCCGCATAGGAAAAGCGCATGGTGCGGTGTCCCTGCAAGAGGTCGAAATCGCGGCCAGGCGTTGCGGCGACATGGGCCTCTCCCAGCATGCGCCCGGCGAACGCCATGCTGTCGTTGGTCAGCCGCGAGACATCGCAGAAGGCATAGAAGGCACCGTCCATGGGCGCCGCCAGCGCAAAGCCGAGTTCCGGCAGCCGCTTCATCAGCAATTCGCGGTTCCAGGCATAGCGGGCCTTGACCGCCTCCAGATCCGCCGTCGCCTTGAACGCCTCGATGGCGGCAACCTGCGACAGTTCGGGCGCCGAGATGTAGAGGCTCTGGGCGATGCGCTCGACCGGCCTGACCAGTGGCTGCGGCAGCACCATCCAGCCGATGCGCCAGCCGGTCATGCAATAATATTTGGAAAAGGAGTTGATCACGGTGACGTCGCGGCCGAATGCCAGCGCCGTGGTGTCGGGCGCATTATAGGCAAGCCGATGATAGATCTCGTCGGAAATTACCGCGATGCCGAGCGTGTCGGCCGTCTCGACCAGCTCCTTCAGCGCGTCGGCCGGGATGACGGCGCCGGTCGGGTTGGCCGGACTGGCGAACAGCACGCCTTTCAAGGGCTTGTCGGCGTGCGCGGCGCGCAGATGCTCGGCGTGCAGATAAGCGGCGCCCTCCAGCTCGATCTCCACCACCTCGATGCCGAGTGCCGCCATGATGTTGCGATAAGCCGGATAGCCAGGCGCGGCGATGGCGACGCGGTCGCCGGCATCGAACATCGCCAGGAATGCCAGGTTGAAGGCGGCCGAGGAACCGGTGGTGACGGCAATGCGTTCCGGCGCCACGTCGAGCCCGTAATGCTCACCATAATGCGCTGCGATCGCACGGCGCAGCGCGGCGAGGCCAAGCGCGTCGGTATAGCCGATGCGACCCGCTTTAAGGGCCGCGGCCGCCGCTTCGCGCACGATTGCCGGGGCGGGATCGGACGGTTGGCCGACAGCCATCGAGATGACATCCTTGCCCTGCGCGATCAGCCGATTGGCACCGGCGAGGACGTCCATGGCGTGGAAAGGCTCGACGTCACCGCGCCGCGAAAGCGAAACTACCATTGTTAACGACAACTCCCGGCGGCAGTCGCTGCAGTACACGTCGGACTGGCCGAGCGTACGCCGCACAATTGCCCGATTGATGGGGATCACAAGTTCGGTAAGTTTTCGCCCGCCGCCTTTTCATCGTCAACTGCCTCGTCTACCAGTGTACACATCATGCTGAGCCTTTCACGACCGGGACCGAGGATCGCCAGGACTGCGCGTGCCCTGATGACGCTGGCGCTCGGCACGGCGGTGGCCTTGACCGGCACCGTCTCCGCCTTCGCCCAGAACGTGCCGGTGGTGCGCGACGCCGAGATCGAAGCGCTGGTTCGCGACTATGCCAAGCCGATCTTCAAGGCGGCGGGGCTCTCCAATGCCGGCCTGCAGATCGTGCTGGTCAACGATCCGAGCTTCAACGCCTTCGTCGCCGGCCGCCGCGTCTTCATCAACACCGGCACGCTGATGCAGGCGGAGACGCCGAACGAGGTGATCGGCGTTCTGGCGCACGAAACTGGACACATCGCGGGCGGCCACCAGCAGCGGCTGCGCGACCAGCTCGAACGCGCCAAGACCATGGCGATTGTCGCCGGCCTGCTCGGCGCCGGCGCGCTGGTTGCCGGTGCCGCCACCGACAGCCGCGGCCTGGCGGGCGCCGGCATGGGCCTCGCCACCGGCGGCACCGAGATGGCGCAGCGTTCGCTGCTTGCCTATCAGCGCAGCGAGGAGATAACCGCCGACCGCTCCGCCATCACCTACCTCAACGCCACCGGCCAGTCCGGCGCCGGCATGCTGAAGACCTTCAAGCGCTTCCAGAGCGCGCTGTCGCTCTCCGGCGCGCGCGTCGACCCTTACCGCATCAGCCACCCGATGCCGCAGGAACGCATCGCCAACCTGCAGGAACTGGTCGCCAAGAGCCCCTATCTGGACAAGAAGGACGCGCCGGGCCTGCAGCAGCGTCATGACATGATGCGGGTCAAGATCGCCGCCTTCACCCAGGGCCAGGCAGCAACGTCGCGGCTTCTGCGCAAGAACCCGGACACGGTCGCCATCCAGTATGGCGACGCCATTACCACCTATCTGACCGGCAATCCGAATTCGGCTCTGTCGAAGACCGACGCCCTGCTCAAGGGCCAGCCGAAGAACCCGTATCTCTACGAATTGCGCGGCGACATATTGATGAAGGCCAACCGGGCGAAGGAAGCGGCGGCGGCCTATTCCAAGGCGGTCAGCCTCGACCCGGCTAAATCGGGCCTGCTGTCGGTCTCCTACGGCCAGGCGCTGCTTGCGCAACGCACGCCCGAAACCCTGAAACAGGCCGTCGCGCAGATTTCCAGCGGCCTCGAACGCGACCGCGAGAACGCCGCCGGCTACCGCTTCCTGGCGCAGGCCTATGGCGAGCTCGGCGAAGTGGGCCGGGCCGAACTGGCGACCGCCGAAGGCTATTATTACCAAGGCGCCAGCAAGGACGCCAAGATCTTCGCCATGCGAGCACAGAAGCTGCTCAAGCCCGGCGAACCGGCCTGGGTGCGTGCCCAGGACATCATCGGCGCCAAGGCGCTGCCAAAGGATTCCAACTGAAGCGCCCACCATATCCTGAACAGGACCGGCGCAAGCCAAGACAGGCGAGAGGAAAGACGACCATGAACAAGACCCATTTGCTCGGCACCGTCGGGGCGGTTGCCGCCTTCGCCGCCCTTGCCGTCGGCTTCACCGCCAGCGCCACCCGCCCGGCCCTTGCCGACACCAAACTCGACAAGGCTCAGGTCGAGGAGATCGTGCGCGACTACCTCCTGAAGAACCCGGAAATCCTGCTCGAAGTGCAGGACGCGCTGGAGGCCAAGCAGAAGGACGAGCAGAAGCTCGCGGCGCTCGGCGTCATCAAGGAAAACAAGGACGCGATCTTCAATTCGGCCTTCGACACCGTCGTCGGCAATCCGAAGGGCAAGGTGACGATCGTCGAGTTCTACGACTACAATTGCGGCTTCTGCAAACGCGCCATGTCCGACATGGCTGCGCTCACCAAGACCAATCCGGACCTGCGTTTCGTGCTCAAGGAATTCCCGATCCTCGGCCCGGATTCGCAGAAGGCGCACGTCGTTTCGCAGGCTTTCCAGAAGCTGATGCCGCAAAAGGCCGGCGAATTCCATTTGGAGCTGCTCGGCGGCCAGACCCGCGCCACCGAGGACGTCGCCATCAAGGTCGCGGTTTCGCTGGGCGCCGACGAGGCCAAGCTGCGCGAAGCGATGAAGGACCCGGCGATCATCGAGCGCTTCGCCAAGACCTATGATCTCGCCAACAAGCTGGCGATCACCGGCACGCCTTCCTATGTCATCGGCAACGAGGTCGTGTTCGGCGCGCTCGGTGCCGATGTTCTGGAGCAGAAGATCAAGACGGCCAAGCCGACGCTGTAGAGCGTCTCCGCGCCGTAGCCGGGCGGGCCAGTCCGTCCGGAAGCGGCGCGTTCGCGCTGTGGACAGGGCAAGAACGCACTTGCGCTCTTTTCGCGGCCGGTTATGCCCATTATAGAGGTCCGGCGCGCCGGCTACGTTCGGCGCGGGGAAAGGTGCCATTTTTTTGAAAACGGTTTTCGTCCTCAACGGTCCCAACCTCAACATGCTCGGCAAACGCGAGCCGTCCATCTATGGCGACAAGACACTGGACGACATCGCCGCCGATTGCGTGAAGGTAGGAACCGAACTCGGGCTGACCGTCGACTTCCGCCAGTCGAATCATGAAGGCCATCTGGTCGACTGGATCCAGGAAGCGGGCGAGCTTGCGGCCGGCGTCGTCATCAATGCCGGCGCCTACACTCACACCTCGATCGCCATCCACGACGCCATCAGGGGCGTTGCCCCGTTGCCCGTCGTGGAAGTGCATCTCTCGAACATCCACGCGCGCGAGCCGTTCCGGCATGTGTCCAGGATCGCCCCGCACGCCGTGGGCATGATCTGCGGCTTCGGGCCGCTTGGCTACACGCTGGCGCTGCAGGCGCTTGCCGCTCGCATATGAGCGGAAAGACAAAAGAAGGGTCGGACATGACGACGAAGAAAACCGGTGTTGATCAGCAACTGATCCGCGATCTCGCGGGCATCCTGAACGACACCAATCTAACCGAGATCGAAGTCGAGCTCGGCGATCTGAAGCTGCGCGTCTCGCGCCATGCACCGGCGGTTCACGCCATCGCGGCGCCGGCGCCCATGATTGCCCAGCAGGCCGCGGCAACCGCCGCTGCGCCGGCGGCAGCGGCAAGCCCGGCCGATGTTTCCAAGAACGCGGTCCCCTCGCCCATGGTCGGCACCGCCTATCTCGCCCCCTCGCCCGACGCCAAGCCCTTCGTCGAGATCGGCCAGAAGGTGAAGGAAGGCCAGACGCTGTTGATCATCGAAGCCATGAAGACCATGAACCAGATCCCGTCGCCGCGCGGCGGCACGGTGACGGCGATCCTGATCGAGGACGCGCAGCCGGTCGAATACGGAATGCCGCTCGTCGTGATCGAGTAAGGCGCGGGGACGGACGGAATGATCCAGAAGATCCTGATCGCCAATCGCGGCGAAATCGCACTGAGGGTCCTGCGCGCCTGCAAGGAACTCGGCATCCAGACCGTTGTCGTGCACTCCACTGCCGACGCCGACGCCATGCATGTGCGCCTTGCCGACGAGAGCGTGTGCATCGGCCCGCCGCCGTCGCGCGACAGCTACCTCAACATCCATCAGATCGTCGCCGCCTGCGAGATCACCGGTGCGGATGCCGTGCATCCGGGCTATGGCTTCCTGTCGGAGAACGCCAAGTTCGCCGACATCCTGGCGGCGCACAACATCACCTTCATCGGCCCCTCGGGCGACCATATCCGCATCATGGGCGACAAGATCGAGGCCAAGCGCACTGCCAAGCGCCTCGGCATCCCGGTCGTTCCAGGTTCGGAAGGCGCGGTCACCGACGAAAAGGAAGCCAAGCGCGTGGCCGCCGAGATCGGCTACCCGGTCATCATCAAGGCCTCAGCCGGCGGTGGTGGACGCGGCATGAAGGTGGCGCGCACGGAAGACGATCTGGAAGTGGCGCTTGCCACGGCCCGCTCGGAAGCCGGCGCCGCCTTCGGCGACGATGCGGTCTATATCGAGAAATATCTCGAGAAGCCGCGCCATATCGAATTGCAGGTGTTCGGCGACGGTTTTGGCAATGGCGTGCATTTCGGCGAGCGCGACTGTTCGCTGCAGCGCCGCCACCAGAAGGTCTGGGAAGAAGCGAACTCGCCGGCCCTCAACGAGGAAGCCCGCGCCCGCATCGGCGGCATCTGCGCCAAGGCGGTCGCCGATCTCGGCTATTCGGGTGCCGGCACCATCGAATTCCTCTACGAGAACGGCGAATTCTACTTCATCGAGATGAACACCCGCCTGCAGGTGGAGCATCCGGTAACGGAAGCGATCACCGGCATCGATCTCGTGCACGAGCAGATCCGCGTCGCTTCCGGCGGCGGGCTTTCGGTGCGGCAGGAGGACATCAAGTTCAACGGCCACGCCATCGAGTGCCGCATCAACGCCGAGGACCCGCGCACCTTCACGCCGTCGCCCGGCACGATCACGCATTTCCATACGCCCGGCGGCCTGGGCATCCGCGTCGATTCCGGCGTCTATTCGGGCTACAAGATCCCGCCCTACTACGACAGCCTGATCGGCAAGCTGATCGTGCACGGCCGCAACCGCGTCGAATGCATGATGCGTCTGCGGCGCGCGCTCGACGAATTCGTGGTCGACGGCATCAAGACGACGCTGCCGCTGTTCCGCGACCTGGTCGGCAATGCCGACATCGCCAATGGCGACTACGACATCCACTGGCTGGAAAAGTACCTGGCGGCCACCGCCGAGTAAAAAATGGCAAGCCCTTCTCCTTCACGGGAGAAGGGCACCTTGCTTCCGGCGAGACTGACGGCATCGCACTTTTCGACATCTCGAAGGCCATGCACCAGGCGCGCTATAAAGGCCCCATGACTCGCCCCTTTGCGCCCGGCTATCGCATCCCGACCGACCTTTTGCTCAAGGCGTATGCCTCGGGCGTCTTCCCGATGGCCGAGAGTGCCGACGATCCGGAGGTGTTCTGGGTGCGGCCGGAAACGCGCGGCATCATTCCGCTCGACGATTTCCATGTGCCGAAAAGCCTTGCCAAGACGATACGCAAGGCACCCTTCGACATCCGCTTCGACCACGACCTGGCCGCGACCATCGATGCCTGCGCCGAACAGCGCCAGGTGCGCCAATCGACCTGGATCAACGCGCCGATCCGCGAAGCCTATGTGAAACTGCACGAGATGGGGCATTGCCATTCGGTCGAGGCCTGGCAGGGAGACCGAATGGTCGGCGGGCTCTATGGCGTGTCGCTGGGACGCGTCTTCTTCGGCGAGAGCATGTTTTCGCGCGAGACCGACGCCTCGAAAATCTGCCTTGTCCATCTGGTGCAAAGGCTGAACGCGCGCGGTTTTGCCTTACTCGACACCCAGTTCACCACCGAGCACCTGAAGCGCTTCGGCGCCGTCGACGTGCCACGCGCCCGCTACGAGAAGATGCTGGCCGCCGCCTTGCAGGGTCGCGCCGACTTCTAGCACCTGGCATTTCGGCTGGTTCGATTGATGCCCCGATGTTGGACCAAATCAAAAAAGCCGGGCATTTCAAGCGGATGGGCTATCTTTTTAGCACATGCTTACCTATGGTCACGGGACTGGGTGGGTTTCAAACAACAATCGGAATTCGGGCGTCGGTGGATTGAATACACCGGCTGGTGACCCGTAAATTCCGGCAGGGGGCATTTTGCAGTACAAAGCATTTGGGCGATCAGGCCTGATCGCAACGGCGTCCGTTGTCGCCATTTCCACCGCCTTGTGGGCTTCCCAAGCAGCAGCACAATTCACGCTTTCAGTGCCGCGGACGGTGCCCATTCTGTTGTCCGGCCCGACCGGAACCCTCCACGTTACAAACAGCGGTTCCATCACTCTCAACAACAACAACGCCATCTGGACAGGCAGTGTCGCTCCGTTCGGCACATGGACAATCAACGTCGATGGCAGCCTGAAGGTTCTCCCCGGCGCCGACACGTACAACGCCATTCAGCTTCTCGGTGGCGGAACGGTCAACGTCTCGTCCACCGGCCAGGTCGAAGGCACGCAAACCGGAATAGAAATCCGGAGCAGCCTCGGCAATGTCCAGAATGACGGCATAATCCGTGGACAGAAAGGCGCCGCCATCTACATCGATGCGGGAGGTGTCGCCGAAAATCGAGGCACAATCGTAGGCGGCGTGGCCTTCGGCAACGCGCCCGGCACTTTTATCAACAAGAGCTCGATCTCAGGCAATGGTAACGACTACGGCTACCCGTACGGCATCACCATGAGCAAAGGCGGTTCCGCCAACAATTCCGGAACCATCGAATTCACCAATGTAGGCCAGACATTCTATAGCGCCGGAGATATCAACTTCATAAACTCCGGCACCTATAGCGCTGTCGGCGCCACGAGCCAGACTTCCTCCGTGATGATGGTGAACGGCGCAGTCGTCGCCGACAATTCGGGCCTCATCAAGGGGCGAGATCTCGGCATGTTCGTTTCCGGCGGAACCGCCGATGTCACCAACTCCGGCACGATACAAGGCACCACGCTTCACGCGGTTGCGTTGCATACGGGGACAGGCGTCGCCTCCTTCAAGCAGACTGCCGGCAAGCTCGAAGGTGGACGGCACGGCCTTTCGGTCCTGACCAAGGGCGATACCACCGTGGCCGTGAGCGGCGGCTCGATCACCGGCGGCATGACCGACGCCACCGGCGTCGGCGTCATATTCCGAGACAGTGGCAAGACCACCATGACGGTCAGCAACGCCACGATTTCGGGCCGCGCGGCCGCCATCCAGGGCGGCTCGGGAACATTCGACCTCAAGCTTGGCCAGGGCAGCAACATTCAGGGCGATATCAAGCTCGGCTCCGGCGATTCCAAACTCGAGATCGCGACGGGCGTGATCGTCAATGGCAAGATAGACGGCGAAGCGGGCGTCAACACCTTGCGGCTCACCGGTGCGGGCAGCAGCACGCTTTCCAGCGATATCCTCAACATTGCCGCGCTTGAGGTCGATTCCAGCGGTGGCGTCTGGAAACTGACGGGCAGCGGAACGTTTGCCGATGGCATAAAGATCGTCGCGGGCGAGCTTTCCGTGAATGGCAATTTCAACGCGGCGACCACCGTCGGCGCCGGCGCCTTGCTGGAAGGCAACGGCACGCTAGGCACCACCATCGTCACCAGCGGCGCGACCGTGGCACCCGGCAATTCCATCGGAACGCTACACGTAGCCGGCGATCTCACGCTGGGAAGCGGATCGGTCTATGCCGTCGAAATCGGCGGGGGCGGCGCAGCGGACCTGTTGAGCATCACCGGCAAGGCGATATTGCAGGGCGGCACCGTTTCCGTGACCGCGCTCGATCCCGAGGCCAGCTACCGGAATGGCCAGAGCTACACGATCCTGACCGCGGCAGGCGGCGTAGTCGGAACATTCGACCCGACGGTTCTGTCGAAATCCGCGTTTCTCCAGGCTGATCTCAACCACACCGCCAACGCCGTGGCCCTCGTGATCGCGACGAAAACACCTCCTGTCGTGGTAGTGCCGCCGATCGTCAAACCCAAGCCCGAGGCGCCGCCGCTTTTCACTACGGTGACGCAGACGCAGAACCAATACGCCACGGCAGGCGCCCTGGACAGGCTTGAGCAGAAGGGAGCCTCATTGGCGCTCTACAACCGCCTGCTGGTGCTGGATGCGGGTTCGGCGCGCAGCGCATTCGATCTCTTGTCCGGCGAGATGCACGCCTCGATCAAAGGCATGCTCCTGGAGGACAGCCACGCCATGCGTGACGCGGTGTTGGCCCGGCTGCGCGCAACATCCCGCGATGCAGGCTCGACCGCCTTGCCGATCATGTCTTTCGGCCCCGGTGGCACGGACATTGCCATTGAGGATCCCGACAAGCTCGCCCTCTGGGCGGACGCCTTCGGTTCCTGGGGACGATGGGACGGCGGCGCCAATGCAGCAAGGTTCGATCGCTCCACCGGAGGGCTGCTGATGGGCGGCGATGCCGCGATCGGCGATCATTGGCGCGCCGGCCTGGTTGCCGGCTTCAGCCACACCAGCTTCGACTTGGATGCCCGTGCATCGTCCGGTAATAGCGACAACTACCATCTCGGCGTCTTTGGCGGCGGCCAGTGGGGGGCGTTTGGCCTACGCGCCGGCGGCGCCTACACCTGGCATAAGCTGGAAACAGCCCGCACCGTCGACTTTAGCGGGTTCTCGGACGCCCTTGCCGCCGACTACGATGCCGCAACCGCGCAGGTCTTCGGCGAGGCCGGCTACCGCTTCGATACGGATGCGCTCCATTTCGAACCTTTTGTCGGCCTCGCTTATGTCAGCGTCAGAAACGACGGCTTTACCGAAAAAGGCAATGCCGCGGCACTCACCGCCAGCTCAGCCGCGTCCGATGTGACGTTCACCACCATTGGTTTGCGCGCCGAGACCGATTTCACGCTGGGCGACGTCAAGGCATCGGCACGCGGCATGATCGGCTGGCGTCATGCCTTCGGCGATATCGTTCCGCAGTCGGGGCTTGCTTTTGCCAATGGCGGCGCCTTCACGGTAACGGGCACGCCGATCGCCGAAGATGCCGCGGTGATCGACGCCGGCGTTGATTTTGCAGTATCGCCCGTTGCCACGCTCGGTGTCTCCTATAGCGGCCAGTTCGCCGGCAAGGCGCGCGACAATGGGTTCAGGTCGCAGCTGAAGATTTCATTCTAAGGAATGGACCGCTGAAGATCGGCCGCGGGGACGCGGCCGATCTTCCCCTGGTTACCTGCGCCCTGCTCCTGCCACAGGCGGCGTATTGGCTCAACGAACCGTCACGAACCGGCCGCCAGTTCGAAACCTTCATACCGCCAGCCGCTGATGCCGCCGCTCATGATCTTGACCGGCCTTCCGAGCTCGGCAAGGCGCAAGGCGCCGCGCGCAGCGCCGTTGCAATGCGGCCCTGAGCAATAGGCGACGAAGATGGTCTCCTCGTCCCACGCCTCCATCTTCGACCTTACGATCTTGCCGTGCGGCAGGTTGATCGCGCCGGGAACGTGCCCCTTCGCAAACATGGCCGGGCTGCGCACATCGAGCAGTACGAAATCAGCACCTTTCGACAGCGATTCGTGAACATCCCAGCAGTCGGTTTCAAACTCGAATTCGGCGACGAAATGCGCGCGGGCGCGGTCGCTTGGCGCCGGCTTCACGGCGGTTACATAGCTCGGCATGGCGTCTCTCCTTTGGTCCGCCCCTTGTCATCTCCTGCGCGCCGGCTTGCAAATGGCGTGAATGACAATATACGTAAAGATCATGCCAAACCCTTCCGAACCGCTCGTCGTTGCGCTGTTGTATGACGGCCTGTGCACGTTCGAATTCGGCATCGTCGCCGAAATCTTCGGCCTGGCACGGCCCGAAATGGGCCCGAACTGGTATCGCTTCGCGAGTTGCCCGGTCGATGAGGGCCCGATGCGCGCCCATGGCGGCCTCAGGCTGGTGGCCGACGGCGCGCCCGAACTGATCGAGCAGGCGGACATCATTGTCGTTCCGGGCTGGCGCGGCGCCGATGCTCCGGTGCCCGAGGAGTTGTGCCGGCGACTTCGCGATGCCCATTCCAGGGGCGCACGCCTAGCGTCGATCTGTTCGGGCGCCTTCGTGCTGGCGGCGACAGGATTGCTGGATGGCGGCACGGCCACAACGCATTGGCGTTATGCCGAACCGTTTCGGCGCCGTTTTCCCGGCATTACCGTCGACGAAACCTCGCTCTACCGCGAGCACGACCGCATCCTGACTTCCGCCGGCAGCGCGGCGGGCATAGACCTGATGATCGAGATCGTGCGGCAGGATTTTGGCGCCGTCGCCGCGAACTCGGTTGCGCGGCGGCTGGTAATGCCCGCGCACCGCGCCGGCGGACAGGCGCAGTTTCTGGAACGACCGGTGCCTCACCGCAAGGGCTCGGAGATCGCCCCGCTGCTCGACACGCTTCGCGCCAATCTGCAGTCGCGCTGGACCGTCGAGGCCATGGCCGCCGAATGCCGGATGAGCGCCCGAACCTTCGTGCGCCGATTCGCCGACGCGACCGGAACCTCGCCCGGCGATTGGCTCGTCGAAGAACGCATCGCATGGGCAAAGCAGTTGTTGTGCCGGCGGCCCCTCAGCATCGACGACGTCGCCGAAGCCGTCGGCTTTGGCAGCGCCTACACGCTTCGGCACCATTTCCGCAGGCATGTCGGCATCAGCCCGACCGAATACCGCGCGCGCTTCATGGCGGAGCTGACCTGATCATGCGACGCGTCGGTAGCGGCAGGCCGCCGCCAGCTACTTCTTGGCGTTGACCTTGGCCGGAGCGCCGGACGACGGCGTGTTGGGCGCCTGCGGCGCAGGCACGTCGGACTTCTGCTTGCAGCCCTTCAGCCAGACGTCATAAACGGCGTGCTCGACGGCATTCAAGCCGGGGCTTTCGGCGAACATCCAGCCGGTGAAGATGCGGCGGATCTTGCGGTCCAGCGTGATCTCATCCACCTCGACGAAGGAATCGGTCTTCGGCGCATCGGCGCCCGGGCGCGAATAGCAAACGCGCGGGGTGACCTGCAGCGCGCCGAACTGCACCGTCTCGTCGATATAGACGTCGAACGAAATGATGCGGCCGGTGATCTTGTCGATGCCGGAGAATTCAGCGACCGGATTGGCGACGCGCTCGACCGCCGGCGTGTGGGAAGGTTGTTCCTTGGCCGCCTTGTTCTGGGCAGGCTTGCTTTGGGCGGGTTGGTTTTGGCCGGGCTGGTTCTGGGCAGGTTGCGGCTTGACTGTCTGACCCGGAGCGGCTTGTTCAGCCGGCTGGCCTTGGTCAGGCTGCTCCTGCATGGGCTGACCGAGATTCGGGTCCGGCTGGACCTGGAACGGCACATTGGACGGCGTTTCGTTCGCCGGCGGGTCCCAGGGCATCTGCTGCGAATTCGCATGAAGCGGGTGAGCAACCGCCAGCATCGCTGCCAAGGCACCGGTCGAAAGGCGGCTGAAAGATTTCATACGGACGACCCGTCTTTGGGCAATTGATTCTCGACGCCCAAAGGTAGAGCGTTCCGGCGAAGCGAACCAGCTAAACGGCAAATGTGGCGAGAACCCGAATATAGCGAGAGCCCAAACCGGCTCAGGAACCCGGCGTCCAGGCGTCGTAGTCGCCCGTCACCTGGGGACGATGCTGCGTGCCGAGAATGGAACCCTTCGGCCGGTAGGCGGCGGGGCTGCCGGTCAAGTTCGGTTGATACGGCTTCTGCCATTCGCGCGGCTTGTAGGTCTCGTTGACCGGCGCAACGTCGACGCGGTGATGGATCCAGCCGTGCCAGCCGGGCGGGATCGCCGAAGCTTCCGACTTTCCGGCATAGATCACCCAACGACGGGTCAGGCCGTCCGAATTGATGCCGCCTTCGTAATAGACGTTGCCGAACTCGTCCTGGCCGACCTTCTTGCCGTGGCGCCAGGTGTGGAAACGCGTGCCCAGCGTCTGGCCGTTCCACCAGGTGAAAAACTGCGTCAGAAAGCCTGCCATGCTGGTCCTCGCGGGCGTATGCGGTTGCCTGCTTATGGCGCTCCACTCGGCGGAAGGCAAGGGTTTAGATGGTTGCTGCTTCTCCTTCTCCCCTTGCGGGAGAAGGCAAGCGTCTATCTTTTCGCAATTGCTCAATAATTATCTCGCACTTGCAAAAAACTTAGCCGCTCCGTATCCCTAGCAGGTCCGGTCCGCCGGGCTCTCGGACAGGCCCCGCCCGTCCGTCGAGGGAGGAGAAAGATGGCTTCCGACGCGACTGCGGCCACGCCCCGCATCACGCCTGCCGAGCTTATGGCCCGCAAGGGCGGCACGCCCATCGTTTGCCTGACCGCCTACACCTATCCGATCGCCCGGCTGCTCGATCCGCATGTCGATCTTCTCCTGGTCGGCGACAGCGTCGCCATGGTGTTGCACGGCCACAAGACGACGCTCGGTGCCACCATGGAGATGATGATCCTGCACGGCCAGGCGGTGATGCGTGGTTCGTCCCATGCCTGCGTGGTGCTCGACATGCCGGCCGGCAGTTACGAGCACTCCTCCGCCGAAGCGCTGGCCTCCGCCCGGCGGCTGATCGCCGAAACCGGCTGCGACGCGGTCAAGCTGGAAGGCGGCGTCGACATGGAGGCGCAGATTGCCGCGATCACCAGCGCCGGCATCCCGGTGATGGGCCATATCGGGCTGCAGCCGCAGTCGGTGGAGAAGGACGGCGGCTACAAGATCAAGGGCGGCACCGACGACGCCATTGCCGCGCTGCTTGCCGATGCACAGGCGGTCGAGCGCGCCGGTGCCTTCTCAATGGTCATCGAAGGCACGATGGAACCGGTGGCCGCCGAAATCACCCGCCGGTCCGCCATTCCCACCATCGGCATCGGCGCGAGTGCGGTCTGCAACGGGCAGATCCTGGTCATAGATGACGCCATCGGGCTGACCGTCGACCGCGTGCCGAAATTCGTCAAGGAATATGCCGTGCTGCGCGACATCGTGGCCGAGGCGGCCGCACGCTATGGCTCGGAGGTGCGCGCCCGCAGCTTCCCCGGCCCCGAACATGTCTTCCAGCCCAAGGGCAAGGCAGAATCATGAAACAGCCACAAGTCATTGAAACTGTTTCCGATCTTCGCGCCGTGGTGCGGGATTGGCGCAGCCAGGGCCTGAGCGTCGCTATGGTGCCGACCATGGGCGCCCTGCATGACGGCCATGTCTCGCTGATGCGCATCGCGCTGGAACGTGCCGATCGCTGCGTGGTGTCGATCTTCGTCAATCCGACGCAGTTCGCGCCGACCGAAGACCTCGACAAATATCCGCGCCAGCTTGCCGCCGACCTCGAGCGGCTGGCGCACGCCGGCGTGCAACTCGCCTTCACGCCGACGGCGGCGGAAATGTATCCGCACGGTTTTGCCGCCAAAATTGCCATTGGCGGCCCCTCGGCCGGGCTCGAGACGGACTTCCGCCCGACCTTTTTCGACGGCGTCGCCACCGTTGTGGCCAAGCTCTTCCTGCAGGCGCTGCCAGACTGCGCGATCTTCGGCGAGAAGGACTACCAGCAGCTCTGCGTGGTGAAGAAGCTCTGCCGCGACCTCGATATCCCTG
This sequence comes from Mesorhizobium sp. 2RAF21, assembly GCF_052115345.1. Lineage (NCBI taxonomy): Bacteria > Pseudomonadati > Pseudomonadota > Alphaproteobacteria > Hyphomicrobiales > Phyllobacteriaceae > Mesorhizobium > Mesorhizobium sp. 2RAF21. The sequence goes on along the minus strand of NZ_JBFRGM010000005.1, from coordinate 314,648 downwards.
TCGAAGTGATCGGCGCGCCGACCGTGCGCGATGCGCAGGGGTTGGCCATGTCCTCGCGCAACGCCTACCTCTCGCCGGCGGAACTGGCGGTTGGCCGGCAGCTCAACACCATCCTGCGCCACGCCGCATCGGCGCTTCAGCTGGGCGCCGATCCTGGAGAAACGCTCGAAACCGCCCGGCTGCATATCCTGGAGGCCGGTTTCGGCCGCGTCGACTATGTCGAAGCGCGCGAGAGCGACACGCTTGCGCCTTGGCGCCGCGACCGCGCCGGGCGCATCTTAGCCGCGGCTTGGCTCGGCACGACACGGCTCATCGACAATATCGAGGTGACGGGGATTTGAGGGCTCTGCCCAATCCGGAGCGTCAGGACGCCAACCCTCCGGCGATGATCTCAGCCGTCTTGGGCTGCGGCCGGGCCAGCAGATAGAATGCCAGCACGTGGGTGATCATCAAGGCCGGTACATAGAGGATCGGAACCCAATAGGCAGCAGCCAGTGCGCCAGCCCGATCCGGAAGCCCCAGCTGCACGCCGTGATAATAGTTGATGATGAGATCGGCCGTTCCCACCACGTTGAAGGCGACGACGAACAGCCAGAACAGCGGCCGCACCCGGACCGCCAGCAGCGCAACCATGGCCAGCACCCCGGTGATGAAATCGCCATAGGCAGCGGATGGCGCAAATCCTGCGGGCAAATCCGGACCGACGACGCCGGGAAGGATGAAGACCAGCCCGAAAAAGCGGAAACTATGCAGCGTGGCGATGGCGCGCTGCACCTGGAAATGGTCCATCGACTTCAGTTTCGGCAACACATAGGTGCCTAATATCAGCAACCATGGCACATAGCCGAGGACGAGTTGGATTGTGAAAATAGTCGCCGGCGACATAAACATCTCCCGTCGGGACCGCCCGATCAGCATGAGTGATGGAATGCGACAACATCGGCCGCTATGATGGTACCCATCGGTACCAAAGTCAAGGAGGACGCCGTGGCAACAGCATCCGAGACCTCGCCGCCGGATGATGCGGACCGGAAGCCGGCGCGGGCGCGCATCATCGACGCCGCCTTCGCGGCCTTTGGCGTGCACGGCTATGCTCAGACAAGCATGCTGGAGATCGCAACCCGCGCCAAAGTCTCCAAGCGCGAGCTCTACGCGCTGGTCGGCAACAAGCACGACATGCTGGTCGCCTGCATATCGGAGCGCGCCGGCCGCATGCGCCCTTTGGCCGGCACGCCTGAGCTTGATGATCGCGAAAGTCTCGCCGACGTTTTGTCGGCATTCGGCGAGCGACTGCTTCGCGAGATCAGTGACCCGGTTGTGCTGGGCGTCTTTCGCCTGGCGATCGCCGAGGCCGAACGGGCACCGGAGATCGCGCGGGCGTTGGATTCGATTGGCCGGGCGGCGGCGCGCAATGAGTTGACGGCGATCCTGGAACAGGCGCGGTCGCGCGGCCTGCTGGTCGGAGACACTGTCGATTTGACGGAGCTGTTCCTGGCGTTGCTGTGGGGCGACCTGTTGATGAAGCTGCTGCTCGGCCTTGCCGAACCGCCTGAGCCGGGAAAGATCAGGCAGCGCGCCCGCGGCGCCGCGTCGGCCTTCCTGCACCTGTAGCTGACAGGTCCACAGGCGCGCCGCGCTCCCGCGAGAAAAACGCAGGGCGCGCCTTCACCCCAACCGCTTTTCCATACTCACAATCATGGCGTCGACCCATTGAGTGGCGGGGCGCCTGCCAAATTCGACGAAGCCGTTTGCCCGGTAGAAGTCCCGCGCGCGCTGGTTCTTTTCCTCGACCTCCAGCCGCATCAGCCTGCATTCAGGAAAAGAATCTTCCAGTTCGGCCAGCAGCAGGCCACCAACGCCCCTGCCCTGCATTGACGGGCGCACGTCGAGTTCCGTCACTTCGACCAGTTCGTCTTCCTTCATCACCGCATGAGCCACGCCGGCAAGCTCGGCACCGGTGTCAGCAACGATGAATTCCGAACGCGGTTGCCTCAAAAGCTGTTTGAGCCAAGTCACGGAGTGCCAGTGTTCGGAAATCGCCGTCACGCCCTCCACGCCATAAATGGCGTCGTAGGTGGCATGCCATGTCTCGGCGAGCAGCGCCCTGATCGTCTCAAGGTCGCGCTCGCCCGCCGTGCGCACGAACATGGCGACTATTCCGTGATGCCGAGCTTGGCCTTGACCAGGTCGTTCACCGCCTGCGGGTTGGCCTTGCCGCCGGTCGCCTTCATGACCTGTCCGACGAACCAGCCCGCCATGGTCGGCTTGGCGCGCGCCTGCTCGACCTTGTCGGGGTTGGCCGCGATCACATCGTCCACTGCCTTTTCGATGGCGCCGGTGTCGGTGACCTGCTTCATGCCACGCTTCTCGACGATCTCCTTCGGGTCGCCGCCCTCGGCCCAGACGATCTCGAACAGGTCCTTGGCGATCTTGCCGGAAATGGTGCCTTCCTTGATGAGGTCGATGACACCGCCGAGTTGAGCCGGCGAAACCGGAGTCTCTTCAATGGCTTTGCCAGACTTGTTCAAGGCGCCCAGCAGGTCGTTGATGACCCAGTTCGCCACCGTCTTGCCGTCGCGGCCCGCCGCCACCTGCTCGAAATAGTCGGCAATCGCCTTTTCCGAGACCAGGATCGAGGCGTCATAGGCGGAGAGGCCGAGCTTCTCGACCAGCCGCGTCTTCTTGTCGTCCGGCAGTTCTGGCAGGTCCTTGGCCAAGGCATCGACATAGGCCTGGTCGAATTCCAGCGGCAAAAGGTCCGGGTCGGGGAAATAGCGGTAGTCATGCGCTTCTTCCTTGGAGCGCATGGAGCGGGTCTCGCCCTTCACCGCGTCGAACAGGCGGGTTTCCTGATCGATCTTGCCGCCGTCCTCCAGAATGGCGATCTGGCGGCGCGCCTCATATTCGATGGCCTGGCCGATGAAGCGGATGGAGTTCATGTTCTTGATCTCGCAGCGCGTGCCGAAACCCTCGCCCGGCCGGCGCACCGAGACGTTGACGTCGGCGCGCAGCGAACCCTCGTCCATGTTGCCGTCGCAGGTGCCGAGATAACGCACGATGGTGCGCAGCTTGGTGATGTAGGCCTTGGCCTCTTCGGAGGAACGAATGTCGGGCTTCGACACGATCTCCATCAGCGCCACGCCGGAGCGGTTCAGATCGACATAGGACATGGTCGGATGCTGGTCGTGCATCGACTTGCCGGCGTCCTGTTCGAGATGCAGGCGCTCGATGCCGACCTCGATATCCTCGAACTCGCCCTTCTTGTCCGGGCCTACGGAGACGATGACCGTGCCCTCGCCGACGATCGGCTGCTTGAACTGCGAGATCTGGTAGCCCTGCGGCAGGTCCGGGTAGAAGTAGTTCTTCCGGTCGAACACCGACTTGTGGTTGATCTCGGCCTTCAGCCCGAGGCCGGTGCGAATGGCCTGGCGCACGCATTCTTCGTTGATGACCGGCAGCATGCCGGGCATGGCGGCATCGACCAGCGACACATTGGCATTGGGCGCGGCACCGAAGGCGGTCGAGGCGCCGGAGAACAGTTTCGCTTCCGAAGTCACCTGGGCATGGACCTCCATGCCGATGATCACTTCCCAATCGCCGGTGGCGCCGGGGATCAGGCGTTTCGCGTCGGGCGTGCGGGTGTCGATGAGGGCCATGGGAACCTGTATTCGGGAAGCTGAGAAAATCGTCGGTTTGGGCTAGCGCAACCAGCCGCATGAGGCAAGACGCCGAAAGCTCCGCCTCGCTTCACCTCTTGTAGGAAAAACTTTGCACCTCGTCATCTCGCAACTGCGAAGGCGAGGTTCGTTCTGCTCCGATCGCCGGAATCTTTGAGACGATATTCCGCACATACCATGCGCCGGGCAAAGCGGTCCTTTGAACGGAAAGCCGGCTTTGTGAACGATAAAGACAGGCTTCGCATTCCGCGCCGCCACCCTTTTCGCCTCCCAAGGCTTTTTCGATTGAGGACCGCCATGACCATCACTTTGAAAAACCAATCCGGCCCGCTGTCTGCCAGGATCACCCGCCGCGCCGGCCTTGCGGCGCTGCTTGCCTCGGCTGTCGCCCTCGTCACTTTCGCGGCACCTTCATCCGCCTATGCGGAAGACAAGAAGGCGGTGAAGGTCGGCATCATTTCCGGCGAGGACGAGGATGTCTGGCGCGTCGTCACCGCCGAGGCGGCGAAGTCCGGCCTCATCATCCAGACCGTTGTCTTCAACGACTACACCCAGCCGAACGAGGCGCTGGAGCGCGGCGAGATCGACGCCAACGCCTTCCAGCACCAGCCTTATCTCGACAACCAGATCAAGACGCAGGGCTATCACATTGTGCGGGTGGGCTATACCGGCGTCTGGCCGATCGGCCTATATTCGAAGAAACACGCCAAGGTGGCCGATCTGGCCAAGGGCGCGGTGATCGGCGTGCCGAACGATCCTTCCAATGAAGGCCGGGCCCTGCGCGTGCTTGAAGGCGCCAAGCTGATCAAGCTGAAGGATGGCACCGGCATTCTGGCCACCACAGCCGACATCGCCGAAAACCCCGGCGGCATCACCATCAAGGAACTCGACGCCGGCATCGTCGGCCGCTCGGTGGAGGATCTCGACGCCGCTGTCGTCAACACCGACTGGGCACTGAAAAGCGGGCTGACGCCGGAAAACCGCATCGCCCAGGAGCCGATCGCCGACAACCCCTACCGCAACTTCATCGCGGTCAAGCAGGGCAATGAAACCGCGCCATGGGTGAAGACGCTGGTCGCCGCCTACCAGAACCCGACCGTGAAGGCCGAGTTCGACCGCGTCTACAAGGGCACCGGCATCAGCGCCTACTAAGCGCGATGCACCCCTATCTGGAACGGCATGCAGCCCGCGGCCCCTGGGGTGGCGGGCTGTCCGACATGGAGCCGCTCGATGCGGCGCCGCGGGAAGTCGTGGAGCTGAAAGGATATCCCGTGAACCAGCACGTCCTGGCGGAAATACCCGATCCGGCTGAGCTGTCGGACGACGACGTCCGGCCGGCCCAGCCCGCCCCTGCAGCCGGCGAAGAGGTCGTGCGCCTGGTCGACCTCAAGCGCCGCTTCGGCGAGACGCCGGCGCTGGAAGGCGTTTCGCTGACCGTGCGCAAGGGCGAAATCCTCGGCATCATCGGCCGCAGCGGCGCCGGCAAGTCGACGCTGATCCGCTGCCTCAACGGGCTGGAGCGGCCGGATTCCGGCGAGGTCCATGTCGAGGGCCGCGAGATCAGCCGCCTCTCCGAGGGCGAACTGCAGCCGCTCAGGCGGCGCATCGGCATGATCTTCCAGCATTTCAACCTCCTGTCGGCCAAGACAGTGGAAGACAATGTCGCCCTGCCGCTGAAGATCGAGGGCCGGCCGAAAGCGGAGCGCCGGGCGCGCGCTGCAGAACTGCTCGAGCTCGTCGGCCTTTCCGCCAAGGCCAAAGCCTATCCTTCGTCACTGTCGGGCGGCCAGAAACAGCGCGTCGGCATTGCCCGAGCGCTCGCTGCCGGGCCGGCGCTGCTGTTGTCGGACGAGGCCACCTCGGCGCTTGACCCCGAGACGACGCGCTCCATCCTGGCCCTGCTCAAGGACATCAACCAGCGCTTCGGCCTGACCATCCTGCTGATCACCCACGAGATGGAAGTGATCCGCTCCATCGCCGACCGCGTCGCGGTGATCGACGCCGGTCGCATTGTCGAGGAAGGGCCGGTCTGGTCGGTCTTTTCCGATCCGCAATCCGAGATCACCCAGAGCCTGCTTGGCGGCATCCGCCCGCAGCTTCCCGCCGCGATCGCCGAAAGGCTTTCGCCCGTTCCCGGCAGGGAGGCGATCCTGCGCGTCGACGTAGCCGGCGATGCCGCGCGGCGTCCGCTGCTGGCCGAGCTAGGTGCGGCCGTTCCCGGCCGCTTCCGCCTCATCCATGGCGGCATCGACCATGTCCAGGGCGAGCCCATCGGCAGCCTGTTCCTCGGCATTGCCGCCAAAGACGGCCAGGTCGCCAAATCACTCGATTTCCTGACCGCCCGGGGCGCCCGGGCAAAGGTGCTCGGTTATGTCTGAAATCATGTTTCAGCTTCTGCTGCGCTCGCTTTGGGAGACGATTGTGATGACGGCCGCCTCCGGCCTCATCTCGCTCGTCGCCGGCCTGCCGCTCGGATTGGCGCTGATCGCCACCGAGCGCGGCGGCATCGCCGAGAACCTTGCCCTGAACCGCGTTCTCGGTGCCATCATCAACGGCTTCCGTTCGGTACCGTTCATCATCCTGCTGGTCGCGCTGATCCCGGTGACGCGGCTGATCGTCGGCACCTCGATCGGCACATGGGCGGCGATCGTGCCGCTGTCGATCGCGGCGACGCCCTATTATGCCCGCATCGCTGAAGTGTCGCTGCGTGAGGTCGACCGCGGTCTGATCGAGGCGGCGCGCGCCATGGGCGGCAACCGCTGGACCATCATCCGCGAAGTGCTGGTGCCAGAGGCCCTGCCCGGTATCGTCGCCGGCTTCACGGTGACGCTGGTGACGCTGGTCGGCGCATCCGCCATGGCAGGCGCCATCGGTGCCGGCGGGCTCGGCGACCTTGCCATCCGCTATGGCTACCAGCGCTTCGAGACCAGCGTCATGATCGCGGTGGTAGCGGTGCTGATCGTGCTGGTCTGCGGCATTCAGTGGCTGGGCGACCGGCTGGTGGCGCGGCTCGATCATCGGGGCTGATTTCGTCCGCGTTTGATAGGCTCGCTCCGGCCAGCTTGGTTTTTTGCCGGACTTCGCCTATATGCCCTCCATCCCATGGAGTGTGGATGTTTACTTCGTCTGAGTCCCGCTAAGGCCCCGACCTTCCTCTGAAGGCGGGGCGTGAAAACCTGAAACCCCGTGCCGCGTTCGCGTGGCTGCGGTTTTTGTTGTTGGCCGTCCAGAGTTTGCGCATCGCGCTTGCCGAAACCGGTTCCGGTTTCGGGCCGACGCGCCGGCCAGGTTTTCCGGGAATTTTCCAAATGAACGTATCGCGCTTGGAACAGCGCATCCTGCACCTGCTCGCGCGGGGCGGACGCATCGACGTCGAAAAAGACGACAACGGCAAGATCGAGCTCGCACATTGCATCACCCGCGAAGGGTGGCGCTATCCGGACTTCGATCTCACCCTGTTCAAGAAACTGAAAAGCAAACGTGCCGTCGCATCCAGCAATGGCGGGCCTTATCGCATCACGCGTGAGGGTCTGAGGCTGGTTCGCGCGCAGCTCGACAATCGTTGATATCCAACGAAAACGCCTCCCCACGCGGCCTGTCGCCGGYGTGGGGAGGCGCCAGTCGCCAAGTCCCTCTTGGGGAGGGACAGAAATCAGGCCGTCGCGATATAGGCCTTGATCTGCTCGGCCTCGCGTTCCACCGTCTCGATGCGCCGCTTGACCACGTCGCCGATCGAGATGATGCCGTCGAGCAAGCCGTCCTTTTCCACCGGCAGATGGCGGAAGCGGCCATTGGTCATGATTTCCATGACCTCGTTGACGGTGTGGTTGGCGTTGCAGATCTTGACCTTCGGCGTCATCACGGCGCGCACCGGAAGTTCCAGCGCCGCCGCGCCTTCCTTGGCCACGACCCGCACCACATCGCGCTCGGAGAGAATGCCAACGATCTTGCGATCGCCATTGGTGATCACCAGAGCGCCGATGCGGCGGTCGGCCAAAAGTTGGATCGCTTCGGCCAGTTTCGCGTTGGGGCCGAGCGTGACGACCGCATGGCCCTTTGCCTCAAGAATTGCCTTAACAGTCATGGCGTCCTCCTCTGCATGATCCGCCTGCCCCTCACAGTCGGGCGGACAACGACGTCAAGCAGGGACATGGTGCGCCGTGATCGACCGCTTTTCAAGTATTCCGATCAAGCCTGCCGGGCTTGCCGGCGATCGAACAAGCGCAGGCAGAGGAAGCCGGCGAGAAACCCGCCAATATGCGCTTCCCAGGCGATCTGGCTGTCGTTGCCCGGCACGAAACCGACGACGCCGGTGACGATGTTGATGACCATCCAGACGGCGAGGAAGCTCAGCGTGGCGCGCGAGCGCAGCACGGCGCTGAACGGCAATGGCGCACCGCCAAATGCGCCCTTGCCGGTGGAGCGATCGATGCTGAAGGCGAAACGCGCGGCCGCTCCCATCATGCCCGAGATCGAGCCCGAGGCGCCGACCAGCGGCGCCTGCATGGTCGGATGGATGGCGAAGAAGAAGAATGCCGCGGCAAGACCGGTGAACGCGAAGAACAGGATAAAGCGCATCGCGCCGATGCGGTTGGCGAGCGGCGACCCGAACGCCACCAACCAAACCATATTGACGATCAGATGCGCCCAGCCGCCATGCAGGAATGTATAGGTGAACGGGCTCGAAAAGGCATAAAAATCAAGATCGTATTGCCCGGAATAACGAACCGGAATGAAGGCGGTGCGGATGAGAAGCTCGATATCCTGCTGCTGGGTCAGCAGATAGAGGCGTACCAGATGCACACCGAAGCAGACGGCGACGATCGCGATGATGACAGCCGGCAGGTTGAAGACGGGCTCGCGCGGCAAGGCCTCGTCCTGCGTTGGCTCGGCCTGTCCTGCCTCGTTCATCGCGTTCTTCCCGTTTCGGTCCGCGAGCATGTAAGGCAAGGCGCGTTATTTCACAAATGGAGATCGGCGCCGAATCGAGGCCTGCGAATCAAAGAAAACCGCCCGAAGTTTCCCTCGGGCGGTCGGTCGAGCCCCCTTGCTCCCCTGAAAGTCTTTGCCTGCTGCACCGCCGCCTGGAACGAGGCGGCAGCGAAAACTGGAGTGATTTCAATCTTGCACGACCAAGTTTGAGCGGCAATCTAAACCTTTCGTTAACCTTAACGTCCCCGACCGGTTAACAAACGCCCGGCAAGCTGGCACGCATCCTGCTCCGCGTCCCATGTAGGTCATCGGAAGACGCACTCCTGTTCCCCGATGGCACATCCGGTGAAAGGGCAGCGCGGAGCATATCGAAAATGAACCTGAACGGATCGATCGCACTGTTCCAATATTGGAATCGGCTGCGCGCCGGCCGCCCGGCCCCCCGGCGGACCGAAGTCGAGCCAGCCGACATCAAGGCTCTGCTCGCCGATACCTTTATCCTGGAGAAGGATACGCGTGGCGAGGCTGTGTTTCGGCTGGCGGGCACGAGGCTGTGCGCGACGCATGGGCGCGAGTTGAAAGGCTTCTCCTTTCCTTCGCTGTGGCGCGAAAAGGACCAGCGGCTGGTGTCGCGCCTCATTCACGGCGTCTTCGACCAGCGCTCGGTGGTCCTGATCACCTATGAAGGGATCAGCCGCAGCGGCCGGCCTTGCAAGTTCGAGCTTTTGGCGCTGCCGCTCGACGGTGGCGTCGAACACCCGCGCTGCCTGGGCATCGTCTCGGTGGCGGAAAGGCCATTCTGGCTCGGCTCCGATCCGATCGTCGACGCGCTGATCGAATCGATCCGCATCGTCGATCCCGACAAGGAGATGGCAGCCTTGGCCAGCCGGACCGCGATCACCCCACCGTCGCTGGCGCCGACCGACCTCGACCGGCGCGACGGTCTCGGCCCTCTCGGACGCGGACGTAAGGTACGTCATCTCGTCGTGCTGGAGGGCGGGCGTGAAGAAGAGTAAACGCAGCTAAGCTGACGTTAACATTTTCTGATTTTTTAACTTCTCATGCTGTAGCGTTCCCCCGAAATTCCTCGCAACGGCGTAGGAATGCCAACGAGGTACGGGTGGTGATGAGGTCAGCGGCGATCGAGCACGCGCCGGCGGCAGCTGAAAGACGCAACTTTCAGCGTGTCCGCGTGAAGATTTATGGCCGCTTCATGCTGGAAGACCGCAGCGAGCATCCCTGCCAGGTGATCGACATGTCGCCCGGCAACGTAGCCCTGCGCGCCGATCGCACCGGCGAACCCGGCGAAAAGATCATCGCCTATCTCGACCATATCGGCCGTATCGAAGGCGTGATGACGCGTCGCCTGCAGGACGGTTTCGCCATGACCGTGGTTGCCTCGGAGCGCAAGCGCGACAAGCTGGCCGCGCAATTGACGTGGCTGGCCAACAAGCATGAGCTGGACCTGCCGGAAGACCGCCGCCACGAGCGCGTGGCGCCGCGCAACCCGATGAGCGTGCTGCATCTTTCCGACGGCCGCCAGTATCAGTGCCGCATCATCGACCTGTCGCTTTCGGGTGCGGCGATCGAGATCGACGTCAAGCCGGCGATCGGCGTGCAGGTGGTGCTGGGCACGATGCGCGGCCAGGTGGTGCGCCATTTCGAGGAAGGCATCGCCATCGAGTTCGCCGTCGTGCAGCGTCCCGAAACGCTCGATTCCGAGTTCAACCGGCCGAGGGCCTAGCCTCCTCTCCTGTTCGCCGCCGAAATCTCGCCTGTTTCGGCACAGGCTTGCCTGGCGGATCGCGTCGACCGCCAGCCTTGGTTATCTTCGACGCTCAGAAGATCGTTTCCAGCGGCTGCGGCAGCGCGATGGCAAAGCCCTGCGCCTGGTCGATGCCCATCTCGCGCACCAGTTCCAGCGTCTTTTCGTCCTCGACCTGCTCCGCCACGGTGACGGCGCCCAGCCGGTGGCCGACGGCGTTGATCGATTCCACGATCGCCCTGTCGAGATCGTTCTCGGTCATCTGGCGGATGAAGCCGCCGTCGATCTTCAGGCCGTTGACCGGAAACTGCCGCAGATAGGTGAAGGAACTGAGGCCCGTGCCAAAATCGTCCAGCATCACGCCGCAGCCCGCCGTGCGCGCCTTGGACAGGAATTGCTTGGCGGCGGTCAGGTTGTTGATGACCGCCGTCTCTGTAATCTCGAAATGCAGCCGGCGCGGCGACAATCCTGAGCGATCGAGTTCTTCCTGCAGGAACGGCCACAGGAAGGGGTCGTTGAGCGAATTGGCCGAGAGGTTGATGGCGAAGGACAGGTTGGTCGCCTCGGCGAGGCGCGGACCGTAGTCCTGGAAGGTGGTGCGGATCACCCAGCGATCAATATTGCCCATCAGGTCGTAATGTTCCGACGCCGGGATAAAGGCGGCCGGTTCGACGATGCTGCCGTCATCGCCCAGCATTCTGAGCAAAATCTCGTAGTGGCGGCCGCCGTTCATCTTCCCGTTCAGGTGCCGCACTTCCTGCGCGAACAAACGGAAGCGGTTTGCCTCGATGGCGTTGCGGATACCAGCGGCGACCTGCGCCTGGCGGTGGTTGCGATGCGCCTCGCTACCGGCGCCGCCATAGACGGCGATCTGATTGCGGCCAGCGGTTTTGGCCGTGTAGCAGGCGATGTCGGCCTGGCTCATCAACTCGTCGATGCGCAGCCCCTGGCTGTCTATCGCCGTCAGGCCGACCGATGCGCCGACCTGGTAGGTCCGCTCATCCCAGGCGAATTTGAGCGCCGCCAACTGACGCAGAAGCTGCTGGACGATCTTCTGGCCGTGTTCGACGGTGCAATCATAAAGCAGCAGGCCGAACTCGTCGCCGCCGAGCCGAGCGGCGATGTCGTCGGTGCGGCAGATACGGCGCAACGCATTGGCCACTTCGCGCAGCAGCGCATCGCCAGCAGCGTGCCCGGCGGTGTCGTTCACCAGCTTGAAGCGGTCGAGGTCCATGAAGCACAACACATGTTCGCGGCGCTGCATGCGCGCCTCTTCATTGGCAACGCGCAATTCGCGTTCGAATGCGGCGCGGTTCGGCAGACCGGTCAGGCTGTCGTGGTTGGCGGAGTGCTCCAGCGCCTGCTGCAGGGTGCGTGCCTTGGTCACGTCCTGGAACACCAGCACCGCACCGATGACCTCGCCGGTCGCCGTGCGCACGGGGGCGGCGGAATCGCGAACGCTGCGGCGCTCGCCATTGCGGGCGATCAGGATCGCGCCGTCGCTCAGATAGAAGGGCTGCATCCGGTCGAGGCAGGTCTCGACCGGGTCCGGGATAGCGTCGCCGGTCTGCTCGTCGACGATCCTGAACACATCGCGCAGCGGCTTGCCGGCGGCTTCGCTGGCCAGCCAGCCGGTCATTTCCTCGGCGATCGGGTTCATGAAGGTGATGCGCGCCTGCGCGTCCGTCGAGATCACCGAGTCGCCGATGGAATGCAGCGTGATGCGCAGCCGCTCCTTCTCCTCGAACAGCGCCTCCGTCAGCTCGACATGATCGGTGATGTCCCAGTTCATGCCGACGGCGCGCAGCGGCGCGCCATTGTCGTCTCGTGTCAGCTTGGCAAGCGAGCGGATGTGGCGCATGGCACCCGAGCGCTGCTGCCTGATGCGTAGATCCATTGAGAAAACCGACGTTTCCTGGACGCCGACTTCGTAGCGACGAAGCACTTCGGGCACATCGTCGGGATGGATGAAGGTCATCCAATGGTCGAGCGTGCCGTCGAATCCGTCGCGCGACAGTTCGTACAGCTCGTACATGCGCTCGTCCCAGGTAAACTGCCCGGTGGCGAAGTCGAGATCGAAAATACCCGCCTCCGAGGCCTCGACGGCCAATTGCAAACGCTGGTTCAGCGCTAGGATCGCCGCCTCCACGCGCTTGCGCTCGGTAACGTCGGTATGCGTACCGATGCAGCGCAGCGGCTTGCCGTCGTCGCTACGTTCGATCACCTTGCCGCGATCGTAGATCCAGCGCCAGGAACCATCCTTGGCGCGCATGCGATGCTCGAGCGCGAAATCCGGCGTCTCGCCGCGGAAATGCTTCTCGATGATCGCGAGGCAACCGGGCAGGTCTTCCGGATGCACGCGGTCGGACCATTCGTTGACTGTCGAACCGATTTCATCGCCCTCGTAACCCAGCATCGCCTTCCAGCGCTGCGAGAAAAAGACCTGATCGGTTTCCCGGTTCCAGTCCCAGATGCCGTCGCCAGCGCCGTCGACGGCGAACTGCCAGCGCATTTCGCTTCTGCGCAAGGCTGCCGCGGCGGCCTTCATTTCGGTCACGTCGCGCGCGATGCCGATTATGCCGACGATCTCGCCCTTCTCGTTGCGTCGCGGCGCCTTAGTCGTCGAGAAGACACGCCGGACGCCCTCGTTGATCGGCGTTTCCTCGAATGTGCTGGCGACGCCGCTTTCCATCACCTGCCGGTCGTTGGCGGTAATCTGTTGCGCGACTTCGGCGGTGTAGAGGTCCTGCGCCGTCTTGCCGATGAGGTCGGAGCCCGACCGACCGACCAGCTTTTCGTACGATTTGTTCGCGACGAGGTAGCGGCCATCAAGATCCTTGGCGAAGATCAGGTCGGGCGTACCGCGCATGACGGTTTCCAAGAGGGTCAGCGTGTCGTGGAGCTGCTTCGTGCGCTGGACCTGCTCGGTGACATCCCAGCAGACGCCGACAAAGCGGTGGACGGTGCCATCGGGTTTGCGGATGGCCTTGGTCGCGGCGCGAATGTGATGAACCTCGCCCGAGCGCGGATGAACGACCCGGTATTCGATCCACTGGAACATGTCCCCGGATGCCGCGAACGTGCTCAAGCTCTGTCGAAGCCGTTGCAGATCGTCCGGGTGGATGACGCGATGATAGGCTTCCCGCGAGCCATCGAACTCGCCGGCCGTCACGCCATGGAGCGCCAATGTGCGCTCGTCCCAGCTGCGCAGACCCGTGGTGTGGTCGACATCGTAGGTGCCCACCTCACCTGCCTCCAGGGCAAGCTGCAGCCGCTCCGTCACGCTTGCAAGTTGCGCCAACGTATCGCGCAGTTCCGCGTTGCGCTCGACATCCTGGGTGACATCCCAGCACGCGCCGATCGCGCGTTCGACAGTGCCATTCGAGCGACGGATCAGCCGCACCGAAACGCGGATGTGTCTGTAGGCCTTCTTTCGCGGCAGGAATATGCGGTAGTCGAGCTGGTAGCCGGACTTGCCCGCCTTGAAGGCCGCTTCGCGGGTACGTTTGGTCTTGGCGGCGTCCTCGGGACTGAGCAGCGCGTTGAACGCTTCGACCGACCCATCGAATGTCTGCGGCGTTACCCCGTGCAATTCATGGGTGCGCGCGTCCCAGTGACGGTTGCCGCTCGGATAATCGACATGGAAGATGCCGATGCCGCCAACCTCAAGCGCCACCTCCAGCAATTCGGAGGCCGTCGCAAGCTGGGCCTCCATCTCCTTCTGGTGCGTGATGTCGGTGACGGTGCCGACGAAGCGCAGCGCCTTGCCTTCGGCCGAACGCCGCACCACCTTGCCGCGCGCATGAATCCAGACCGCCTGCCCGTTCTCGTGCCGGAGCCGATAAACTTCCTCGAATGTGGATGACCGGCCGGTAACGATGTTCTTGACCGCGTCATGCACGCGATCGCGATCGTCGGGATATATTCTTTGCGCCCATTCGGCTTCGTCGATCTCGACGTCGCCGGGCTCGAGACCGATCATCGTCCTGATCTGGGGCGATATCCATATCCGTCCGGTGAGGACGTCGGTGTCCCAAACCGCCTGCTCGGAGCCCAGCAGCGCATTGTTCCAGCGCCATTCGTTTTCGGCGAGCTGCAGTTCGGCCTGCTTCTGGGCTTCGATGTCGACGATCTGCAAAACGAAACGGAACGGCGTGCCGGCGGCCGCCTCGCCCAAGGCCGAGATGCTGGTGAGGCCGTGGAAAGCGGTGCCGTCCTTGCGAACATAGCGCCGTTCGATACCTTCGCCCGCCTCCACAGACGAGCCCAGCTTGCCGCGATCATCAGGATGGGTGATGGCCGCAAGCGTTTGGTCGATACTTTCTTGCGTTTCGAAACCGAAAAGCGCGCCAAAAGCGCTGTTGGCATAGAGGCAATGTCCAGCCTCGTCGAGTAGCGCCATGCCGACCGCGGCCCGGTCCAAAACACTGCGCAGGAGGCCATCGCCTTGCAGAACAGCCATTATCTCACCGGAACCAGACCGTTGTTAGGCTTTGTCCTTCATTTGCCAATATTCGACCTTAGTCGAACCGACCGCAAGTGGTAAAAACTTGGCGACGGCAAATCAAAACTTGCAATGTTGCTGATGAAGTCGCCCCAGCCTGGCAGGCTGACGTGCCACGTTTGGCGGATTTCAACATCGCGGCTCTGACCCGCGACGGTGAGCAGACGGCGTCCATTATCGCGGATTGCGCGCCAAACGCCCCTTCAACGGAAGCACGGTTTCCGCGAGCTTCACATGGTTAACAATTTCCAACAAAAATCGTAACTATTTTATACTTATTCAATTCAATGTTGAATTCAATTCATTCTATGTTTTACTCAATATCTACTCCCCGATTTTGCGTCAAATAAATTCGACCCTGTCATTATCCTCGCAAACGGGGAGACTGCAAAATGACGGGACTGACGGGCAAACTGCTTCTGGCGGCGGCGCTTCTGTTCGGCGCTCTGGGCACTGCCGAGGCCGGTGCCAAGTTCATGCCGACCAGCGATCGTACCACGCAGCCGGTTGGCCACTACGACCTTTGCCAGCGCCTGCCACAGGAATGCAACGAGCGCACGCCAAAGGGCGCGCCGATTGAGCTCAGCCGTCCGCTGTGGGCCGAGATCATCCAGGTCAACAATTCGGTCAACACCCGCATCAAGCCGCGCACCGATCTCGAGAACTACGGTGTCGAGGAATATTGGTCCTACCCGGACAACGGCTACGGCGACTGCGAGGACTATGCGATGGAGAAGCGCCGCGAGCTGATGGCGATGGGCGTGCCGGCCGGCGACCTCTTGATCACCGTTGCCCGCCAGCCGAATGGCGACGGCCATGCCGTGCTTACCGTGCGTACCTCGATGGGCGACTTCGTGCTCGACAATCTGCAGCCCAAGGTCAAGCTGTGGAGCGAGACCCCCTACACCTATCTCAAGCGCCAGTCCGAAGTGAATTCGGGCGTTTGGGTGACGATCACCGACGGCCGCGCCGACGCGGTCGCCAGCGTCCGCTGAGGCACAGGGAGGCCACAACAAGGCCTCCCATCGCTTCGTGGAGCAGCGAATACCCGGTCGAGTCCCTACCCTCCCCGTCCCCGAAGACCGGGTAAAGGAGCCGGCCCAGTCCCCGGGCCGGCTCCGCCTTTTTTGAGGCTGGCACGGGAACGTGCCCGCTCAAAGCTGTTTCAGGCCATCCTTGAAGCGCTTGCCGTTGGCGACATAGTGTGCGGCCGAGCCGCGCAGCCCGGCGACTGCGCCGTCATCCAGGCTGCGCACCACGCGGGCGGGCGAACCGACGATCAGCGAATTGTCTGGAAACTCTTTGCCTTCGGTCACCAGGGCGCCGGCGCCGACCAGGCAGTTCTTGCCGATCCTGGCGCCGTTGAGAACGATGGCACCCATGCCGATCAGGCTGTTGTCGCCGATCGTGCAGCCATGCAGCATGGCCCGGTGGCCGATGGTGCAACCGGCGCCGATGGTCAGCGGAAAACCGATATCGGTGTGCATGACGGTGTGTTCCTGCACATTGGTGTCGTCGCCGATCGTGATCGGCTCGTTGTCTCCCCGGATGACCACGCCGAACCAGATGCCGGCGTTGCGACCGAGGCGGACATCGCCGATCACCGTGGCATCCGGCGCGACCCAATTGCTGTCGGCATCGACGAAGCGCGGCGCCTTTCCGTCCAGTGCATAGAGCGGCATTGTTCTTCCTGAGCTTTCCATTCGGATCGGGCGGACAGTAGAGGAACGCCGGCTTCGATGACAAGCATCGGCGCCGCCCTTTACGGTCCATTTACCATAATTCCGCACAGTCCAACCGGATACTCAGCCTGCCGGAATCGCGCGTCGCGACCATCCGAAACCCGCAATCGTCGAGCCCCGCATGAGCAAGCCCGTCGCCGACAGTCATGAATTCACGGTTGTCGATTCGACGCTGATGATGAAGGTTCTCTACGGCTTCGCCATTGTCGCGCTGTTGTCGGCCACCATCAGCGTCGCTGGAAAATGGTACGGCCGCTCCATCGCCATGGGTGGCTATTCCGATGCGACGACGGTGCACGAAATCGTCATCGGCAACAATGTGCTGGCCATGCCCGACAATGTCATCCGCTTCGACAAGGCACGGCGCAACGGCGTGGCCGAGCGGCTCGATCTTTATGTGCGTTATCCCAGGATGGACGGCTACAGCGCCGCCGCCCGCGACGAATTCAACAATGCCAGCGGCAACAGGACCATCCTGTTCCTCACCTTCGAGGAACAGTCGATGTCGCGCGACATGAGCGGCCGCTTCGGGCCGATCTACAGTTCGCTGATCGCCAAGCCAGGAACGCCGGGCCCGGGCGGCATCACGCTTTACGGCTTCAACGAAAAATCGGGCTATCTGAATGAAATGCTGGCGGTGGCCGAGCGGCCGGGCAAGGACCCGTTCGTCGCGCGCTGCCTTGTCGGGCCGAGCGCCGAACAGTCGCTGGCGCCTTGCGAGCGGGACGTGCTCGTCGGCGAGAGGCTCAGCCTCACCTACCGTTTTCCGAAGGAGTTCCTGGCCGACTGGCAGGCGCTGGACGCCGCCGTTCTGGCCTTTGCGGCGCATGGCCTGAAAACGGGCGTCGCGCCGAAGAAGTAGGTGGCGGCGCACAGCTTCAAAAACATTTAGAGCGCCGCGCGTCCCTTTGGACGTGCGGCGCTCCAAAGATAGTGCGATGCCCTGATCAGGCGAGATCGATGTCGAGGATCGCCATCGAGAAATTGTAGTCGCCTTCTTCCTCATCCTTGTAGACGAGGCCGAGGAACTCGTCGCCGAGATAGAGTTCAGCCGAATCTTCCTTGCGCGGACGCGCCTTCACTTCCAGCCTTGGGTTCTGGAAGACACGCTTGAAATAGGCGTCGAGTTTTCTGATTTCGTCGGGTTTCAACGGCTTTCTCCGCTAGGAAATGGCTGCCTGGCACCATCCGGCGCACACGGCGTCCAGCGCTTCTGACATGGCAAGGATGGCGATGTAAAGGCAATCGGGTCGACGCTGTCTTCCTTCTCCCTGTTTACGGGGAGAAGGTGGCCCGAAGGGCCGGATGAGGGGCTGCGCAAGTCTTCGGCGATTGTTCCCGCCCCTCACCTGCCTGCCGGCATCCTCTCCCCGTAAACGGGGAGAGGAGAAAACACTTCAGATGTCGAACGAAACGACATGCTCCATCGACTGCGACGGCAGCAGCTGGTCCATCTGGCGCGAAGGCTGGTCGCAGCCGGTCTCGCCGACGACACGGGCCGGAACGCCGGCGACCGTCTTGTTGTGGGGCACCGCCGACAGCACGACCGAACCGGCCGCCACCTTCGAGCAATGGCCGATCTCGATATTGCCGAGGATCTTGGCACCGGCGCCGATGAGCACGCCGTGGCGGATCTTGGGGTGACGGTCACCGCCGGCCTTGCCGGTGCCGCCCAGCGTCACGGCGTGCAGGATCGAGACGTCGTCCTCGATCACCGCCGTCTCGCCAACGACGAAGCCGGTGGCGTGGTCGAGGAAGATGCCCTTGCCGATGCGGGCGGCCGGGTTGATATCGGTCTGGAACACCGAGGAGGAGCGGCTCTGCAGATAGAGCGCGAAATCCTTGCGGCCATGGTTCCATAGCCAGTGCGCCAGCCGGTGCGTCTGGATGGCGTGGAAGCCCTTGAAATAAAGCACAGGCATGATGAAGCGGTCGCAGGCCGGATCGCGGTCGAAATAGGCCTGGATGTCGACCCGCACGACGCTCGACCACGAGGGATCGTCGGTCAGCATCGCCTTGAAGGTCTGGCGGATCAGGTCAGCGCCGACATCCTGATGGGCAAGCCGTTCGGCCAGCCGATGGATCACCGCATCCTCCAGGCTGTCCTGGTTGAGGATGGTGGAATAGAGGAATGCGGCCAGCAGCGGGTCGCGGTTCACAGCCTCCATGGCCTCGTCGCGGATCGCCCGCCAGATCGGATCGACAGGCTGCAAGGCGCTCGGACGGGCGATGCTGATGCTGTTCATGGATAGTCTCCAAGGGCAGGCTTGTCTTATCCGGCCGCTGCTATAAGCCATATCATAGCACGGGTGAACTCAATTTTCCTTAGTGCATCTTCAATTGGATTTGGCACGCGGATTTTCAACCGGCGATGGAAAACGAACCCTTGATCGTGAAGGTCGCCGACAACGTGGCCTCTGTGCGCATCAACCGCCCGCGGAAGAAGAACGCCATCACCTTCGCCATGTGGCAAGCGCTGGCCGCCACCTTCGAGGCGCTGTCGGCCGATGCATCGGTGCGGGCCATTATCCTGAGCAGCGAAGGCGCTGATTTTTCCGCCGGTGCCGACATCGCCGAATTCGACACGCTGCGCGGCGGCGACAATGCCCGTCACTACGAGGCGGCCAATTCGGCCGCCTTCGCGGCGGTGCGCAATGCCCGCCCGCCGGTGATCGCGGCGCTCAAGGGCGTGTGTTTCGGCGGCGGCTTCGGCCTTGCCGCGGCCGCCGATCTCAGGGTAGCAGCGCCCGATGCGCTCTTCGCCGTGCCGGCGGCGAAGCTCGGTCTCGCCTATCCGCAGGATGCCATGCGCGACATTGTCGGCGCGGCCGGCCAGCAGATGGCCCGCTATCTTGCCTTCACCGGCGAGCGCATCGATGCGCGCGCAGCACTTGAGGCCGGCTTGCTGCTCGAAATCGTCGCCGCCGACGAGCTTGAACCACGCGCGATGGCCATTGCCACGACGATCGCCGCCAACGCGCCGCTTTCCGTGCAGGCCTCGAAACTGGCGATCAACGCCGAGTTGAGCGGCGACCTTGCGGACGCAGAACGCGCCCGCGCGGCCGGAGACCTTACCTTCGCCAGCACCGACTATGCCGAAGGTCGCGCCGCCTTCAAGGCACGGCGCCGGCCGGAGTTCACCGGACAATGAAACCGCCGCTTCTCACGCATGAGATGAAGGCCGAGCTCTCGGCCCTCTACCGCACCGCCGACCGCCACTATCACGGCATCGCCCATATCGAGGCGCTGCTGCGGCTGCTTGACGAACACCGGGCTGCATTCTCCGATCCCGAGGCGGTCGAAGCGGCGATCTGGTTCCATGACGCGATCTATGACAGCCGCGCCAAGGACAACGAGGCGCAAAGTGCCGTGCTCGCCGCCGAGAAACTGGACGGGCGAACCAACGCGCAGCGCATCGGCCGCATCGTCGCAATGATCGAGGCGACAGCTACCCATACGGTTCCGGCTCTCGACCCCGCGCCCGCCCGGCGCGACGCGGCGCTGCTGCTCGACATGGACCTGTCGATCCTGGGAGCTGCGCCGCCCGTGTTCGATGCCTATGAGGCGGCGGTGCGGCGCGAATATGCCTGGGTGGATGAGCCGCTTTGGGTGGCGGGCCGCGGCGCGGTGCTGAAGACCTTCGTCGAGCGCGACCATATCTTCCACACCGAGATTTTCCGCGATCGCCTCGAGCGCCAGGCGCGGGAAAATCTGAAGCGCTCGATCGAGGCGTTGAGGCTTGGCCCTCGCCCCTAATCGGGGAAATTTTCCATCCGCCGTTCGCGGACGGTAAAACCCGCTCGCTGGTAGACCGACAGCGCCTTCGGATGATCGTTGGTGTCGGTGTGCAGCCACACGCGCTGCGGCCGCGTCGCCCATACGGCGCGCAACGAACTGTCTAGCAGATAGGGTCCGAGCCGCCTGCCCTGGAAGGCCGCGACCAGGCCGAAGTGAACCAGCTCCACGACCGGTTCGCCGACGCCGTTGAATTCGCAGAAGCCGGCGGCGGTGCCATCGACGCGCAGGACATTGAGCCATGTCGACGGATGGGCAAGCAGGGCCGAGAGTTCGGCGGCCGGCATGCGCAGCCGCTGGTCCCAATCCAGAGGTTCGCCGACGGCGCGATAAAGATCGAGATAGGCAGCCAGCGAGAGGTTTTCGCGGCCGATCGTGGCCGTGGCAACAGGACTGGCCAGCGCTGGCCCCGATGGCGGCGCCGTCATGTCGAGATAGGTGACGAGGAGTTCGACCATCGCGCTGCTGAAGAGCTCAGAGCGGATGTTCGGAATAGAATTCCAGCACGCGCTTCTTGAAGGTGCGGTCGCCGACTGAAAGCATGTGGTCGCGGCCTTCGATGTGGAAAGCCGTGGCGTTGGGCATGAGTGCGGCCAGTTCGTCCGGCGAGCCGGCGATGTCGTCGGTGGTGCCGACGGCGATCAGCGTCGGCTGGGCGATGCGCGCCACCTGGTCCTCCGACAATTCGTCACGCGAGCCGATGATGCAGGCGGCAAGGGCCTCACGGTCGCTTTTGGTCTGGTCGGCGAAGGCGCGGAACATGCGGCCGCGCGCATGGGTGATAGCTGCTGCTTCGTCTGCGAGCAGCGCCTCGGCGATCGGGTCCCAGTCGCCGACACCGTCGACCAGCCCGATGCCCAGCCCGCCAAGTACCAGCGTCGCCACCTTGCCAGGTTCCGACAGCGCCAGGAAGGCTGACACCCGCGCGCCCATCGAATAGCCCATCACATGGGCGCGCTCGATGCCGAGATGGTCGAGCAGCGCCGCCGCGTCCGACGCCATCTTGTCGGGCGTGTAATCGGCGCCGTCATAAGTCTTGGTCGACGCGCCATGGCCGCGATGATCGAAGGCGATGGCGCGGTAGCCGGCATCGTTGAGCGTCTTGAACCAGCCCGGCGCCACCCAGTTCACATAATGGCTGGAGGCGAAACCGTGGATCATCAGCACCGGGTCGCCGCTGCCCGAGGCGGGCTGGCGGTCGAGGAAAGCAAGGTCGAAGCCTTCATGGCTGAAGGATTGCATGGCGTGGTCCCGCTCTCTTCACTTGGTGCCGGAAACGGCCTGGACGGCCGGGTGCTTGATCAGGTCGCCCTCGGCGATGCCTTGGCGAGCCGCGGTACCGGCTTTCAGCTCGAGCACGAAACGCACGGGGGCGTCAGGGGCGATGACGGCCTCCGACTGCGGCTCGCCCTTGCGGATGGCGCTGATGCGGCCATCCTCGCCGATGAAGATCAGGTCGAGCGGCATCGGCGTGTTCTTCATCCAGAAACCGACGCCCTCGGTCTGATCGAACACGAACAACATGCCGCGGTCGTCCGGCATGGTCTGCCGGAACATCAGTCCCGCCTCGCGTTCGTCCTCGGTGTCGGCGATCTCGATCTGGAAGGCGCGGTCGCCCTTGGCGGTGACCGCGACCAAAGGCGCTGCATCGACCGGCAGCATCATCGCCTGGTTCTCGGCGGTGGCCGGCGAGAGCACGAACAGGCTGAGGCAGATGGCGACCAGCGCCGCCAACATGGCAACGGCGGCAAGCGAAGGTCTGGCTTCCTTCACGGCATTCAATCGAACCATCGCGGCCTCACATCAGCTTCGCCCATCGACCCATGCAAAGCGGCCGGAATCGTGACGACGCCTGTTGGAGCATGCCGAACAGGCAAAGCCAAGCCGGCAACCGTCATGCCATCAATCTCGCGAAACGGGCACGCACGCGCTCGCGCGCAAAGTCGACGAAGGCGCGCAGCTTGGGCAGCATCTGGGAGCGGCTGGGGTAATAAAGGAACAATCCAGGTGAATCGGGCGCGTATTTTTCGAGGACCACTTCAAGCTCCCCCTTGCGCACCAGCGGCATGACGAGCGGCTCCGGCGCATAGGCCAGTCCAAGCCCCTTGATGGCGGCGGCGATGTTCAAGTCCCCATCATTGACGATCAGCGGACCGTCGACCGAGACCTCGATGTCGCGGCCATCCTCGATGAACTCCCAGCGATAGATCGCGCGTCGCGAGGCGCGGCGCGAACGGATGCAGCGGTGAAGCTGCAGGTCGGCCGGTCGCTGCGGCCGGCCGTGGCGGGCAAAATAGTGCGGAGCGCCGACAACGACGAAGCGGAAGGAAGGCGTCAGCCGCATCGCCACCATGTCGGCCTCGACAAGCTCACCCAGCCGCACGCCCGCATCAAAACCCTCGCCGACGATATCGGTCAGCGCGTTCTCGGCGAACAGTTCGACTTCCAGCGCCGGATAGCGGCCGCAGAATTCCGACAGCAACTCGTCGGCCAGCAACGGCAATAGCGGGCGCGGCACGGTGATGCGCAGCAGGCCGGTCACTTCGGCGCCCAGCGCCTGCGCGGCCTCGAAACCCAACATCAGCCGGTCCAGCGCCGGGCGGGCGTGATCGACGAAGCGCTCTCCTGCTTCGGTGAGCCCGACACTGCGGGTGGTGCGCGTCAAAAGCGTTACGCCGATGCGGGCCTCCAGCGCGCGCACGATCTGGCTCAGCGCCGATGGCGAAAGGCTGAGTTCCTGCGCGGCGGCGCGAAAGGAACGCAATTCGGCGACGCGCAGGAACGCAACCACACCGTCCAGCTGATCGCGAGTAATTATGAAGCCTGAATGCATAGTACATGTAGTTTATGTCGTATTCTCGGACAGTTTCAAGAGACCTACCTTCGGGTTTGCCGCGCGTTGGGCGCCGGCACACTACCGGAGATCAGCCATGTCGGCCGACGCACTCGCCTTCTTTCTCGCCTGGATATCGGCTCCCTTGCGGGTGGCTTCGGTGACGCCGTCCAGCCAGGCATTGGCCGATCTGATCACCAGCGAGATCTCCGGCGCGACGGGACCGGTGCTGGAACTCGGGCCCGGCACCGGCGTCTTCACCCGCGCACTCATCAGGCGGCAGGTGGTCGAAAGCGACCTCACCCTCGTCGAGCTCGGCGGGGATTTCGCCAGATTGCTGCGGCTGCGTTTCCCAGATGCAAGGGTGCTGGAAATCGATGCCGCCGCGATCGGCCAGTCACCGCTGTTCGACGCCGCGATGGCTGGCGCCGCGATAAGCGGGTTGCCGCTCCTGTCGATGCCGCCGCCCAAGGTGACGGCGATCCTCGCCGGTTCGTTCCGGTGGCTACGACCCGAGGCGGCCTTCTACCAGTTCACCTACGGACCGCGCTGCCCGGTTGCGCCGTCCGTACTTGAGCAGCTCAACCTCAAGGCCGAGCGGGTCGGCAGGACCCTGCGCAACGTGCCGCCGGCCGCCGTCTACCGCATCACGCGCCAAGCCGGATGAGGGGTGTTGGAAGAAACGACGCGATGCGGGTCGGACACCTTGATCTCAGGGGAGGCATTGGCACGGGCGCACTCCGTCCAGCACCCCTCGTCCGACCTCGCTTACGGCGGCTGCGCCGCCGCGCTCGGCCACCTTCTCCCGCAAGGGGAGAAGGGAGATTGCACCATGATCGCCGCCGATGAACGGCCACACATGCGCTGAACGAACTTACGTCAGCGCCCGCAAAAGGAGAAAACAATGACGCAAGACACCGGCAAACCCTCGCGACGGCGCATATTGGGCACGGCGGCAGTGGGCGTGGGCGCCGGGCTGGCGCTCGGCCTGTCCGGCGGCGTGGTGCTTGGCCAATCGTCCAGCCCGCCGCCTCCGCCACGCATCGAAGGCCGGCGCTTCGAAGGCAAGGTCGTCGTCGTCACCGGCGCCACATCGGGCATCGGCCGCTCCGCCGCGATCGCCTTTGCGCGCGAGGGCGGCAAGGTCGGCTTCTGCGGCCGGCGCCAGCATCTCGGCCAACAGGTCGAAGACGAGATCAAGGCGGCCGGCGGCGATGCATTTTATGTGCCCGCCGACGTGCTGAAGGAAGAGGACGTGAGCGCCTTCATCGCCAAGGTCGTCGACCGCTACGGCCGCCTCGACGTGGCGTTCAACAATGCCGGCATCACGCTGGAAAAGACGCTGCACGAATATAGCGCCGACGAATGGGACCGGGTGGTGAACACCAATCTGCGCGGTGTGTTCCTGGCCATGAAATACCAGCTCCCGCATATGATGGCGGTGGGCGGCGGTACCATCGTCGTGACCTCGTCGTCCAACGCCATCGCCACCAGCGCGAAGCGTGCCGCCTACACAGCCAGCAAGCGCGCGCTGGTCGGGCTGGTCCAGGCCGCCGCGCTCGACTATGCCGCCCACAACATCCGGGTGAACGCGCTGCTGCCGGGCACGACCGACACCGAACTGGTGCGGCGCGTCGCCGGCATGGAGGCAATTCCCGACGCCGCCTGGAAAGTCGCGGCCGCGCAATGGGCGAAGTCGAACGTGCCCGGCCTTGGCCGCATGGCCACCGCCGACGAGATCGCGGCATTCGCGCTGGTGCTTGCCTCGAACGACCACCCCTACATGACCGGTGCCTCGCTCGTCATCGACGGCGGGAAAACGGCGCATGGCGGATAAACACATGGGCGGATAAACAAAAGGCCGCCTTCCGGCGGCCATCGCTTTGGGAATGCGGTGCGCTTAATGCGCTACCGGCAGGGTTCCCACATCGGGATGGACTTCGGCGGCCATCAGCCCCTTGTCGCCCCGGCCATAGCGCACCAGAACCACCTGGCCCGGCCGCAATTCGGTGACACCGTAGCGGCGCAACGTCTCCATATGGATGAAGATGTCCTCGGTGCCTTCGCCGCGCGTCAGGAAGCCAAATCCCTTGGTGCGGTTGAACCACTTGACCAGGGCCCGCTCCAGCCCGCTCTCGGGCGTAACCGCGACATGGGTGCGCTGTTCCTGCATCTCCGCAGGATGCACCGCCGTCGAGATATCCATCGACAGGACGCGGAACGCCTGCAGTCCGCGATCGCCCTGCTTGACCAGGCAGACCACCCGCGCGCCTTCGAGCGCGGTCTGGAAACCGTCGCGGCGCAGGCAGGTCACATGCAGGAGGATATCGCCGGAATCGCCTTCGTCGGGAAGAATGAAGCCATAACCCTTGGCAACGTCGAACCATTTGATGGCGCCGGAGACCTCCAAAAGGTCCGCCGTTTCACCGATCTCGTCGAGCCCGGCGGTGTCGCCTAGAAGCGCACCCCGCCCGATCAGAGAGGCTTTTTCCCCCATCAGAACGCCCCCTTTCTCCGAAACTGCATCAACTGATTCTTTACATGAGATTAACACTGCGGCTTCCGGGGTGTGCAAGAGCTGACGTGCCTTTTTTCACCGGCTCATTCAATCTCCACCACAAACGTTGTTTGCCGACTGCCGTCGCGTTGTTTTTCTACGTTGCGGGGTATCCTCACGACCCCTATGGTGCGCCACACCCCAAGCTTGGAGACGAATATGCGCTATCTGCACACGATGGTCCGTGTGGCCAATGTCGAACAATCCCTCGACTTCTACTGCAACAAGCTGGGTTTGAAGGAAGTGCGCCGCTACGAAAACGAGCAGGGCCGCTTCACGCTGATCTTCCTGGCGGCATCCGAAGACGAGGCAAGCGGCGTCGAGGCGCGCGCGCCATTGGTCGAGCTGACCTACAATTGGGATCCCGAAGACTACAAGGGCGGCCGCAACTTCGGCCATCTCGCCTACGAGGTCGACGACATCTACGCCACCTGCCAGCAGCTGATGGACAAGGGCGTGACCATCAATCGCCCGCCGCGCGACGGCAACATGGCCTTCATCAAGTCGCCCGACGGCATCTCGATCGAGTTGCTGCAGAAGGGGCCGGCCAAGGGCAAGGCCGAACCCTGGGCCTCGATGCCGAACACCGGTACCTGGTAACAAGATACCTGACTTCCGGCGGGTCCGACCTATTTCAGGTCAGGCCCGCCTCACCCAGCCAGCGTGACGCCAGCCAGGACAATCGAAAACGGAGAATTCCATGTCCAACAGTCATGCCGACGTCGCCACCGAACATGCCAGCCGCTATCTGCAGCAGCTCTGCAAACATTGGGCGCACAAGTTTCCGGTCTCTTTCGACCCGAACCATGGCGAGATCGAGCTGACCATCGGCCGCACCGTGATGGACGCCGGCGACACCGCGCTGCGCATCGCGCTGACCGCCGCCGATGCGGCATCGCTGGAGCGCCTGGAGAGCGTGGTCGAGGACCACATCAAGCGTTTTGCCTTCCGCGAGGAACTGGCCTTCGCCTGGCAACGCCAGGCTGCCTGATCCTTCGCCGCCTCAGCGCGGCGCCGGCGAAACCATCTCGGCCAGCGCAAGCACCGAACGCCAGTTGCGCGTGGTACCGGGCACCTTCAGCGTGCGCGGCAGGATTTCGGCGAATTTCGACCTGCCGAGCCCGTCCGGCGCGTGAAGGTAGAGCACGTCGCCCTTAACCGCGAAACGCTCCGGTCCCGTGCATTTTTCGGCGAGCCGGCCGATTTCCTCGGCCGTCGGCTCCCGCTCCAGCGCCATCGCGTGCAGTTTGGTCGGGTCCTCCGCGACTTCCGGATAAGGATTGTCCGCCACCAGCCGCTCGAACCAGGCGGCGTCGCGCACCATGATGCGCGAATAGAAGCCCCAGCGCTTCTCGAACGCCGCCTCGATCGTCCTGGTCAGCGCCACCGCATCCGCCTTGGCCGCGCGGAACACGACATTGCCGCTTTGCACGTAGCTGGCGACATTGGTGAAGCCGAGCTCCTCGAAGAAAGCGCGCAGCTCCGCCATTTTCACGATGCGGTTGCCGCCGACATTGATGCCGGAAAACAGCGCGACGAAACCAATCTCGCTCATATGATGAAGCCCGCCAGCGTCTCGTTTTCGGTGATGTCCTGATATTGCACGCCATGTGTGTCGAAATTGGCGAGCAGCAGATCGAAATTGCGGCGATCCTTGGTCTCGATGCCGATCAGCACCGAGCCGAAATTGCGCGCCGACTTCTTCAGATATTCGAAGCGGGCGATGTCGTCGTCAGGTCCCAGCATTTCGAGGAAATCGCGCAGCGCGCCCGGCCGCTGCGGAAACCGGATGATGAAGTATTTCTTCAAGCCTTCGAAGCGTAGCGCCCGCTCCTTGACGTCGGGCAGGCGCTCGAAATCGAAATTGCCGCCCGAGACGACGGCGACGACGGTCTTGCCCTTGATCTCCTTGCGCGGAAAATCCTTGAGCGCGTCGATGGCGAGCGCTCCCGCCGGTTCCAGCACGACACCCTCGACATTCAGCATCTCGATCATGGTGGCGCAGAGCCGGTTTTCGGGCACCAGCCGCACGTCATCCTGCGAAAAGCCTTTCAGGTGCCGGAACGGCTCGCGGCCGATCTCGGCCACCGCCGCGCCGTCGACGAAATTGTCGACCTTGGCGAGTTTGACGCGCTTGTCGGCGGCGAGGCTTTCCTTGAGGCTCGGCGCGCCGGCCGGTTCGCAGAAGACGAAACGCGGCACCCTGCCCCGCTCGGCGAAATAATGCGACACGCCGGCGGCCAGCCCGCCGCCGCCGACCGGCAGCAGCACGATGTCGGGCACGCGCGCGCCGGGCATCTGGTCGGCGATCTCATAAGCGACGGTGGCCTGTCCCTCGATGATATCCTTGTGGTCGAAGGGCGGCACCATATGGGCGCCGCTCTGCTCGGTGAATTCGAAGGCGGCGCGATAGCATTCGTCGAAGAAATCGCCCACCAGCCTGATCTCGACGTATTCGGCGCCGAACAGCCTTGTCTTGTCGATCTTCTGCTGCGGTGTCGTCACCGGCATGAAGACCACGCCCCTGCGGCCGAAATGGCGGCAAACGAAGGCGAAGCCCTGGGCGTGGTTGCCGGCCGACGCGCATACGAACAACTCTGCCTCGTTGCCCTCGGCCAGCGCCTTGCGGAAGAAGTTGAAGGCGCCGCGGATCTTGTAGGAGCGCACCGGCGTCAAATCCTCGCGCTTCAGGAGCACCCGCGCGCCGAATTTGCGTGACAGGTAGTCGTTCTCCTGCAGGGGCGTCTCGGGGAAGATCTGGCGTACCGCGGCGGCGGCATTGGCGACGCGGTCGGCGAAGCTGGTCATCGGACAAGCCCTTGTTGCGATTGTTGTAACCGTTCCTGACGCCATTTTGGCTTTGGTGCAACAGTTGGCTCTCGACAGATCGCCGTGGGCATGGTTTTCGCGGCCCTGGACTTACTTTGGCCGCACTTCGCTTGTCCGGAGGCTGCTTCCATCTAACCGAGAACCGGCGGGAGCCGGCATTAGCAGGGCTGGACGTATCGTGCGTTTGAGAAGGTTCCTGATCATTGCGGCGGCGCTCCTTGCCGCCGGCTGCGCCACGCAGTCGTCGCAGGAGGTGCTGGGCAGTGCGGCTGTCACGGCGTCGGTCTCCGACATCGTCGGCAATCATGCCATCTTCATCGCCACGACCCGCAAGCGCGCCGACGATCCGAACCAGGGCTTCGACGGCGATCGCTCGGCCTCGCTGAACTATGCGCGCGTCAACGTCACGGTGCCGAAGGAGCACCAGGTCGGCCAGATCGAGCGCAAGAGCCGCGGCACCTCCGACGATCCGTCGAAATATTTCATGGCCTCGCAGATGGTCGGCTACGACGCGTCGCCAAAATTCCAGACCGCGCTCAACGCCGATATCGCCGCGCGCGGCGGCCGCGTCATCGTGTTCGTGCACGGCTACAACACCTCGTTCGACGACGCTGTCTATCGCCTCGCCCAGATCGTCAACGATTCCAACTATCCCGGCACGCCGGTCCTGTTCTCGTGGGCTTCGGGCGCCTCGACCACCAGCTATGTCTATGACCGCGAGAGCGCCAGCGTCGCCCGCGACCAGCTGGAGGTGACGCTGCGCATGCTGGCGCAGACCGGCGCCCGCCGCATCGACATCGTGGCCCACTCCATGGGCACCTGGGTGACGATGGAAACGCTGCGGCAGCTGGCCATCACCGGCGACCGCAATCTCGGCGGCAAGCTGGGCGATGTCGTTTTGGCCTCGCCCGACATCGACGTGGACGTGTTCAAGAGCCAGATGCGCCGCTACGGCAAGCCGGACAAGCCGTTCATCGTGCTTTTGTCCGACGACGACCGGGCGCTGCGCCTGTCGGGAATCCTGGCCGGTTCGCGGCCGCGGCTCGGCGACTACAAGAACGCCGACGACCTGGCACAGTACGGCGTTTCGGTGGTCGATCTGTCGTCCAAGCAAGGCACCGACGCGTTCAACCACAACAAGTTCGCCGACAATCCCGAGATGGTCAGGCTGCTCGGACAGCGGTTGCGCGAGGACGACGGCTTCGCCAGCGACCGCCAGGTCACCGACCGTATCCGCCAGCTCGGCATGATGTAGACAAAGCCGGATTGCGCTGGACTGGGCTCGGTTCAGCCACTATTCGAGGATGGACGCCAGGCTCCGGCGTGAAGACATCGGGAACGGCATCATGCGCTGGAAGGCATTGTTCGTCGTCGCCATCGCGCTTGCAGCCTCCGGCTGCGCCGGCTCGAACACGCACGATCTCCTGAACAAGACCGCTGTCGAAGCGCCGGCTTCCGCCATCGCGGCCACGCACGACATCTATGTCGCCACCACCCGCAAGCCCGCGAAGACCGAGCCCAGGCAGGTGTTCAGCAGCGACCGTTCGCTGCACACGCAATATGCACGCGTCGACGTCTCCGTGCCGAAGATCCATGAAGTCGGCAAGATCGAGCGGGCAAGAGGCCGCGGGCAGAGCGACCCCGCCAAGCATTTCACCGCCCAGCGCGCCGTGCTGTACGGCAACGCCAAGGAATTCGAACAGGCGGTCGGCGCCGACATCGCCCGCGCCGACGGACGCGTGCTGGTGTTCGTGCATGGCTACAACAACGGTTTCGACGACGGCGTCTTCCGGCTGACGCAGATCGTGCAGGACACTAATTATCCCGGCACGCCGGTGCTGTTTTCCTGGGCCTCGGCCGGCAAGACCACCGGCTACATCTATGACAAGGAAAGCGCCAACGCCGCCCGCGACGATCTTGAGGCGACGCTGAGGATGCTGGCGAAGACCAAGGCCAAGAGCATCGACATCATCGCCCATTCCATGGGCAACTGGGTGGCGATGGAAGCGTTGCGCCAGCTGGCGATCACCGGCGACCGCGACCTTTCGGGCAAGCTGGGCTACGTCGTTCTGGCCTCTCCCGATATCGACGTCGACGTCTTCAAGAAGCAGATGCTGCGCTACGGCAAGCCGAAGCGGCCCTTCACCGTGCTGCTTTCGGCCGACGATCGCGCCCTGCAGCTTTCCACCTTCATTTCCGGCGACAAGCCGCGCGTCGGCGACTATGGCAATGCCGCCGATCTCGCCCAGTATGGCGTGGTGGTGGCCGACCTCACCAAGACCCAGAGCGGCGACAGCCTCAACCACGCCAAATTCGCCGACAACCCGCTCCTGGTGCAGTTGCTGGGCAAACAGTTGCGCACGCCGGCAGCGCTCGCCTCGGCCGAGCCCGGCGGCGACCAGCCGCTCGAAAACCTCGGCAGCGGTCTCGGCCGCGCCGTCGGCTCGGTCGCGGAAATCGTCG
Organism: Mesorhizobium sp. 2RAF21; assembly: GCF_052115345.1. Lineage (NCBI taxonomy): Bacteria > Pseudomonadati > Pseudomonadota > Alphaproteobacteria > Hyphomicrobiales > Phyllobacteriaceae > Mesorhizobium > Mesorhizobium sp. 2RAF21. The sequence goes on along the minus strand of NZ_JBFRGM010000005.1, from coordinate 283,551 downwards.
TGACCACGCCGTTCAAGGTGCTGACGGTGGTGACCGGGGGGCAGTAGGTGGTGGTGCGCGGCCGCAGCGCCGGCTCGCCATGACGACCTGAAGCTGCGAAGGGAGCCCAATGCGCTTCATCAATCCGATCCCCTTCGTCAGCGACATCGGCCGCTCCAGGGAATTCTACCAAAAGACACTTGGCCTGAAGATCGTGGAGGATTTTGGAAGCTTCGTGCTGTTCGAGACCGGATTCGCGATCCACGAGGGCCAAGCCCTCGAACAGACTGTCTGGGGCAAGGTATCCCAGGCGACGGAACCCTACGGGCGGCGGAACCTGCTCCTCTATTTCGAGCATGAGGATGTCGACGCGGCTTTCGAGGCCATCACGCCGCATGTGAAGCTGATCCATCCCGTCGAGCGTCAAGCCTGGGGACAACGCGTGTTCCGCTTCTATGACCCCGACGGACATGCGGTCGAGATCGGAGAGCCGCAAAACCTCGGCGCTCCAGGCAATTCGACCGGGTCCTGAGGCCGGCCATTTCGTGAGAGCGCCCGGGGATCGTGCCCCTCGGAAAAGGCGATCCGTTGCGCACTTTCGCAGGCCACAATCAAGCCACCGCTTGACTTGTCGCGGCGGCGGGCAAATGATCGCCATTATGGGGATTGCGATCTCCCCACGAGGCTACGGCCCAAGAATCGCGTCCAGAAACCCGGTAAACGGAAGGACGCGTCATGCCATCCCCAACGACCATATCCATCGACAAGCTCGCCCGCCTGATCGGCACGCCGCATTGCCCGGCGCTGATCGATGTACGCAACGACGAGGACTTCGCTCTCGACCCGCGCCTCGTGCCCGGCTCGCTCAGGCGACCATATCAGGACGTTCAAATCTGGCATTCGGCAATCAGCCAGACTTCGGCGGTGGTGATTTGCCAAAGCGGCAAGAAGCTCAGCGAAGGTTGCGCAGCCTGGCTGCGTCAGCTCGGGCTGCCGGCCGATTCGCTCGAAGGCGGTATCGAGGCCTGGTTCGCCGCTGGCTTGCCGGCGGTGCCCGCCAACAAGGTGCCGCCACGCGATGCGACAGGCCGCACCGTCTGGGTGACGCGGGCACGGCCGAAGATCGACCGCATCGCCTGTCCCTGGCTGATCCGGCGTTTTGTCGATCCGGCCGCTGCCTTTCTGTTCGTAGCACCGCAGGAGGTGGCGGGCGTGGCTGAACGCTTCCATGCCACGCCGTTCGACGTGGAGGGCGTGTTCTGGAGCCATCGCGGCGACACATGCAGCTTCGACACCATGGTCGAGGAATTCGGGCTCGCCAGCGATCCCTTGCTTCGGCTTGCAACCATTGTGCGCGGTGCCGATACCGCGCGTCTCGACCTCGCCCCCGAGGCAGCCGGGCTGCTTGCGGCATCGCTCGGCCTTTCGCGCATGTATTCCGACGACCTTGCCCAACTGGAAGCCGGCATCGCGCTTTACGATGCCTTCTATCGTTGGTGCCGCGACGCGACCGACGAGACGCACAATTGGCCGAACGTCAGGCCGGGAGCCGCGCAATGACTGTCACAGTTCCGAACGCGGCGACCACCACACCGGACCGTCATGCAGCGCATGGCATCAGCTTCGGCGAAGCGATCAAGGTATGGGCCAGGATTGCCGCGCTGAGCTTTGGCGGCCCGGCCGGGCAAATCGCCGTCATGCACCGCATCCTCGTCGAGGAAAAGCGCTGGATCGGCGAGACCCGGTTCCTGCATGCCCTGAACTACTGCATGCTTTTGCCCGGCCCGGAAGCGCAGCAGCTGGCGATCTATATCGGCTGGCTGCTGCACCGGACGAAAGGCGGGCTGGTGGCGGGCATCCTGTTCGTGCTGCCCGGCCTCGTCGCCATCATGGCGCTGAGCTGGATCTATGCGATCTTCGGCAATGTCGGGGTCGTGCAGGCGCTGTTCTTCGGCCTCAAGGCGGCCGTGCTGGCGATCGTGCTGGAAGCGGTCGCCCGCATCGGCAAGCGCGCGTTGCGCAACAAGGTGATGGTGGCATTGGCAGCCGCCGCCTTCGTCGCCATCTTCGTCTTCCGGGTGCCGTTTCCGTTGATCGTGCTCTCCGCCGCGCTGATCGGCTATTTCGGTGGCCGGGCCGGCTGGGCAGCCTTCGCCGCTGCCAATGGCCACGGCAAGATGGGTAAGAACCAAGTCGCCGATGCCGACACCGCGCTTGGCGATGATATTCCGGCCCATGCCCGCAATGCGACGGCCTGGTCGCTCAGGATGGCGGCCATTCTTTTGGTGCTCTGGCTGACGCCTGTCGCGGCCCTGCTTCTGTTGAAGGGGCCGGGAAACGTCTTTGCCGAGATCGCCATGTTCTTCTCGAAGATGGCCGTGGTCACCTTCGGCGGCGCCTATGCCGTGCTCGCCTATGTCGCCCAGCAAGCCGTCGGCACCTATGGCTGGCTGAAGCCCGGCGAAATGCTGGATGGGCTGGGCATGGCCGAGACCACGCCCGGTCCGCTCATCATGGTGACCCAGTTCGTCGGCTTCATGGGGGCCTTCCGTTCGCCGGGTGCGATGCCGCCCTTGCTGGCCGGCACCCTGGGCGGTCTGCTCACCACCTGGGTGACATTCACGCCCTGCTTCCTGTGGATTTTCCTCGGCGCGCCCTACATCGAGACGCTGCGCTCGAACAAGGCACTCTCGGCGGCGCTGGCCACGATCACCGCCGCTGTCGTCGGCGTGATCCTCAACCTCGCGGTCTGGTTCGCGCTGCATGTTCTGTTCGGCGAACTGCGCGAAATCCATGTGGCAGGCGCGACCCTCGACATCCCGGTGCTGACCAGCGTGAACCCGGCGGCGCTCGGCCTTTCCATCATCGCCCTGCTCGCCGTGTTCCGCTTCAAGCTTGGCATGCTTTGGGTGTTGGGCGGCTGTTCGCTGCTGGGCGTGATCCATGGTCTGGCGAGCGGCGCCATCTAGCGAGATCGAGGCTCCCGCTCACGCGAGCGGGTCGGCCGCCTCGAAGGTCCCCACGTCGACCGATCCGACTTTGAGAAGGCGCGCCAGATCACAGCCAGCGGCGGCGGCACGTGCTGCTTGTAGGCCTTATCATGCAGCCTTGATCAACCGGCCGACGCGGCGGTGAAAACCGCCAACTGGGCAGCGAAGGCGCGCCTGAAGGCCGGTCGCGCCTCGGCGCGGGCGACATAGGCGGCGATGTTGGGAAATTCGTCCAGCATCCCCGATGTGATCAACCTGCGCAGCACCCCGACCATGACCAGGTCGCCGGCGCTGAACGCGCCGTCCAGCCAATCGGCGTCGCCGAGGTGGTCGGAGAGCGCGCGCAGCCGGTGGCGGATGCGGTCCTCGACCCGAGGCAGACGCTCGGCGTGCCAGGGCGCGTCGCGCTCGAGGAGGACGGCGGCCTCGCGTTCCAGGACCGGCGGCTCGATCGTGCTCAGCGCGGCGAACATCCAGGTGATGGCGCGCGCCCGGGCATTTGCCTCGTCGGGCAAGAGGCCGCGATGGCGCTCGGCGATATGGAACACGATCGCGCCTGACTCGAACAGAGTGAGATCACCCGCTTCATAGGTCGGAATCTGCCCGAAAGGATTCAGCGCGCGATGCGCGCCTTCCCTCATCGCGCTGAACGAAACAAGGCGAACGTCGTAAGGCTGCCCCACTTCCTCAAGCGCCCAGCGAACACGCATGTCGCGCGCCTGTCCCCTGCCGCGGTCTGGCGACCGTTCAAAAGCGGTGATGGTGGGGATCATTGGATCGCTCCTGGCGATGGGGTGATGCTGGCGAGACCAGTGCGCATGATTGCGGCAATCCTTCCCATGGCCAGCGATCCAGTTCCCGCGCTTTGCCTCCAAAGGACGAACGACCGGCGCAGTTCCCGACACCTCGGCTCATTTTTCATGAGATTTCGCGGCGAGAGCAATCCGTCCGGGGCGTTGCCAGTCGAGCTCCGCCTCGACCTTGCTTTTGCTCCGTTCGTGATTGAGCCTAGGTGCATCCCCTATTGCCAGACAAACGATCGGTGCCAAATGACGACTTTTATCCTCATTCCGGGTGGATGGCGCGGTGGCTGGACTTTTGATCCGGTCGCGGATCTGTTGACCGCATCGGGACACAAGGTACTCGCGCTCACCCTCCCCGGCCTCGGTGATGTTCCGGCGCCGGCGGCCAATCTCTCCAGTCACATAGAGGCAGCCGTTCAAGTCGCGGAAGATTGCGCTGACGAATTGATCCTGGTCGGTCATTCTTATGGCGGCATGGTCGTGAGCGGCGTTGCCGACAGGGCACGCGCCAAAATCCGGGCCCTGGTCTATGTCGATGCCTATGTTCCCGAAACCGGCGAGTCCGTCTGGTCGCTGACCAGCCCCGATTTTCGCGACATCTTCATCGCCGGATCGCAAGCCGACGGGCTGACCTGCGTGCCGCCCTCCAACCGCGAGCCGCGATGCCGCCCGCATCCGATGGCGACTTTTCTCCAGGCGATCATCCTGACCGGGCAATGGCGCGACGTTCCGCGCAAGGTCTATGTCGGCGCGCATGGGTGGGAGGGCAGTCCGTTTCGCGACCTCCATGAACGCTTGAGCAATGACCCGGACTGGCAAACCTACGCCCTGAACTGCGGACACAACGTGCCGCAGCTCGAACCCGAAGCCCTCGCGGAAATACTGCTGAAACAAGCCTGAGCCTCACACGGCCGCGATGTCCGCAACTTGGCCAGTGTCGACATCGCGCCCCGGCACGGCGTCCCTCACGCGCCGCTTCGCCCCAGCCGTGGTTCCGACCCGGACAGGAGCCGTTGGATGTTGGCGCGATGGCGCAGGATCACATAGAGGCCGCCGGCGATCACCAGCAGCCGGTAGGGCAGCGGCTGCTCGAAGGCGAAGACCAGTATGATCGCCGTTAGCGCGGCGAGGATCGAGCTGAGCGAGACGATGCGGGAGACGGCGAGCGCCACGCCCCAGACCGCGAACGCGCCCAGTCCCACGGGCCAGGACATCGCCAGCAAAACGCCGAGCCCCGTGGCGGCGGACTTCCCGCCGGTGAAGTTCAGCCAGATCGAGCGGCCGTGCCCGAGCAGAACCGCCAGCCCCGACAGGCAGACGGCCCAGGGCACCAGGGCCTGGAGATCGATCGCCGCCGGCGGCGCGAAGGACGGCAGCGTCGCGAGCCAGGAATAAAACCAGCGCGCGAAGACGATGGCGGCTATACCCTTCAGCACATCGACGAGAAGCACGACCAGCGCCGGTCCCTTGCCCAGCGTTCTGAGTACATTCGTCGCCCCGGTGGATCGGGAGCCATGCTCGCGGATATCGATGCCCCGCAGCAGTTTCCCCGCCAGGTACCCGGTGGGCGTGGCCCCCAGCAGGTAGGCGACCACCAATCCAACGGCACTTGCCAGCCAGAACGCCATAAAACCTCACACGAACAGGTCGACCTTCTCGAAGGTGCGTACATCGACCAGCCCGACATCCGAGATGCGCAGCTCGGGGATCACCACCAGCGCCAGCAGCGAGTGCTGCATGTAGGCGTTGTTCAGCGAGCAGCCCACCTGGCGCATCGCCTCAGTCAACTTCTCGGCCTTGGCTGCAACGATTTCGGCGCGCTCGTCCGACATCAGGCCGGCGATCGGCATTTCGACCAGCGCCAGTTCCTTGCCCTTCGAATAGAGCACGACGCCGCCACCGACCTCGGCCAGGCGGTTGGCGGCCAGCGCCATATCCTCCTTGTTGGTACCAACGACGATGATGTGATGGCTGTCATGCGCCACCGACGAGGCCATGGCGCAATCCTCGCCATAGCCGAAACCCGAGACGAAAGCGTTGGTGACGCCGCCGGTGCCGCGATGGCGCTCCACCAGCGCGATCTGGCAGACGTCATTGCGCCGGTCCATGGCGACCAGACCGTCCTCGACGGCGAGGTCCGCCTCCAGCGCGCGGGTCGGCGCCTGGTTCTCGATGACGCCGATGACGCGGGCGCGCACCTTGTTGGCGCCTTCCGGCGCCTTGATGTCGAAGTCGTGTGCGGCAAGGCGCTTGCCGAGCTTCACCGTATTCTTGGCGCTGGCCGGATAGTCGTAGGCGGGGATATCGGCCTCCAGCCTGCCGGCGGCGGCGAGGCGAACGCCACGGCCATAGACCTCGTCGATCGCCATTTCGGCGAGGTTCGAGACGATCAGGAAATCGGCCAGCCGCCCCGGCGCGATCGAACCGATCTCGCGCTCCAGCCTGAAATGCTGGGCGGTGTTGATGGTCGCCATCTGGATCGCCGTCACCGGCTTCAGGCCCTGTTGGATCGCATGGCGCACGACGCGGTCCATATGGCCGTCATTGACCAGCGTGCCGGAATGGCTGTCGTCGGTGCACAGGATGAAGTTGCGCGGGTCAATGCCTTGTTCCGTCACGGCTTTGATCTGTTCGGCGACGTCGTACCATGCCGAACCGAGACGCAGCATCGCCTTCATGCCCTGGCGTACGCGGGCGATCGCATCGTCGGCGCGGGTGCCTTCATGGTCGTCTTCCGGACCGCCGGCGACATAGCCGTGGAACGGCAGGCCGAGATCCGGCGAGGCATAGTGGCCGCCCACCGTCTTGCCGGCGCGCACGGTCGCGGCGATCTCGCCCGACATCACCGGATTGTTGGCGGCGACGCCCGGGAAGTTCATAACCTCGCCGAGCCCAATGATGTTTTCCCAGCCCATCGCCTCGACGACATCCTCGACGGTGAGCTGAGCACCGGCATTTTCCAGCCCCGGCGCCGAAGGCACGCAGGACGGCATCTGCACATGCACGTTGATCGGCATGGCCAGCGCCTCGTCATGCATCAGCCGCACGCCGGGCAGACCCAGCACATTGGCGATCTCATGCGGGTCGATGAACATGGAGGTGGTGCCGTGCGGAATGACGGCACGGCTGAACTCGGTCACCGTCACCATGCCGCTTTCGACATGCATGTGCGCGTCGCACAGGCCGGGCACCAGATAGCGCCCGCCGGCATCGACCACCTGCGTATCAGGGCCGATGGCGTGCGAGACATCGGGCCCGCAATAGGCGAAGCGCCCGCCGACCACGGCGATATCGGTGCCGGAAACAATCTCGCCGGAATGGACATTGACCCAGCGGCCGTTGCGCACGACGAGGTCGGCCGGCTTGCGGCCCATGGCGACGTCGACCAGCAGCGTCGCCATTTCGGTCCAGGGTCGCGGCTTGGAAAAGGATGAATTTTTCGGCATTGCAAGGAGATTCCCGTGTTTCTTCGCGACTGTAGCGAAAGCCGCCGCGGAAAACAGCGGCTCGGTTGTTTGAACTGAGACCGTGGCTATACTCGATAACAGAATTGTTCCGGGTCTTTAGGACCTGCCATGGACTTCCGATGCCGCAGTTCCTCAAAGGTCGCCGCTGGATCTGGCCTGCGCTCGCGGTCGCGACGCTGGCTGTGGCGCTCGCCTTCTATGGCAGCAGCTTCGCCTCGCGCGCTTATCTCGACCAAGCGGCATCGCGCGGCAAAACCACGCTGAGACTGGCCGTCGCCGCCTTGCAGGGGCAGCTCAACCGCTTCGAACCGCTGCCCTCGCTGATCGCCGACAATGACGACATCAAGGATTTGCTGGCCGACCCCGGCAATCCGGAACTCCGCGCCAGGGGCAATGCCTATCTCAGGCAAATCAACGCGTTGCTGCAATCTTCCGACATCTATGTGATCGGCCCGGACGGCGAGACGATCATCGCCAGCAATTTCGACCGCCCGATCAGCTTCGTCGGGGAGAATTTTTCCTATCGACCCTATTTCCAAGACGCGATCGAAGGCAAGCGCGGCCGCTTTTTCGCGCTCGGCACCACCTCGCTGAAGCGCGGTTACTATTTCTCGGCCCCGGTGCGTGTCGGCAGCGCCATCCGCGGGGTCGTGGTGTTCAAGGTCGAGGTCGATGCCATCGAGGCCTCATGGCTTGGCGGCGACGACGAGATCATCGTCACCGACCCCGAGGGCATCATCTTCATGGCGGAACGGCCGGAGTGGCTCTATTCCAGCCTTTTGCCGCTGACACCGGACCGGCTTGCCCGCACCGCCGCCTCGCGGCGTTACGCGACCGCCACGCTGCGTGAACTGCCGATCACGCGCAGCAGCTTCGGTGACCGGCTTCCGCTGATGACCGTCAATTTCGAAAGCCAGCGCAGCGAATATCTGGTCCTGTCGGAGGCGATGCCGGACGCCGGCTGGACGATCAGTGTGCTGCTGGACACACGTTCGGCGCATACCCAGGCCTTGATCACCGTGACCGTCGCGCTGCTGGCGCTCGGCCTTGCCGCCCTGGCCGGCTTTGTTTTCCTGCAGCGACGGGCCCGGCTGGCCGAGCGGCTGCTTCTGCAACGCAACGCCCAGGCCGAGCTCGAACGCCGCGTCGACGAACGCACCCACGACCTCGCGCTGGTCAACACGCGCCTGGAGACCGAGGTCACCGAGCGCCGCGCCACCGAACAGCAACTCAGGCAAACGCAAGCAGACCTGATCCAGGCCGGCAAGCTCGCCGCGCTCGGCCAGATGTCGGCGGCGCTGTCGCATGAGTTCAACCAGCCGCTGGCGGCGGTGAAAACCTATGCCGACAACGCCGCCGTACTGATCGACCGCGAGCGCGCGGCCGAGGCCCGCGACAATGTCGCGCGCATCTCCAGCCTCGCCGACCGCATGGCCTCGATCAGCCGGCATCTGCGCAATTTCGCCCGCAAGCCGAACGAAAAACTCGGGCCGGTCGACCTCGCCGAAGTGATCCGCGACACGCAGGAGATCGTCGCCTGGCGGCTGAAGGCGGCGGACGCGACGCTCACGGTCGATCTCGGCCGCGCGCCGCTGACGGTCAAGGCCGGCTCGGTGCGGCTGCAGCAGGTGCTGGTCAACATCATCACCAACGCCGCCGATGCCGTCGAAGGTTTGCCGGACCGGCGGATCGAACTGGTGGCGAAACGGCGGGCCGGCAAGGTGGCGATATCGGTACGCGATCATGGTCCCGGCATCGCCGAGGCGATCGCGGAACGCATCTTCGACCCGTTCTTCTCGACCAAGGGCGTCGGCAAGGGTCTTGGTCTCGGCCTTTCGATTTCTTATAACATCGTCAAGGATTTCGGCGGGGACCTTGCTGTTTTGAATCATCCCGAGGGTGGCGCCCTGTTCACCATCGAGCTCGACGCGGCGCGCAGCGGCGTGCGCGAGGCGGCCGAATGAAGCCGCCCATCGTGCTCCTGGTCGACGACGAGGAGGAGCCGCGCCGTGCTGCCGCCCAATCGCTCGACCTCGCCGGTCTCGCCGTGCAGGACTGCGCTTCCGCCGAGCGCGCGCTCGATTTCATCACGCAGGGTTTCCACGGCGTCGTCATGTCGGACATCCGCATGCCAGGCATGGACGGCATGACACTGCTCGGGCGCATCCGCGAGATCGACGCCGACATCCCCGTCATCCTCGTCACCGGTCATGGCGACGTGCAGCTTGCTGTGCGCGCCATGCGCGAGGGCGCCTACGACTTCATCGAAAAACCCTATGCGACGCAGCATCTGGTGGAGATGGCCATGCGCGCCATCGACCGGCGCAAGCTGGTGCTGGAAAACCGCCAGCTGCGGGCGGCGGCCGGCAAGAACGACGACCTCGAAACCCGCCTGCCCGGGCGCACCCAGGTGATGGTCGAGTTGCGCTACAAATTGCGCGCCATCGCCGCCACCGACGCCGACATATTGGTGATCGGCGATACCGGAACCGGCAAGGAAGTGGCGGCACGCGCGCTGCACGACATCAGCGGCCGCGCCACCAAACCTTTCGTCGCCATCAATTGCGCGGCACTGCCCGCCACGCTGATCGAAAGCGAGCTGTTCGGCCATGAGGCCGGCGCCTTTCCGGGCGCGCTGCGCCCGCGCTTCGGCAAGTTCGAACATGCCAGGGGCGGCACAGTGCTCCTCGACGAGATCGGCTCGATGCCGGCCGACCTGCAGGCGAAGCTCCTGCGCGTCATCCAGGACCGGGTGATCTACCGGCTCGGCTCCAACGAGCCGATACTGCTCGACGTCCGCTTCATCGCCGCCAGCAAGGTCGACCTCGACGAAGAAGTCGCGGCGGGCCGCTTCCGCGCCGACCTGCTCTACCGCCTCAATGTGGTGACGCTGCGCATGCCTTCACTTGCCGCGCGGCGGGAAGACGTGCCGCTGCTTTTCCTGCAACTGGTGCGCGAGGCCACCGGCCGCTATCGCCGCGACGACACCGACGTGCCACCGCACATCATCGCCGATGTCGCCAGCCGCGACTGGCCGGGCAATGTGCGCGAACTGCGCAATGCCGCCGACCGTTTTGTCCTTGGCCTCGGGCAGCATGGCGCCGAAGAGCCGGCCGGGGCGGACGCCGGAGACTTGCGTCTCGCCGATCGCGTCGCCGAATTCGAGAAGGATGTCATCGTGGCGGCGCTGCTTGCCCATGGCGGCAGCCTCAAGCCGGTCTACGAACAGCTCGGAATCTCGCGCAAGACGCTCTATGAGAAGATGCAGCGCTACGGGCTCGACAAGAAGCGGCTGGGCGTTTCGGAAGCCGCCGACTAGGTCCGGCTCCGACTGCCGCGCCCGCATGTGTGGAAACCCACACACGCCGGAGCGGCGATGTTACGATTTCCACCCATCGCGCGACACTCCTTGCGGAAATGCCGCCGTTTTGCGCCTGCGTCGTGTTGCCGAACGCGGCTCTGGCCCCTCCTATTCGCCATCCACTGCCTGCGCTGGAGGAAACCAGGGCGTCGGCAGGGCACGCATATTTGGGAGGACTCCATGAAGACGCTCATCGCCTCGCTGGCGACGGCTGCCGCCATTGCCATGCTGACCGGTTCGGCCATGGCCGAAAGCTATCCAGACCGCACCATCACCGTCATCGTGCCGTTCTCGGCCGGGGGCCCGACCGACACCGTTACCCGGCTGGTCGCCGAGGCCATGTCCAAGGATCTCGGCCAGCAGGTGATCGTGGAGAATGTCGGCGGCGCCGGCGGTACGCTGGGCGCGGCCCGCGTCGCCGATGCCGACCCGGACGGCTATACGCTTTTGCTCCACCACATCGGCATGGCCACCAGCGCCACGCTCTACCGCAAGCTCGCCTACGATACTTTGAACGCCTTCGACTATGTCGGCCTCGTCACCGACGTGCCGATGACCATCGTGGCACGCAAGGATTTCGAGCCGACCGACCTCAAGGGCCTGATCGACTATGTGAAGGCCAACAAGGACAAGGTCACCCTTGCCAATGCCGGCATCGGCGCCGCCTCGCATCTGTGCGGCATGATGTTCATGAACGCCATCCAGACCCCGTTCGTGACGGTTCCTTATAAGGGCACCGGACCGGCGATGACCGATCTGGTCGGCGGCCAGGTCGACCTGATGTGCGACCAGACCACCAACACCACCAAACAGATCCTGGGCGGCACCATCAAGGCCTATGCCGTCACCTCGCCGGCCCGGCTGGACGTGCTGCCCACCGTCGCCACCGCCGAGGAAGGCGGCCTGCCCGGCTTCCAGGTCGGCATCTGGCACGGCATCTACGCGCCCAAGGGAACGGCGCCGGAAAAGCTCGACCGGCTCTCCAAGTCGCTGCAAAAGGCGCTCAAGGACGAGAACGTGGTCGCCCGCTTCGCCGAGCTCGGCACCAAGCCGTCGCCCGAGGCCGACGCCACGCCGGCGGCGCTGAAGGCCAAGCTCGAAGGCGAGATCGCCCGCTGGAAGCCGGTGATCGAGGCCGCCGGCCAATACGCCGACTAAGGCATACGGCAGGGCGAGCATCCCCTCACCCCGAGGGCAATCGCAGGCGAGCCTACCCCTCATCCGGCGCCGACGGCCTCCTCTCCCTCGGGGAGAGGTCGGTCCGGGTCCGGCAGCGAAGCCGCAGCATGCGGAGGCTGAGTGAGAGGGATGGCCGCACCAGGCATTGGGAGGGAACCGTGGACAAGCTTTCCATCGACCGAACGAACGCGGCGTGCGGCGCGATCTTCATCGCCGCCGGCCTGTTCTTCGGCTACCAGTCGCTCGGGCAGGAAATGGGAACGGCCTTTCGCATGGGCCCGGGTTATTTCCCGCTCGTCCTGTCGGGCGTTCTCGTGCTGCTCGGCGCCATCATCGCCATCCAGGCGATGCGCATGGCGGGCGAACCGATCGGGCCGATCGCCTGGCGTGGCCTGTTCTTCATCCTGCCGGCCCCGATCTTCTTCGGGCTCACCGTGCGCGGGCTGGGCTTCGTGCCGTCGCTGTTCTTCACGGCGCTGATTGCCGCCTTCGCTTCGCAGCGCATGCGGCCCACCACCGCGATCATCATCGCCGCGGCGCTTACGCTGTTTTCGGTCGTCGTCTTCAGCTACGCGCTCGGCCTTCCCTTCCAACGTTTCGGGCCGTGGCTCGCCGGGCTAGGAGCCTGACGCGATGGATCTCTTCAGCAATCTCGCACTCGGCTTTATGACGGCGTCGACGCTGGCCAATCTGGGCTTCTGCCTGATCGGCGTGCTGCTCGGCACCCTGATCGGCGTGCTGCCGGGCATCGGCGCCACCGCCACCATCGCCATGCTGTTGCCCGTCACCTTCCAGATCGGCGACCCGGTGTCGTCGCTGATCATGCTGGCCGGCATCTATTACGGCGCCCAGTATGGCGGCTCCACCACCGCCATCCTCATCAACATGCCGGGCGAATCCTCCTCCGCCGTCACCGCCATCGACGGCTACCAGATGGCGCGCAACGGCCGCGCCGGCGCTGCCCTGGCAACGGCCGCGCTCGGTTCCTTCTTCGCCGGCACCGTCGCCACCTTCCTTGTCGCCATCTTCGCCCCGCCGCTGACCAGGATCGCGCTGGAATTCGGCGCGGCCGAATATTTCTCGCTGATGGTCGTCGGCCTCGTCTCCTCGATCGCGCTCGCGCACGGCTCCATCGTCAAGGCGCTCGCCATGGTGGTGCTCGGCCTGCTGCTCGGCCTGGTCGGCTCCGACATTTTCGAAGGCACGCCGCGCTTCACGCTCGGCATCCGCGAATTCTCCGACGGGCTGAATTTCGTGGCCGTGGCGGTCGGCGTGTTCGGCGTGGCCGAGATCCTGCGCAATCTGGAAAACGAGCACGACCGCTCGGTGATGATCCGCAAGGTGACCGGGCTGATGCCGACGCGCGAGGACTTCCGGCGCATGACGGCGCCGGTGCTGCGCGGCACGGCATTGGGCTCGGCGCTGGGCATCCTGCCTGGCGGCGGCTCCATCCTGGCCTCCTTCGCCTCCTACACGCTGGAAAAACGCGTCGCGAAAAATCCCGAGGAGTTTGGCAAGGGCGCGATCGAGGGCGTGGCCGGGCCGGAATCGGCCAACAACGCGGCCGCGCAGACCTCCTTCATCCCCATGCTCACCCTCGGCATCCCGGCCAACCCGGTGATGGCGCTGATGATCGGCGCCATGATCATCCAGGGCATCGTGCCTGGCCCGGACGTGGCTGCCGAACGGCCGGCGCTGTTCTGGGGCCTGATCGTGTCGATGTGGATCGGCAACCTGATGCTGATCGTGCTCAACCTGCCGCTGATCGGCCTGTGGGTGAAGCTTCTTACGGTGCCCTACACCGTGCTGTTCCCGGCGATCATGGCGTTTTCGGCCATCGGCGTCTATTCGGTGAAATCGAGCGCCTTCGACCTCTACGCGGTCGCCTTCTTCGGCCTGCTCGGCTATGTGCTGGCCAAATTGCGCTGCGAGCCGGCGCCGCTGCTGCTCGGTTTCGTGCTCGGCCCGCTGTTCGAGGAGAACCTGCGCAGGGCGATGATCCTGTCGCGCGGCGACCCGTCCATCTTCGTCACCCGTCCGATCAGCGCAGGCCTTCTGGCCGTCGCGGCGCTGATCCTGGTGGTGGTGCTGTTGCCGGCGGTGCGCAAGAAGCGCGAGGAAGTGTTCGTCGAGGAGGACGCGTAAGGTCTCAGGGGCGAAGGTTCGTGCCGGGGTCGGGAATCCATTCCCGACCCCGGCGTCGCTTTTGCCCGATGTTGACTTTGCGCGGCGGAAGGCGGTTGATCCGGGTTCAATCCCGGAGGACCGCCCGATGTCGCGTTTGTGGACCGCTTTGGCCTTTGTCGCCCTTCTCATCGTCTCGGGCGCCGCGCGCGCCGAGGAACGCTGGCTGACCCTGCCCGAACCCGCGCCCATGCCGAAGGCCGAGGAAAGCGGCTATGCGCCGGTCAACGGCATCCAGATGTATTACGCCGTCTACGGCAAGGGCGATCCGGTCCTGCTCATCCATGGCGGCCTCGGCCATGCCGACATCTGGTCGAGCCAGGTGGCGGAACTGGCCAAGACGCACAAGGTGATCGTGGCCGACAGCCGCGGACATGGCCGCTCCACCCGCACCGAAGAGCCCTATGGCTACGACCTGATGGCGTCCGACTACCTTGCCCTGCTCGACCATCTCAAGATCGACAAGACGGCGCTGGTCGGCTGGAGCGATGGCGGCATCATCGGCATCGACATCGCCATGAAGCATCCCGAACGGCTGACCCGCCTGTTCGCGCAAGCCGCCAACGTCACCACCGATGGCGTCGATCCCGGCGTGCTCACCAACAAGACTTTCGCCGCCTATATCGAGCGCTCGGGCCGCGACTACAAAAAACTCTCCAAGACGCCCGACCAGTACGACGCCTTCGTCGCCCAGATTAGCAAGATGTGGGAGACGCAGCCGAACTGGAGCAAGGAGCAGGTCGCCAAGATCACCACGCCGACGGCCATCGTAGCCGGCGATCACGACGAGGCGATCAAGCGCGAGCACACCGACTACATGGCCAAGACCATTCCGGGCGCCAAGGAGATCATCCTGCCCAACGCCAGTCATTTCGCCATGCTGCAGGCGCCCGACGAATACACCAAGGCGGTCGTCGACTTCATCGACCAGAAGTGAAGACGCAACGATAGCCCGTCCCTGCCCGCATGGAGGCGGGCTCATCCCCCAAAAAGCTGCGTTTGCGCTATTGAAATCGATTTCATTCCTGTTACCATTCGCGCCGTCGCACTCAGGGAGGAACATATGAAAAAGGCGATCGCATTAGCTTTGACGGCCACCACCGCGCTGGCCATATCGGCGTTTTCCACTTACGCAGCAGATTTCAAGATCGGCCTTTCCAACGGCTGGGTCGGTTCCGAATGGCGCACCCAGATGATTGACGAGGCGAAGGCCGCGGCAGCCGCCTGGAAGGACAAGGGCGTCAATGTCGAGGTCGTGGTGCAGAGCGCCAATGTCGACGTGCCCGGCCAGATCGCGCAGGTGCGCAATTTCATGAGCCAGGGCGTCAACGCCATCATCATCAACCCGAACAGCCCGACCGCGTTCGACCCGATCTTCAAGCAGGCCAAGGACGCCGGCATCCTGGTGATCGCCACCGACGCCGAGGTGTCGTCCAAGGATGCCACCTATGTCGGTATCGACCAGAAGGCCTGGGGCGCCGCCGGCGCCAAGTGGCTGGCCGAGACGCTGGGCGGCAAGGGCAATGTCGTGGCCATCAACGGCGTCGCCGGCCATCCGGCCAACGAGATGCGCGTTGCCGGCTACAAGGAAGTGTTCGGCAAGTATCCCGACATCAAGATCGTCAACGAAGTGAACGCCAACTGGGACCAGGCGCAGGGCCAGCAGGCCATGCAGAACCTGCTCGCCACCTATCCCGACATCAACGGCGTGTGGGTGCAGGACGGCATGGCCGCCGGCGCCTGGAAGTCGATCATCGATGCCGGCAAGCAGTCGTCGATCGCCGCCACCGGCGAGATCCGCAAGGACTTCATCGACATCTGGACCAAGGACAAGCTGAACTCCGGCGCTTCGGTCAATCCTCCGGGCGTCATGGCCTCGGCGCTCAATGTCGCCGTGCTGATGCTGCAGGGCAAGGAACTGAAGGAGCCGGCGGCGGCCGGGCAGTACAAGAACGCCATGTACCTGCCGATCCCGTTCATCGATTCCAAGAACCTTCCGGAAGCAGCGAAAGCAGTGGACGGCAAGCCCGGCTACTACTCCTTCACCAGCCAGCTTTCGATCGAAGACGCTGAAAAGCTCTTCAAGTAATTCCTCCCAAGGAACTCCGTTCGGCGGCTTCGGTCGCCGGGCGGACCTGGGACGAAATTTCAAGTAATCTGGCAATTTCCGGGGTTTTACCCCTGCCCTGCCGAAGGAACG
Organism: Mesorhizobium sp. 2RAF21; assembly: GCF_052115345.1. Taxonomy (NCBI): domain Bacteria; kingdom Pseudomonadati; phylum Pseudomonadota; class Alphaproteobacteria; order Hyphomicrobiales; family Phyllobacteriaceae; genus Mesorhizobium; species Mesorhizobium sp. 2RAF21. The sequence continues at coordinate 267,388 of NZ_JBFRGM010000005.1, read as the reverse complement.
GCATCGATGTCCGAACTCATCGTTCGCGGCGCGCGCAAGGCCTATGGCGCAACGGTTGCGCTAAGCCGAGGCGACCTGCATCTCAAGCCTGGCGAAGTGCATGTGCTGATCGGCTCGAACGGCTCGGGCAAGTCGACGCTGTGCAAGATCGTCGCCGGCAGCGTCAAGCCGGACGCCGGCGAGGTGCTGCTGGACGGCAAGCCGGTGACGATTGACGGACCGCGCGCGGCGCGGGCACTCGGCATCGGCATCTTCTACCAGGAGCTCAGCCTGGCCGCGCGGCGCACCGTGGCCGAGAACATCCTGTTGCCGGCGATGCCGGTGAAGGGCGGCGTCTTTGTCGACCGCACCGCATTGGAAGAGCGCGCGGCAAAGGTGATCGCCGAGTTCAAGGATGTCGCCGGCGAAGGTTTTGCCGCCGACGTGACGGTGGACCGGCTGCGCGCCGACCAGCGGCAGCTGGTCGAGATCATGAAGGCGCTGGCCACCGAAGCCCCCATCCTCATCTTCGACGAACCGACATCGGCGCTCGACCGCGCCCAGGTCGACCGTTTCTTCGAAATCCTGCGCCGCCTGAAACAGGAAGGCCGCGCCATGGTGTTCATCTCGCACCGCATGGACGAAATCTTTTCGATCGGCGACCGCGTCACCGTCATCCGCGACGGCGCCACCGTCGCCACTTCGGCCATCGCCGAGACCAATGCCGATACGGTCATCCGCCAGATGGTGGGCGAGCGCGAGGCGGTATTTGTCGATGCCAAGCCGCCGGTGCCGGCCACCGCCGGCGATGCGGTACTGTCCGTCGCCAACCTATCGGGCGCGGGCTTCCGCGACATTTCCTTCAGCGTCGGCAAGGGCGAGATTCTCGGTTTCGGCGGCCTGCACGGCCAGGGCCAGTCGTCGGTGCTGCGCGCCATCTTCGGGGCGCTGGCCCATAATTCCGGCGCCATCCATGTCGGCGGCAAGCCGTGCGCGGCCCGCACGCCGGCCGAGGCGATCCGCAACGGCATCGCCTATGTCTCGGGTGACCGCGGCCGCGACGGCACGCTGACCGGCCGGCCGATCCTGGAAAACGTCACGCCGATCCATTTCCTGCGCAACGGGCTGCATCTGGCCCGGCCGGGTGCGCTGACCGCACTGGTCGACGGGCCGCTCAAGGCGTTGAAAACCAAGTTCCAGGACATCGGCCAGCCGGTGAATTCACTGTCGGGAGGCAACCAGCAGAAGGTGGTGATCGCCCGCTGGCTGGTCGACCGTCCGTCGATCCTTTTGCTCGACGATCCCACCAAGGGCATCGACCTCGCCGCCAAGTCCGACCTTTTCCAGCTCATCCGTTCGCTGGCCGCCGACGGCATGGGCATCGTGCTCTATTCCTCGGAGGACGCCGAACTGCTTGCCAATGCCGACCGTATCCTGGTCTTCAACTCGGGCGCGGTGACGCGCGAACTGAAGGGCGAGGACCGCACCCGCTACAATCTCTACCACGCCGCCTACGAGGCCGCCTGATGAGCGACGCGACCCAACAATCAAGAACCGGCGGCCTCGGTCGCCTGATCCGGCGTTATCCCTTCCTGCCGGCGCTGATCATCCTTGTCGCGCTGCTGGCGCTCAACGGCATCTTCGAGCCGCGCAGCCTCGGCTTCCGCGCCATGACCGGCCTCGTTTCCACCTATCTGGCGCTGATGATGCTGGCGGTGGCGCAGACCTATGTCGTGTTCTCCGGCGATATCGACCTTTCGGCCGGCAGCATCGTGTCGCTGGTCAATGTGTCGGTGATCGTGCTGATGCAGAAATGGGGCGGCGACGGCTTTTCCGTGATCGCCGCCTGCCTTGCCGGCGCCCTGATCGGGCTCGCCTGCGGGCTCATCAACGGCATCATCGTCGCCGGCCTCAGGCTGCAGGCGATCGTCGCTACCTTCGCGACCTCGATCTTCTTCACCGGCCTTGCGCTCACCGTGCTGCCGGTGGCCGGAACGCCGGCGCCGGAAGCCTACTGGACCACCTATGGCGGACGCTTCTTCGGCATCCCCTTCGTGCTCTACGCGGTTGTTGCCGTGGCGATCGTGCTCGCCTTCCTGATGCGCATGCGGCTGACCACGCAGATGCTGGCCGTCGGCGACGACCAGCAGGCCGCCTTCCAGAGCGGCTTGCCGGTCACCGCCATCCGCATCAAGGGTTATGTCTTCTGCGGCCTGTTCGCGGCACTCGCCGCACTCTGCATCACCGGCGACACGGCGAGCGGCGACCCGCTGGTCGGCGGCAAGATGACGCTCTATTCGGTCGCGGCCGTGGTGCTGGGCGGCTCGGCGCTGGCCGGCGGCTTCGGCACGGTCACTGGCTCGCTGATCGGCGCCCTCATCATCGGCCTTATCAACGCGCTGGTCTTCTTCGTCGGCACGCCGTCGGAATGGCAGAACTTCGCGCAGGGCTTCGCCATCCTGGCCGCCCTGATGACCGGCATCCTCGTCAGCCGCGGAGCACGGGCATGAGCGCCGACGCCCTCGCCTCGAAGCCGGCGCAGAACGCCGTGCTGGCCTTCCTGAAGAAGCCGCTCGTGGTGGCGCTGATCCTCATCGTGCTGCTGCTCGCCGTCGGCGAATGGCTGTCGCCGGGCTTCGCCTCGCCGGGGCAGGTGCTCAGGCTGCTCATCGTTGCAGCCTTGCTCGGCATCGTCGCCGCCGGCCAGAACCTCGTCATCCTGGGCGGGCGCGAAGGCATCGATCTGTCGGTCGGTGGCATCGTCTCGCTGGCGGCGATCCTTGCCGGCAATGTCATGAACGGCGCCGATGGCGGCATCCTGCCGGCCATCCTGGTCTGCATTGTCGTCGGCGCTTTCTTTGGCCTCATCAACGGCGTCGGCGTCACGCTGCTGCGCATCCCGCCGCTGGTGATGACGCTCGGCATGCTGGGCGTGCTGCAGGGCCTGCTGGTGGTGATCCGCAACGGCATCCCGTCGGGACGCGCCGCACCCGGCCTCTCCGACTTCGTCGTCAAGCCGTTCCTGCTCGGCCTGCCCGGCATCATCTGGCTATGGCTTCTGATCGGCCTTGCCATGGCGCTGCTGCTGCGCCGCACCGTGTTCGGCTACCGGGTCTACGCCATCGGCTCCAACGAGCAGGCCGCCTTCATGGCCGGCGTGCCGGTGAAGACGATCCGCATCGCGCTGTTCATGCTGTCGGGTGCCTTCGCGGCAATCGCCGGCATGTGCCTGCTCGGCTATTCCGGCTCGTCCTTCGCCAATGTCGGCGAACAATACATGCTGCCGTCCATCATCGCCGTGGTTCTGGGCGGCACGCCGCTTTCCGGCGGCAAGGGCGGTTACACCGGCACCATGGCCGGCGCGGTGCTGCTGGTGCTGCTGCAAAGCATCCTGACCACCGTGCATATCGACGAATCCGGCCGCCAGATGGTGTTCGGCGCGACGCTGGTGGCGCTGATGCTGTTCTACGGCCGCGCCAAGGCGATGCGGAGCTGATCGGCATGGCCGGGCCCGCCAAGATCAAGGACATCGCCGCGCGCGCCGGGGTTTCCCCGGCGACGGTCTCGCGGGCGCTTTCCGACACCGGACTGGTGGCCGAGCCGACCCTGTCGCGCATCCGCGAGGTGGCGCAGTCGCTGAACTACCGGCCCAATGTCAGTGCCCGCAACCTGCGCACACAGCGCTCCATGGCGGTGCTGATGGTGGTGCGCGACGTCGGCAACCCCTTCTATCTCGAGATCATGAAAGGCGTCGAAGCGACCGCGCGCGCCGCCGGCTATTCGGTGCTGATGGGCAACACCGAAAACAATGCCGAACGCGAGGTCGAATATTTCGACATGCTGCGCGACGGCCATGCCGACGGCATGATCCTGATCACCGGCAAATTGCCCTGGCCTGTTCAGGAAAGCCGCTCTCACCTGCAGGGCCTGCCTGTCGTGGTGGCGCTGGAAACCATCGAGGGCCTCGGCCTGCCGCATGTGCAGATCGACAATGTCGGCGCCTCGCGCGCCGCCGTCGAACATCTCATCGACCTCGGCCACAAGCGCATCGCCCATATCAGCGGGCCGGTGCCGGAGGTCATGAGCGTCAAGCGCCGCGACGGCTATCGCCAGGCGATGTCGGCCGCCGGGCTCACTATTCCGGACGGCTACGAGCCGGTCGGCGACTATCTGCTGCATTCGGGCGAGACGCTGTGCCGGGCGCTGTGCGAGCGGCCGGACCGGCCGACCGCCATCTTCGTGGCCAATGACGAAATGGCTTTCGGCACCATCAACGAATTGCGCCGGCTGGGTCTCGACGTGCCGCGTGACGTTTCAGTGGTCGGCTTCGACGACCTGTTCCTGAGCCAGGCCTTCTACCCGCCGCTGACCACGGTGCGCCAGCCGCGCGCCGAGATCGGCCAGGAAGCGATGCGGCAGCTTTTGCGCGTGCTGACCGGCGACCTGACGGAAGCCGAGACGCTGGAAATGCCGACGGCCTTGCAGGTTCGCGGCTCGACGGCGCGCGCCAAACCGATCTGAGAGATTTCAAAGCAGGAAAGGACGACCATGGCACAGTTGCCGAAGGAGAGATTGCGCGTCGGATTCGTGGGCACGGGCTTCATCGCCCAGTTTCACCTGAAATCGCTGGTCGGCGTGCGCAACATCGACGTCGTCGGCGTCTACAGCCGCTCGAACGAGAAGCGCGCGCATTTCGTGAAGCTCGCCGACGAGCTCGGCCTCGGCGCCTGCAAAAACCACGACAGCCTCGAAAGCCTGCTTGGCGACCCTTCGCTGGATGCCGTCTGGATCCTGACGCCCAACTACACCCGCCTCGACGTGATGCGCACATTGCATGCGGAAGTGAAGGCCGGTCGCTCGAAAGTGTTCGCCGTCGCTTGCGAAAAGCCGCTGGCGCGCACCGTGGCCGAGGCGCGCGAAATGCTGCGGCTGGCCGAGGATGCCGGGCTGAACCACGGCTATCTCGAAAACCAGGTGTTCTCGACGCCAGTCATCCGCGGCAAGGAAATCATCTGGCGTCGCGCCGCCTCCACCACCGGCCGCCCCTATCTGGCGCGTGCGGCGGAGGAGCATTCCGGCCCGCACGAAGCCTGGTTCTGGCAGGGCGACAAGCAGGGCGGCGGTGTCTTGTCCGACATGATGTGCCACAGCCTCGAAGTCGCCCGTCACCTGCTCACCGCGCCAGGTGCCGCGCGCAACTCGCTGCGAGTGAAGTCTGTCAGCGGCACCGTCGCCAACCTCAAATGGACGCGGCCGCATTACGCCGACGACCTCGCTCGCCGCTTCGGCCCGGGCGTCGACTACCGCAACCATCCGTCCGAGGACTTTGCCCGTGGCGTGGTGGCATTGGAAGACGAGGCCGGCAACGAGCTGATGATCGAGGCCACCACTTCCTGGGCCTATGTCGGCGCCGGCCTGCGCATCCAGCTCGAACTGCTCGGGCCAGAATATGCGATGGAGTTCAACTCGCTGGGCACCGGCCTCAAAATATTCATGTCGCGCGCCGTCAAAGGCTCGGAAGGCGAGGACCTGGTCGAGAAGCAGAACGCCGAACAGGGCCTGATGCCGGTGCTGGAGGATGAGGCCGGCGTCTATGGCTACACCGACGAGAACCGCCACATGACCGAATGTTTCCGCAAGGGCGAGACGCCGCAGGAAACCTTCCATGACGGGCTCGGCGTGGTCGAGATGATGATGGGCCTCTACAAATCCGCCGAAACCGGCGAGACGGTGCATTTCCCGGCACCCGACCTCGAACATTACGTGCCGCCGGTGGCGCGGCGCTAGCTTCCGGCAACAGGCGTCGAGGCGATGCGGATGAAGGGATGAACCCCGCCTGCCATTAGAGGCAGATCCGCGCTTCGACGCCCGTCTTCAAGGCAAGGTGCCCTCCCGTACCTTGCCTTTCTTTTTGGGCCTTTCTTTTTGTCCCCTCGCGTCCGGCGGGCCGCGTCACCCGGTCAGGCTATGCGCCTGTGGCTTGTCGCGCCGGCCAATCGACAAGCGTCGCGCGTCAAATTATCTATGAAATATGGGCGCACAAAAAGAAGACACGCTGGCGGTCCGAATCTCCAGGACGCTGGCCGACCGCATCATCGCAGGCAAGATCGAGCCCGGCTCGCGGCTGCGACAGGACCATATCGCCGAGGAATTCGGCGCCAGCCACGTTCCGGTGCGCGAGGCGTTCCGCCGCCTCGAGGCGCAAGGGCTTGCGGTGAGCGAGCCGCGCCGCGGCGTGCGTGTCGCCAGCTTCGACCTCGCCGAAGTGAAGGAAGTGGCGGAAATGCGCGCCGCGCTCGAAGTTTTGGCGCTGCGCCATTCGGCGCCGCACATCACGCCCGCCATTCTCGACGCGGCCGAGGAAGCCACCAGGGCCGGCGACAATTCCCGCGACGTGCGCTCCTGGGAAGAGGCGAACCGGCGTTTTCACCGCGTCATCCTCGAACCCTGCGCCATGCCGCGCCTGCTTTCGGCGATCGACGATCTGCACGCCGCCAGCGCCCGTTTTCTGTTCGCCGCCTGGCGTTCCGACTGGGAAGCCCGCACCGACCATGACCACCGCGCCATTCTTGCCGCCTTGCGCAAGGGCCAGGTCGAAACCGCCTGCGGCACGCTTGCCGGCCATGTGCAGTGGATCGGCCGCCGGCCGCAGAAGTCGGCAAGCGGTAGCGTTCGCGACGCTTTCGCGATCGTCGGATAAAAATATCTATAATTTAGTTGCGACTCGTTTCCTTTTGTGGATTCAATGTAGATATAGATCATAAATTATCTATAATCTGCGAAAGGAAAAATATGAGCCAGACCCTCACGCTGCGCGGCGTCAAGCCGCGCGAGGCGATCAAGACCGCCGCCGTCATCGTCGCCGGCGTCGCCTTGCTCACGCTGTGCGCCAAGATCCGCATCCCGTTCTGGCCGGTGCCGCTGACCATGTACACGCTGGCGGTGATGGGCATCGCCGTGGCGACCGGCCCGCGCATCGCCACCGCCACCTTCTTCTCCTTCCTGGCGGTGGGTGCCGCCGGCCTGCCGGTCTTCTCCGGCTCGCCGGAACGCGGCATCGGCCTTGCCTATATGATGGGCCCGACCGGCGGCTATCTGCTCGGCTACCTGTTCGCCAGCTGGCTGACGGGCGCACTCGCCGAAGGCCGGCAGATGTTCGGCCGCACCATGGCCATGCTCGCCGGCCTCGCCGTGACCTACGCCGTCGGCCTGCCCTGGCTCGGCCTCTACATTCCGATGAAGGACGTCATCGCGCTCGGCTTCACCCCCTTCATCCTGGGCGACCTGATCAACATCGCCATGGTTGCCGCGGGCTCCGCCATGATCCCGGCCCGCCTTTTGGGCAGGATCGGCCGGTGAGCGTGCCGCGCCAAGCAATGGGGGATCGCCTGTCTCTGCTGGGGACGGGCGATCTCCGCACCGACTGGACGCAGGAGGAAGCGGCGGCGATCCACGCCCTGCCCCTGCCCGACCTCATCTTCATTGCGCAATGCCTGCACCGCCGGTATTTCGACCCGACCGAGGTCGAGACCGCCAGCCTGCTCAGCGTCAAGACGGGCGGCTGCCCGGAAGATTGCGGTTACTGCTCGCAGAGCGCGCATCACAAGACCGGCGTCAAGGCGACCAAGCTGATGGCGGTGGACCAGGTGATCGAGGAAGCCAGGCGCGCCAAGGCCGGCGGCGCGACGCGCTTCTGCATGGGAGCGGCCTGGCGCGGCCCGAAGGACCGCGACATGGGCCAGGTCTGCGCCATGATCGAGGGCGTCAGCGCGCTCGGCATGGAAACCTGCGTGACGCTCGGCATGCTGACGGAGCCGCAGGTCGAGCGCCTCGGCGAAGCCGGTCTCGACTACTACAACCACAACATCGACACCTCGCGGGCCTATTATCCCGAGATCGCCACCACCCGCAGCATGGACGACCGGCTGGAGACGCTGGCGCTGGTGCGCGCCGGCGGCATCAAGGTCTGCTCGGGCGGCATCGTCGGCATGGGCGAGACGATGGAAGACCGCATCGCCATGCTGGTCATCCTGGCGACGCTCGAACAGCATCCCGAAAGCGTTCCCATCAACGTGTGGAACGAGATCAAGGGCACGCCGGTGATGGAGAAGAGCCGGCCGGTGGAACCGATCGCCTTCGTGCGGCTCGTCGCGCTGGCGCGCATCCTGATGCCGAAAAGCGTGGTGCGGCTGTCGGCCGGGCGGCACGCGATGAGCGACGAATTGCAGGCGCTGTGTTTCCTGGCCGGCGCCAATTCGATCTTCACCGGCGACGTGCTTCTGACCACCGGCAATCCCGGCCGCGGCAAGGATTTTTCGCTGCTGGAAAAGCTCGGCATGCGCGCCGCGTTGCGCCCTGTGCATGAAGACGTCTGCGATGATAGCCCGGCAGGCGTCGGCCTCAGGCCTCAATCGGCACCGCCTGCCCCAACGGTCGAAGCCCAATGACAACACGCATCGTCGTCACCGGCACCGACACCAATGTCGGCAAGACGGTGTTCGCCGCCGGGCTCACCGGTTTCCTCGGCGCGTCCTACTGGAAACCGGTGCAGGCCGGCCTGCTCGGCGAGACCGACAGCGAAACCGTGATGCGGCTCGGCGGCATTCCCGCCCGGCGCATCCTGCCCGAGGCCTGGCGGCTGAACGCGCCGGCCTCGCCGCATCATGCCGCCGCCATCGACGGCGTCGCCATCGATCCCGAAAAGCTGACGATACCGGACACGCAAGGCCCTCTCGTCATCGAGGGCGCCGGGGGCGTACTGGCGCCGTTGACGCGGACCGTCACCTTCGCCGATCTCCTCGCCCGCTGGAAGGTGCCGGCGGTGCTCTGCGCCCGCACCCGGCTCGGCACCATCAACCATACGCTGCTGTCGCTGGAAGCGCTGCGCGCCCGCGCCGTGCCGGTGCTCGGCATTGCTTTCATCGGCGACGCGGAACCCGAAACCGAACGCATCATCTGCGAGATGGGCCGGACAAAATCGCTCGGCCGCCTGCCCTTGCTCGATCCATCGACCCCGGCAACGCTGCACGGCGCATTCGCGGCGGCGTTCCGGACTGAGGATTTTCTGTCCGGTTCGGCCCACTGCCTGTTCGCCGGGCAAAACACCGGTTGACGAACTCCGCTCAAGCCTCGAAAAGCAGGGCGCGCGGACGTGGCGGAACTGGTAGACGCAAGGGACTTAAAATCCCTTGCGTGGATTTCTTATAAATCAATAGCTTAGCGGAATTTCAACACCCCCTTTTTTACACTAAGGGGTTGTGCAATTTTTCAATTATCGGCTGCAATCCTGTAAGCAACTGAAAAAAATCGCGATTTTATCATCGCACGAACAGGAAGGTCTCACTTCCGGGACGGGATTTTGTAATTTGGGGGATTGTAGGGATTTTTGTAGGAGACAATATTTAGTCGGCTATTTTGATTTGGTGGTGCGGGCGGCGGGACTTGAACCCGCACGGCCTATGGCCTCCGGATTTTAAGTCCGGTGTGTATACCAATTTCACCACGCCCGCATTCCGGCGCGTAATTAAGCTACTCGACTGCATTTGCAAAGCTTACTTCTACTCGCCTACCACTAATCGTCGGAGGGTGCTCATTGGATAAGTTTCTCTGCACGCAGGCGTACAACGACAGCGTCGATGCGGTGGCGCGCTTAGCTACGTTCTGCACATCCGACTACGTGAAAAAGATTGGGCATGGACAGTATGAAGACAGAGCCGTGTCAATGGCATCACGAGACATGATGCTGATGTGCATTTCGCTTCGGCGATTGGCAGAGTTAACCGCGACCCAGGCTATGCTGCGGCAGGAGCAAATACGTGCATTTACTCCAAAGCGGCAAGGAGAGAATCTGGACGTGGCCGACGCCGGCCATGGCTATTCGGCGTGGGATATACTCGGGAACGTAATCCATGCGAAGCTTCTACTAATCGTCACGGATGACGCCGAACTGAAGCACCTTTTGTACGCCACCAATGATATTGATTCAATCTTGCAAGCGATAACAAAAAGAAAGCAGATCGAGCCAGTCTGCTTCATCAAATCTGACAAGGGGGCAAAGGGCTTCAGAAGTCTTCACCTAGTCAAAGCTGCAGTTCGATACCTCGAAGACATTGAGGATGTACTCGGAGACAATCGTATCTTTGTAGGCGGGCTAATGTTTGACTAGCGGCGCATCGTGCACTTGCCAAACGGCGGCGATGCCACCACCGAAGTGTGTAGGATTTCTTCTAGGAGATCAGTAAGAATTTCCTACAAGCACATGGCAGGCGTTGCGAAATCAGCGCGTCCAAAACTTAATAATGTTACATATTCAAAGGCATACAGCTTAGTCCCTATCGCTCGCATCGTCGCAAAAGTAGGAAAAAGTGGACTTAAAATCCCTCGATCCTCGATCGTACGGGTTCGATTCCCGTCGTCCGCACCATTTTCCAAATAATATTTATAAAAATCAGCTGGATAAGACCAAAGAACCTTATCTACCCCCGTTGCAATCCCTATTTGCGGCGTCGCTCGGCCTGGCGATACACATCCACTATCGCGCTGTTTTCGGGCCATCCAGACAATGCATCACGACACCACAGAACCTCTCGCGATGCGGGAAGAAACCGAGACCTGGCTAACCGCGTCGTGGGAAGAGGCGATGACGCTGCAGCGTTCTCTTCCTGACAACATGACAGCCTTGGTTGATGCACCCAGCGACGCGATCAGCGTTCGACAGGTGCTGTTTTCTAGGAGGTTCGAATGGACCGGATTGTTCGCCTCGACACACGGCGGGAAACCGCATTGCAGCGCATCGCCGACCGCTTCGTCGCCAGCCACAAGGGCGACGTGATGATGGCGCTGAAACAGATGATCGTGCTCAATGGCGAGATGCAGCAGCGCCTCGATACGCTGGGAGATGGCTCGCCGTTCGACCAGCAGCCTCGCAGCCATCATTGAGTGATGGATGATGGCCTATCTCACGCGGCCGCGACCACCTCGATCTCGACCAGCCATTCCGGCACAAGCGTCTGGGCCACGATCGCGGTTGTTGGAATGCGCCGGTCACCCAGAGCCTTGATGCGGGCGTTCTGGTTTGCCTCGGCGTATGACGCATCGCGCAGATAGCTCGTCAGCCGCACGATGTTGTCGGTCGTCATATGGGCTTCTGCAAGGATACGCCGGAGATTGGACCAAATCAGATCGAGCTGTTCCTCCAGGCTTTCCGGGGCATTGCCCTGGGTATCAAGCCCCATCGTACCGCTGATGAACAGGAAGCGCTCTGCGCTTCTCACCTCCATGGCATGCACGTAGTCATCGGTCGCGGGATAGATGCCGTCGCGTGGATTGCAAGGTGTCAGCTGCATTCTCGTTTCTCTCCGGTCGACATGTTGCCGTTACGCTTTTTTGGCCGCGGTTTCCAGGAAGAAGCTATAGCGGCGGATACATGCCGTTCGGTCGCGTCGAACGGTGGACAGCCCGATGGATTGGATTTCCCGGTCAAAGTGAACAGGTCAATTCGGCCAGAGCGCCAACGATGGGCTGATAAGAAATAGCGTGCACAGGGTAGCGCACCTGCTGATCCTTGCGGAAGGCAAGCCACATCGCGCTATCCGAAACCGGGTACCGACCTACCCAACCGCCCCGGGAAGCGTGAACATGCCGGCCTCGCCCGCCGGTTCCAATTCACCGCCGGCCTTGCTAGGCTGGCGCCATGAAAGCGATCGGCCTCCGTTTCCCGGCAACCGCCTTTCTGCTCGGCCTTCTGGCGGGCTGCGGGTCGATGAAATCCGTCGATCCCTCGCAATATGCGTCGATGGATTGCAGCGGTCTCAACGCCGCGCTCGGCGTCGTCGCCACCGATGTCACCCGCAACGCCCTCAGCCGTGGCACCATTTCGAACGCAGATGTGCCGCTGTGGCTGCCGGGCGGACAGAAGGCGGTGTCGCTGCTGAAGGACAGGCGAACGGCGGAGATCGAGCGCCTGCAGGCGCAAGGCGCGGCCATCGAGGCTGCGCGCAATCGCCGCTGCAAGGGCGAACTGTAGCATTCGCGCCAACCCACGCCGGGTATCCAGTGAGCTGTTTCGTCTATCGAAAAGCGGCGCTTCCCTCAGCCGAACAGCGCCGGATTGAGCTTCAGGTGCTGCAGGAGAATAATGGTCTTGCCGTCGATGATGCGGCCGTCGGCGACCGCCGCCATCGCCTCGTCGACCGGCATTTCCAGCACCTCGATGTCCTCGCCCTCGTCGGCCGCGCCGCCGCCGGCGGAGATGCGGTCGGCCGGGCTGTAGCGGCCGGCGAACAGCCACAGCCGTTCGGTGACGCTGCCGGGGCTCATATAGGTGGAGAACAACAGCTTCACCCCGTTCAGCCTGTAACCCAGCTCCTCTTCCGCCTCCTTGCGGATGCAGGTTTCGGCATCGTCCTTGTCGAGCAGGCCGGCGCAGGCCTCGATCAGCGGTTCCTTGTGGCCGGTGACATAGGCCGGCCAGCGGAACTGGCGCACCAGAAGCACGGTGCCGCGGTCGGGGTCGAAGGGCAGGATCGCGGCGCCGTCGCCACGGTCGTAGGTCTGGCGCACCTGCGTCTCCCACACGCCGTCGCTGCGGCGGTAGTCGAAGGTCGTCTTCTTGAGGATGGCCCAGTCGTCGGAAAGGATTTCCTGCGAAAGAATGCGAATACGGTCGTCCATGCTTGCCTCGTCTCGGGGGATGCGCTGGGATAGCGCGCGGCGACGCGGCCCGCAAGGATGGCGGCCGGAAACAGGACATCTACCGGCCTCATCGGGCGGCGGCGATGCAAGTGCGAGGTTTTGATGCGGCTCAATCAGGTCACCGTGACCGCCCCCGATCTCGACGCCGCCTGGGAATTTTACCGCAGGCTCGGGCTCATTCCCGTCGTCGACAGCCGGCCGCACTACATCCGTTTTCTCTGCCCGGACGGCGACAGTACATTTTCCGTCGATCAGGGCGAACGCACGGGAAGCGGAACGACCGTCTACTTCGAGATGGACGATCTCGACGCCGAGGTCGCACGCTTCAAATCGCTGGGCTTCGCATTCACCTCCGGGCCCCGGGACCAGCGCTGGCTTTGGCGGGAAGCGGAACTCTTCGATCCCGCTGGCAACAGGATCGTCCTCTATCATGCCGGAAAGAACCGCATCGACCCGCCATGGCGGGTGCGGGCTTAGGTCAGGACTTGGTGCCAATCATGGCAGTGTTTGGGCCAATCCACGCCGGCCTTGATCCGCGGCGCGCGGCGGCCTTTAGTGGGAAAACGGTCGCGACAACGCCGGAGATGTCATGACAGCCGCCCTTTTCCAGCCCATTTCGCTCGATGGCCTCGTTCTGCCCAACCGCATCGCGGTCGCGCCGATGTGCCAGTATTCGGCCGATGACGGCTCCGCCACCGACTGGCACATCTGCCACTGGATGAACCTTGCCATGTCCGGCGCCGGCATGATCACGGTGGAGATGACCGACGTCGAACGGCGCGGCCGCATCTCGCACAATTGCCTTGGCCTTTATTCCGACCACAACGAGGCCGCCGCCAAGCGGGCGCTCGATGCGGCAAGGCGCGTCGCCATGCCCGGCGCCAAGTTCGGCGTGCAGCTTGCCCATGCCGGCCGCAAGGCGTCCTGCCAGCGGCCCTGGGAAGGCGGCGGACCGCTGATGCCGGGGCAAGACCCGTGGGCGGTCGTCTCGGCCTCGGCAATAGCCTATGACACCGGCTGGCAGGTCCCGCATGCGCTGGACGAAGACGAGGTGCTTGGCGTCATCCAGCGTTTCGCCGAGGCGGCGCGACGGGCCGAGCGCGCCGGCTTCGATTTCATCGAGCTGCACGCCGCCCATGGCTATCTGATCTTCCAGTTCCTGTCGCCGCTTTCCAACCGGCGCACCGACCGCTGGGGCGGTTCGCTGGAAAACCGCATGCGCTTCGCGGTCGAGGTCGCCAAGGCGGTGAAAGCGGCAGCACCCAAGCTGATGCTGGGCGCCAGGCTTTCGGTGAAGGAGTGGGTGGATGGAGGTTTCGACGTGCCGGAGGCGATCGAGGTGGCCAAGACGCTGAAGCAAGCGGGCGTCGCCTATCTGTGCTGCTCGAGCGGCGGCAACTCGCCGCTGCAGAAGCTGCCGACCGGCGCCGGCTACCAGGTGCATCTGGGCGAAGCGGTGCGCAAGGCCACCGGCATCGCCACCCGCACCGTAGGCCTCATCACCGACCCCGACTACGCCAACACCATCGTGGCGCAAGGCAAGGCCGACATCGTGGCGCTCGGCCGCGCCTTCCTCGCCGATCCGCGCTGGGGCTGGCGCGCGGCGGCGACGCTGGGCGAGAAGATCCACCCCGCCCCGCAGCTCGCGCGCGCCGTCACCACCATGGAACACTGGCTCAAGGACGACGATTGAACAGGGCGTCATGGCGCCGGCAAAACCAGCCGAAGGTTGAAATCCGCGCGAAAGTGCTGGAAAGTGCGGGAAGTTGGCTTTCGATCGCGGCCAACTGACCGGAGGTTTTCATGACGAAGCTGACCTACAAGATCGTCGAGCATGACGGCGGCTGGGCCTACAAGGTTGGCGGCACCTATTCCGAGACGTTCCCGAGCCATTCCGACGCGTTGCAGGCCGCCCAGATCGCCTCCTCGGAACAGCAGATTGCCGGCCAGACCGACGGCATCGAATATGAGGATGCCACTGGCAAATGGCATTCGGAACTGGCCGACGGACGTGACCGGCCGCAGACGGAAGTGCAGGACGACAGCAACGCCTGACGACGGATGCGCCTGATCGACCGGCCGGGACCGGTCAGGCCGCCGCGCGACCGGCGAATGCGCGCTCGGCAATGCGGCGAATGAAGGCAGCAACCTGGTCGGGGCCGACGAATTGCGGCATGTGGCCAAGCCCTTCGGCGATCTCCAGATCCAGCCCCGCGATCTTCTCCTTGACCGGCGTGCCCTGCACTTCGAGCCTGATGATCGGATCGACGCCACCGAACAGAAGGCCGGTCGGCACCTTGATCTCATTGTAGCGCTCCGACAGGCGCGGCAGGTCCATCTCGATGACTGCGAAATCGGTGGCGCTGGCGTAATAGTGGCTGGGCCGCAGCCCGATATAGCCGCCATTGTCGGTCATGTAGTTCTTCGGCGCCGGATGCGGCGCGAAGATCAACCCCATCGTCTTCATGCCGTATTTCAGCCCGGCGGGCGCCGAGACGGTGTGCGCGAGGATAAACCGCTTCAGCGGCGAGGAGACGAACAACGCCTTGAATTCCGGCCTGAGCTCGACCTCCTTGTGGGTGAGCGCTGACAGAAGCACGAGACCGGAAATCGCCTCGGGATGTTCGACGGCGATGGCGAGTGCCACCGATCCGCCCAGCGAATGGCCAACGATGACGGGCTTCTCCAGACCAAGCTGTTCCATGAAGGCGCAGACGATGTCGGCCTGCTCCGGCAGGCGCCCGGTCGAGCCCCTGGCGCGCGTCGAATAGCCCGAGCCCGGCCGGTCGAGCGCGATCAGCCGGTAGCCAGGTCCGAACACCTTGAACAGCGGATCGGTGAAATGGTGCAGCTGGGCGCCGAGGCCGTGCAGGAACACGATGGGCGGCCCCTCGCCCATATCGACATAGTGGATGCGGTTGCCCTTCACCTCGATGAACTTGCCCGCCGGCGGCATGGTGCGTTCGACCCAGGCAACGATGCGCTGCGTCTTGAACACGAAGTAGCCGACGACGGCCACGGCGGCCAAGATGATAGCGGCGAGCAGCCAGAGAAGAACCGTGAGCAACATCAGCAGCCTCTAATCCACACGATCCGCATATCGGCGTGTCCGCCGGCTCCGTGTCAAGGCAAGCCATGTTGCGTGGCTAAGAGAATGGGAAATGGATGGCGACAAGGTAAATACAGCCACGGTGCCGATCGCGGCGAGGCAGCGCGATTGATGCCCCAATGCGGCCCAAAGACAAAAATCCGGACCGTTTCCAGTCCGGATTTCCGGCAAGCTCGTTACCCCACCCGAAGCCCCGGAGCCCGCGGCCGCACGCTAGCGGAGGACACGCCTCAAGGGCATACGGCAAATGACGTATATTAAGGCCCGCCGCTCCGGTATTTTCAAAGCGGAACGGGCGGCCCTTGCGGACCGCCCGTCGCAAGCCACCGGCCGTGAGACGCTCAGCCGTGCAGCTTGTTGGCGATTTCGGCGACGCGCTTGCCCTGGAAATGCGCACCTTCCAGTTCCTGCGCCGAAGGCTGGCGCGAACCGTCGCCGTCGGAGGTGGTGGTCATGCCGTAGGGCGCGCCACCGCGCACCACGTCGATGCCCATCTGGCCCTGATAGGCATAGGACAGCGGCACGATCACCATGCCCTGGTGCTGCATGAAGACCTGCGCGTTGATCAGGGCGAGCTCGCCGCCGCCATGCTGGGTCGCGGTCGAGACCATGACCGAGCCGACCTTGTTGAGCAGCGCACCCTGGGCCCAGAGCGGGCCGGTCTGGTCGAGGAAATTCTTCATCTGCGCCGCCATGGTACCATAACGCGTGGCGGTGCCCAAAATGATGGCATCGTAATTGGCGAGTTCCAGCGGGTCGGCGACCGGCGCGTCCTGGTCGAGCTTGTAGAAGGCGGCCTTGGCAACGTCTTCGGGCACCAGCTCGGGCACGCGCTTCACCGTCACCTCGGCGCCGCCCTCGCGCGCGCCCTCGGCAGCGGCCCGCGCCATCTGCTCCATATGCCCCCAGCTCGAATAATAAAGGACCAGGACCTTCGCCATGCAGTGTCTCCTTGATGATGGATTGTCGGGACTGGAAGCGTCCCGCCGCGCGGCAAAATAGGGCCCTGATCGTTCACCGGAAGACTGCAATGCCGATACGCACTGTTCACTGTTTCAGGAGCATTGCCCGCATCCGTGCGGCGCGGTATTCGACTGCGTCCCTGCCCTCGGAGCCAGCCATGCCAGATATCGTCACTGCCGCCATGATCGTCATCGGCGACGAAATCCTGTCCGGCCGCACCAAGGACAAGAACATCGGCCATCTGGCCGACATGATGACGGCGATCGGCATCGACCTGAAGGAAGTGCGCGTCGTGCCGGACGAGGAGGACGAGATCGCCGCCGCCGTCAACGCGCTGCGCGCCCGCTACACCTATGTGTTCACCACCGGCGGCATCGGCCCGACCCATGACGACATCACCGCCGATTCCGTTTCCAAGGCTTTTGGGGTGCCTTGCGAATACGACGCCAAGGCGCTGACGCTGCTCGCCGCCAGCTATGAGAAGCGCGGCATCGAATTCAACGACGCGCGCAAGCGCATGGCCCGCATGCCGCGCGGCGCCGAGCATATCGACAATCCCGTCTCGGTCGCGCCTGGCTTCCGCATTGGCAACGTCCATGTCATGGCCGGCGTGCCGTCGATCTTCCAGGCGATGCTGGACAATGTCATGCCGACGCTGAAGACCGGCACCAAGCTGCTTTCCGCCACCGTGCAATGCCCGTTTGGCGAAGGCCGCATCGGCGAACCGCTGGCGGCGATCCAGAAGGCGCATCCCGACACCATCATCGGCTCCTATCCGAAATATGCCGACGGTTCGTTCTGGACCGAACTGGTGGTGCGCGCCCGCTCGGCCGAAGCGCTGGAAGCCGCGCGCGCCGAGGTCGAAGCCATGGTCGCTGGGCTCGTCGCCGAGGGCTGACAGGGGGAACCTGTCCCAATCCTCCACGTTTTATCATTATCCGAGATGTCGCTGTTATGCCGCCGCGGTGGCGGCTACAGTGCGGACGGAGAATGCAGGCAGGAGGGTTTGATGACGTTCAAGACCATCGTCGCCATCGTTCAGAACGAACAGGATGCCGAGCGGGTGCTCGACGGCGCCATTGCGCTTGCCTCCCGCTTCGGCGCCCATGTCATCGGCGTGCACGCCGAGGCGCTGCCGATGCCGTATACATCCGCGACGGGCTTTCCAGACACCGAGTTCCTGCAGGTCTCGGCCGACCTCAACAAGGAACGCTCGGCCAAGCTGAAGGCGATCTTCCAGAAGCGCCTGCAGCCCTCCGGCCTCTCCTTCGAATGGCGTGCGCAGGAGACTTTCTCCGGCGACAGCGCGCTGTCCAGCCTGTCCAGCGTGCGCGCCGCCGACCTGGTGGTGGCGGCGCAGCGCGACGCCGGCGGCGATTCCAACGCCGATATCGGTTCGCTGATCTACGACGCCGGACGCCCGGTGCTGGTGGTGCCGCATGCGGGGCCGGCGGCCGCCAGTTTCCGCCATGTCATGCTGGCCTGGAACGGCAGCCGCGAGGCGGCGCGCGCCGCCTTCGACGCTCTGCCCTTCATGATCGGGGCCGAGAAGGTCGAAATCTTCGTGGTCGACCCCGGCGAGGACGGCGACGAGGACGATGCGGGCGGCGCCGGCATCGCGGCGGCACTGTCGCGCCATGGCGTCAAGGCGGCCGTGGCAATCCGCCAGTCCAAGGGCGGCACGATCGAGGATGCCGTGCAGAACCGCCTGGTCGAGACCGGCGCCGACATGATCGTCGTCGGCGCCTACAGCCATTCCTGGCTGCACCGGCTGCTTTATGGCGGCGTGACGCGTACGGTGCTGCGCTCCTCCCCGGTCACCGCCTTCCTGTCGCGCTGAAACGGCTGGCCCCCGCGGGTTGTTGAAGACGATGAACGGCCGTGGGTGGTGGATATCCTCGGCCCGGACCGGAGGACAATTCCGCAAGCCCTTGCCAAGCACGCGGCTTTCCGGCTAATTCCGCCCGCATTCCTTGATTTCTGCGCGCGGTCGGCGCGCCTGCGGAGTGCGAGCCATGTCCCTTCCCGAAAAGGCCTTTCCCGTTTCCTGGGACCAGTTCCACCGCGACGCGCGCGCGCTTGCGTGGCGCCTGTCGGGCGTCAACGGCCAATGGAAGGCGATCGTCTGCATCACGCGCGGCGGGCTGGTGCCCGCGGCGATCATTTCGCGCGAACTCGGCATCCGCATCATCGAGACGGTGTGTGTCGCCTCCTACCACGACTATACCTCGCAGGGTCAGATGCAGGTGCTGAAGCACATCGAGCCCTCGCTGCTGGCCGACGAAGGCGTCGGTATCCTGATCATCGACGACCTCACCGACACCGGTAAAACCGCCGGCGTGGTGCGCGCCATGATGCCGAAGGCGCATTTCGCCACCGTCTATGCCAAGCCGAAAGGCCGGCCGCTGGTCGACACTTTCGTCACCGAGGTCAGCCAGGACACCTGGATCTATTTCCCCTGGGACATGGGCTTCACCTACCAGAAGCCGATCGCCGACGACCACGCCGGCTGACCGGCACCGACGACCCCGATCTTCGAAAATTGTCCGGTTTCGGGTTCGGGCTCGAATCAGCGCTTGCGCGCGCCTGTCGAAACGCAATGCGAAAGCGGCCGGCAAGGCATCCGCATCTGTTTTTCCGCCAGCATTTCACAACTTTTTCCAGTTTTCGGGCGGTTTCCGGAAACATCTGTGAAGTTTTTACTTTTGTTTCGGAAAATAGCGCCCATATTTCGTGAAACAGCGAAGAAGTTTCGATTTCTTGCGGCGATTTTCGAATGTTGAACAGGCCCCTCTCTCAAGACCATATCACCGAACGTGTGCGCAAGCTGTTCGGCAAGGCGCCGTTGCGCCTGCAGGTGGCGGCCCTGCCCTGGCGGCAGAATGACGGGACGCTGGAGGTGATGCTGATCACCAGCCGCGATACCGGCCGCTGGGTGCTGCCGAAGGGCTGGCCGGAAGCGCGCGAGCCGCTCTGCGAGGCGGCAGCCCGCGAGGCCGGCGAGGAAGCCGGGCTGACCGGCAAGGTCTCGACCATCGAGGCCGGACGTTATTTTTATGCCAAGGCGCTTTCCACTGGCCAGCAGGTGCCGTGCGAGGTGCTGGTCTTCCCGCTGCTTGTCGACACCATCGCCGACAAGTGGAAGGAATGCCATCAGCGCGAACGAAAATGGGTCACCCCGGCGCAGGCCACGCGCATGGTCAACGAACCCGACCTCGGCCAGATCATCGCCTATTTCGGCACCGACCCGCAGCGCTTCGCCGCCTGATTGCATCGCGGCAGCCGCCTGCGACCTGCCGTTGATCGCGGCTGGCATCACACGCGCTCAGGGAACCACTTCACGCCTGCGGAGTTTATCGTCGTCCTTGTCTCGGATGGGAGATGGCGGTGTCTTTCTACGACAGTGCATCGGGCCTGGTGCGGCGCATCTATGAACGCCGGATCGACGCACCTCCCATCCTCGACGCCGCCACCGAATTCCCCGACGCCCAAAAATTCACCGCCCAATGGCAAGCGATCCGCGACGAGGCGCTGGCGGTGCGCATCGACAAGGTGCCGCGCTTCCACGAGATCATGCCCGAACAGGCCGACATCTCGGCCAATGACGGGCTCGACTGGCGCATGTTCGTGCTGAAGGCCTATGACGTCGCCGTGCCGGAGAATGTCGCCCGCATGCCGGTGCTGGCCCGTATCCTCGGCGAATGCCCCGAAGTGAAGTCGGCGGCGATCTCGTTCCTCGCGCCCCACAAGCACATACCGCGCCATCGCGGCCCGTTCCGCGGCATCATGCGTTTCCATCTCGGCCTGCAGATCCCGAGCCTGCCCGACGGACGGCCGGCGACGATCATGATGATCGACGACGAGGAACACCGCATCTCGGATGGCGAATGCATGTTGTGGGACGACACCTATCCGCATGAGGTGATGAACCTGTCGGACAAGCCGCGTGTCGCGCTTCTTCTCGACGTATGGCGTCCGCACATGCCGGTCGACATGGAAATGCTGTCGCGCGCCATCGTGGGCGCGGTGCAGCTCGGCATGCGATATCGCGGCGTTTCCTACTCCGCCTGAAGCCAACCTTACGACCGGGGCTAAGCGACCTTGTCCGGCGTCGCGCGCTTTGGCGCGGCATCCCGCGATGAAACGCTTTTGCCGGACCATTCGCGAATCAACTTCAGCGCGGCCGGCTTCAGCGGCTTCCATTCCAGTTCGCCGCCCTCGCGCAATTCGTCGTCCCATTGCTGGGAAAAGGCAGCGTCCTCGAGGCCGGTTTCCGTTCCGTCCTCGGCCAGTGGCCATTGTGTCTGCGTGGAGCCGGGAACAAGCAGGCCGCCCATCGGCGCCGGCGCATAGTCGCAGATCGCCGGGTCGCAGCATTCGTCGACAAGCGCGGCAAGCAACACCAGGGATGGGGCGACAAAAAACCCGACGACTTCGCAGTCGACGGACTTGCGGACAAAATAGGCCTTCAACTGTCACCCCAATGTGTGACGGCTGCCACTCTCAGCCATATTCCCCCGCGCCTCTTTTACGCACGCGTACGAAACACGCAAGCCGTCAGCGACAAATTCCTGACAAGGCCCGTCGTTAGCCGGGCGGTTTTCTCCCCATTATCCACATATGTGACACACAATATGTTGGGGTCACAAAATCTACAAAAACGAATCCTTGACGGGTCGGGGCGAGTCGACTTTTATAAGCCATGCGCTCGTGTTTCGGGCGCGGCCGGAAAGTTTCGAGGCCGGTCTTTTTCCCAGGATCTTGTGCGTTTTCGCTCGTATTCCGCCTTACCCACCAGGCCGGCGGAGGCGTGACGTTTGCCGGGCGGGAAGCACCGAAAAGGAGACTTTTACGGCTGGAATAAATGACCTGTTAACACTATATTTAGTGTTTGCAGCCATGATCAGCCCTAGATAATGTGAATTTCCCTCCAGTGAGGGAATCGAGATTTTTTCGAATTTGAGGGACCCGCGCGGGTCCGTCGACAGGCTGAGCAGGGTTTCGCAAGAGGCTTCAGGCGGCAAGGCGGCGACAGGGCGCGGAGAGGACCCCCGGCTGTTGCGAGGCGGCCGGAGAGCTGGGACGTGCGCTTTTCGAAAGGGACCGGGAAATCTCCCGCGAAAAGCGCTATATATAGATGAAAAGGGACCACGACGATGCGCATCGAGCGGCGTTTCACCAAGCAGGGACAATCGGCCTATGCGGAGATCGAATTCCGCAAGGCGCTTTCGGAAATCAAGAACCCCGACGGCTCCGTGGTGTTCCGCCTCGACGGCATTGACGTGCCCTCGCAGTTCTCCCAGGTCGCGGCCGACATTCTGGCGCAGAAGTATTTCCGCAAGGCCGGCGTTCCTGCGCGCCTGAAGAAGGTCGAGGAAAACGACGTTCCTTCCTTCCTGTGGCGCTCCATCGCCGACGAGGCCGAACTCGAAAAGCTGCCGGAAAACGAGCGCTACGGTTCCGAGCGCGACGCCCGCCAGGTCTTCGACCGTCTTGCCGGCACCTGGGCCTATTGGGGCTGGAAGGGCGGCTATTTCGCCTCGGAGGAAGATGCCTCCGCCTTCCGTGACGAACTCGCCTATATGCTCGCCACCCAGCGCGTGGCGCCGAATTCGCCGCAGTGGTTCAACACCGGCCTGCACTGGGCCTATGGCATCGATGGCCCCGGCCAGGGCCACTATTATGTCGACCCCTTCACCGGCAAGCTGACCAAGTCGAAGTCGGCTTACGAACACCCGCAGCCGCATGCCTGCTTCATCCAGTCCGTCGGCGACGACCTCGTCAACGAGGGCGGCATCATGGACCTGTGGGTGCGCGAGGCGCGCCTGTTCAAATACGGCTCGGGCACCGGCTCGAACTTCTCCTATCTGCGTGGCGAGGGCGAAAAGCTGTCGGGCGGCGGCAAGTCGTCGGGCCTGATGAGCTTCCTCAAGA
Source organism: Mesorhizobium sp. 2RAF21 (assembly GCF_052115345.1). Lineage (NCBI taxonomy): Bacteria > Pseudomonadati > Pseudomonadota > Alphaproteobacteria > Hyphomicrobiales > Phyllobacteriaceae > Mesorhizobium > Mesorhizobium sp. 2RAF21. The sequence goes on along the minus strand of NZ_JBFRGM010000005.1, from coordinate 244,710 downwards.
TCGGCGACCGCGCCGCCGGCGCCATCAAGTCGGGCGGCACCACGCGCCGCGCCGCCAAGATGGTCATCGTCGACGCTGACCATCCCGATATCGAGGCCTTCATCGACTGGAAGGTCAAGGAAGAGCAGAAGGTCGCCTCGCTGGTCGCCGGCTCCAAGATCGTCAAGAAGCACCTCGACGCGATCATGCGCGCCTGCGTCAACTGCGAAGGCCAGGATGACGACTGCTTCGACCCCGCCGTCAACACGGCGCTGAAGCGCGAGATCAAGGCCGCCAAGAAGAACGCCGTGCCGGAGAACTACATCCAGCGCGTCATCCAGTTCGCGCGCCAGGGCTACACCGCGCTCGACTTCAAGACCTATGACACCGACTGGGATTCGGAAGCCTACCTCACCGTCTCCGGCCAGAACTCCAACAACTCCGTCTCGCTGAAGGACGACTTCCTGCGCGCCGTCGAGCAGGACAGCGACTGGCATCTGACCGCCCGCAAGGACGGCAAGGTCCTGAAGACGCTGAAGGCCCGCGACCTGTGGGAAAAGATCGGCTACGCCGCCTGGGCTTCGGCCGATCCCGGCCTGCACTTCAACACCACGATGAACGACTGGCACACCTGCGCTTCGGCCGGCGCCATCCGCGCCTCGAACCCGTGCTCGGAATACATGTTCCTCGACGACACGGCCTGCAATCTCGCCTCGATCAACCTCTTGCCCTACCGCAGGGCCGATAGCTCGATCGACATTGAGGCCTATGAGCACACCGCCCGCCTGTGGACCATCGTGCTCGAAATCTCGGTGATGATGGCGCAGTTCCCGTCCAAGGAGATCGCCAAGCTCTCCTACGAATACCGCACGCTCGGCCTTGGCTACGCCAATATCGGCGGCCTGCTGATGACCTCCGGCATCCCGTATGACTCGGCCGAAGGCCGCGCCATCTGCGCAGCGCTGACCGCCATCATGACCGGCGTCGCCTATGCCACCTCCGCCGAAATGGCCCGCGAGCTCGGCGCCTTCCCGGACTACGACCGCAACGCCGTCAACATGCTGCGCGTCATGCGCAACCACCGCCGCGCCGCCTATGGCGACAAGGCCGGCTACGAGAAGCTGGCGGTCGACCCGGTGCCGCTGGTCCATGCCGACCTGAAGCAGGTCGAGCTCGGCCAGCACGCCAAGGCCGCCTGGGACCGCGCCATCGAGCTCGGCGAGGAGCACGGCTACCGCAACGCGCAGGCCACCGTGATTGCGCCCACCGGCACGATCGGCCTGGTGATGGATTGCGACACCACCGGCATCGAGCCCGACTTCGCGCTGGTGAAGTTCAAGAAGCTGGCCGGCGGCGGCTATTTCAAGATCATCAACGCCGCCGTTCCGGAAGCGCTGCGCACGCTCGGCTATTCCGAAAGCCAGATCGCCGAGATCGACGCCTATGCCGTCGGCCATGGCAACCTCAACCAGGCGCCCGGCATCAACCCGTCGACGCTGAAGGCCAAGGGTTTCACCGACGCCAAGATCGAGGCCGTCAATGCCGCGCTGAAGAGCGCCTTCGACATCAAGTTCGTCTTCAACCAGTGGACGCTGGGCGCCGACTGGGTGAAGGAAACCTTCGGCTTCACCGACGAGCAGCTCGGCGACTTCTCCTTCGAGATGCTGCCGGCGCTGGGCTTCTCCAGGAAGGAGATCGAGGCCGCCAACGTCCATGTCTGCGGTGCGATGACGCTGGAAGGCGCGCCCTTCCTGAAGACCGAGCACTATGCGGTGTTCGACTGCGCCAATCCCTGCGGCAAGATCGGCAAGCGCTATCTGTCGGTGGAAAGCCACATCCGCATGATGGCCGCCGCCCAGCCCTTCATCTCGGGCGCCATCTCCAAGACCATCAACATGCCGAACGAGGCGACCGTCGAGGACGCCAAGAGCGCCTATATGCTGTCGTGGAAGCTGGCTTTGAAGGCGAACGCGCTCTACCGCGACGGCTCGAAGCTGTCGCAGCCGCTGAATGCCTCGCTGATTGCCGATGACGACGAGGACGAGGATGACGCCGTCGAGGCGCTGATCGCCGCCCCCGCCGCTGCCAAGGCGGTGCAGGTGACGGAGAAGATCGTCGAGCGCGTCATCGAACGCCTCTACCGCGACCGCGAGAAACTGCCGAACCGCCGCAAGGGCTACACCCAGAAGGCGGTCGTCGGCGGCCACAAGGTCTATCTGCGCACCGGCGAGTTCGACGACGGCCGCCTCGGCGAGATCTTCATCGACATGCACAAGGAAGGTGCCGCCTTCCGCGCCATGATGAACAACTTCGCCATCGCGATCTCGCTCGGCCTGCAATATGGCGTGCCGCTGGACGAATATGTCGAGGCCTTCACCTTCACCAAGTTCGAGCCGGCCGGCATGGTCGTCGGCAACGACGCCATCAAGAACGCCACCTCGATCCTCGACTATGTGTTCCGCGAGCTCGCCGTCTCCTATCTGTCGCGGCACGACCTCGCCCATGTCGACCAGTCGGACCTCGACAAGACCTCGCTGGGCAAGGGCATCACCGAAGGCAAGACGACCCCCTTCTCCAAGGGGCTCTATCGCGGCGCCTCGCCGGTGAAGCTGGTGTCGGGCATGGGTGCAGCCGAACCCAAGGGTTTTGCCGGCCAGAGCCCGGCCGCCCCTGCCCGCGCGGCACCGACCGCCTTCTCCGGCTCCAACGTGCTGGCGCTGGCGACGGCTTCCGCCACGGCTCTGCGCCCCTCGGCCGATGAATCGACCGCCTACAAGCGCGACTATGAAGAGCGCGCCAAGGAACTGGCCGAAGACATCGCCGTCGAGGAAAGCGCCGACCAGGCGTCCGACACCACCTCGGCGCTGTTCACCGACGCCGCCGCCAGGGAGGCAGCCGACGCGAAGAAGCTCGCCGCCGATCGCCGCGCCAAGTCGCTGCTGCAAGGCTACACCGGCAACTCCTGCTCGGAGTGCCAGAACTTCACCATGGTGCGCAACGGCACCTGCGAGAAGTGCGACACGTGCGGGGCCACGAGCGGGTGTAGCTGAGCAAGCCATTTCCAAAGACGAAACGAATTTCAGGAGGCTAAAGTGATTGAGCCTGGACCGGAAAAGTTTGGGAAATTTATCGAACGCTATCGTTGCGGACACCGTTGGTCTCAGAACCAATTGGGCAAGCTAATTGGCGTGAGGAGCTCTTACGTAACGAGTGTGGAAAACGGGGAACTTTGGCCCGATGACCATGTGATTGATCAGTTCGCAGCCCTTTTTGGAGTGCCTCATGAGCATCTCTACGCTATGCTTGGCCCGAAGCCGCTGGCAGTTGAGAACCGCTTGAAATCGAGCATTTGAAGATTGGCGGTCGGAGGAAATTATGAGGTCCATCGACCGCTCAAATCCTGAAAAACAAAATGAACTTGATATCGCTCTACGGGCTGTGCGGTTTAGAGAGCATCTTGGTATCGCTGAAACCCTCTACGTTGACATTGTCGAGATTCTCGAATTTCGAGTGAGGGAATTTATACCAGAATTCAAATTGATGGTCAGAAGGGATATTGAACTCGATAAGACCGCAATAACAACCGAGAATCCTCCCCGAATATATGTTCGGGAAACCATTTATGACGCAGCATGCGAAGGCGATAGTGAGTCCCGGCGCATACTGGCGCACGAGCTCGGCCATCTGCTGCTACATCATAAAATAGATGGCCCAAAACATAAAAGCTTGGAGTCCTACCAGCCAGAATTTAGCGGGATGACCTCACTAGATAGTTCTGAAGACCAAGCAGATATTTATGCTCGGAATCTTCTGGTGCCTCCTTTTTTAGCATTTCAATACAGACACGACACCTCTAGCCTTTCCCGGATTACTGGCGCACCGCTTCGAATTGCGAACGCCGCCGCCACAATCTCCCGTCGGCAGGAAATGTTAAGAGTGCGGCAGCCGGTACATCGAGACAAACGATGATACCGTTCAGCGACAACTGACAGCTCGAGATTAGTTCTTGCGCCGCGATTAGAATCTTTGACCGCCTACCCACCGCCGCCCTTCGCCCGCGCTGATGTTCCCTGTCTCGCATAGCCAAACAACCACCGTGGCGCCTAGCAAAACAACCGCTCGACACCCTTGACGCCGCGCCCACCGCACTTCTTCCATCACTGCGTCAAGCACACCGGGGAAGCAGCGATGACGGTCACCATCACCTCTAGGAACGACATCAATCTCGACACCGTGCAACGTGTCGCCTGGCAGAACGAGCCGGTGACGCTGAGCGCCGCCGCCCTTGCCGAGATCGCCCGCTGCCGCGCCGCCTTCCTCAGCCTCATCGACACCGACCCGTCGCTCGTCATCTATGGCGTGACCACCGCAATGGGCGAGTTGGCCCACACCCGGCTTTCGATCGAGGAACGCGAGCGCCACGCCCGCATAAAAGCCTTCGCCGCCGCGACATCCTTCGGCGATCCTTTCCCCGAGCGCGTCGTGCGGGCGATGGTGCTGGCGCGGCTGGCGAATTTCGTCGAGGGCCACGCGGCCACCACGCCGCGCATCGCGCTTGCCGTGGCCGAAATGCTCGATGGCCGGCCGATGCCCAGCGTCGCCTCGTCCGGCCAGGGCGGGGCCGGCGAAATCCTCGCGCTCTACCCCCTGTTCGCAGCACTCACCGCAAGCCTCGACCTGGAAGTCAAGGAACGCGGCTCGCTGATCAACGGCTCGCCCTGCGCGGCGGCGCTCGTTGCCGACGCGGCACTTGCCGCCCGGCGGCGCCTGCGGCGCGCCGAGCAGGTTTTCGCGCTTTCCATCGAGGCGTTCCGGGCGCCGCTCGAACATTATGACGCCGCCCTCGAAACGCTGTGGGGCGACGAGCATGAGGCGGCGGCGCTCAGCGGCCTGCGCCATCTGCTCGAAGGCGGCGCCGGCGAGCGGCGCAACTACCAGGCGCCGGTCTCCTTCCGCATCGTGCCCCGGGTGCTCGGACAGGCGCACCGCGCCTTGGCGGCGGCCGAGCGCGCCGCGACGATCTCGCTGCGCTCGGCCTCCGACAATCCGATCTTCATTCCGCCGGACGAGACGCATGTCCACGGCCGTTGCATCAGCACCGGCGGCTACCACAACGCCATGGCCGCACCCGCCATGGACGATCTCGCGGCGATCTGGGCGGATCTCTGCCTGCTCTGCGACCGCCATGGATCGAAGCTGCTCAACGGCGCGGTCTCCCATTTGCCTAATCTGTTGATGGTCGACCGGCACCCGAGCGACAGCGACGGGCATGGCGCACTCGGCTATGTGCCGATGGCCTCGACGGGCTATCTCGAACAGGCGAAGCTCGCGGCCCAGACCACCTTCATCCCCGGCACGGAATCGGCGGGTTCGGGCCAGGACGATGTCGCGACCACGGCCTTCATCGCCTGGGCGAAGGAGGAAAAGGCCGGCCGCTGCCTCGACGCCTGCATGGCGGCGCTGTCAGTCGTCGCCTCGCAGGCCTTCCACGCCACCCGGCGCAACGCCCCGCCCCGGCTCGCCCCCTTCATCGACGAAATACGCTCCATCGTGCCGCCGGTGAACGAGGACAGGGTGCTCGGCCCGGAGCTGGAGCGGCTTTCGCGACACTTCACCTCGGAGACGTTCAAAGCCTAGGCGAAGAAGTCAAAGCGAGGGCGGATATAGGCTACAGAACCGCCTACTGTTTGAAAACACTGGGCACGCGAATGTAAGAATTCTGTTGTGAGTACTCTGTTTTCGGAACTCCCACTCCCAACGTCACAGCACCCGGTATGAGTTTTCCTTTTGGTCCGAATTGGTATTCTATCGCAGAACAAAGGTGGGCAAGATCAAAGTATGAAAACTGACGCAACGAAGATTCAGCTTCAAACGCAGCAGAATTACCTTCATTGACAGTAATATTTGACCAATTCGACAAATATTCTTTCAATAGCTTTTTGTTGAAGGTTGATCCTTTGCACCACGCACCTTCCATGCGCGCCAGCAGCGAATTCCGAAAGGCCGTTGATGGCGCGTCTTTCAGGTCGGCAGTGTATTTTTTCAGCGGGTAGTTTAGTGCGGGATCATTGACCATCGACTTCCGCCAAAACCTTGGAATCTCATCAGCGCTCGCAACGCTGGCGATTGCAGCCAAGGCAAGCACAACTGCCGCCAGACCAGCTTTCCGTTTCAAACAGCGATGAGACATAGAATACCCTCTTGCTGTGACCATCGCACACCCGACCAGAGCTAACAACGGCTGCTGCGCGCATTAGCCTCGTGGGGCATTTTCACAGGAAAACCCTGCGAATGACTTCGACGCAGCGACCTTAGCGACACACTCGCTTACGCCTGGCCGCCCGGCCCCTCCTCCGCCGGGCGTTGACCATCCTTCAGCCGTTTCCCGGCTTTGGCAGGCTACGATACCCGCCATCCTTGTCATCGGGTTCTCGTCCATGGTCTCCTCGATCTCCTCCACCCCTCCCCGCCCGCCGCTCTCGGCATCGCCGTCGGGGCAACAGACCGAAGCCGCGCTCAGGCGGCAGATTGCGGCAAAGGAAGCCGAAATCCAGGCCACCACCAACAAGGCCCAGGCCGCCCGGCTGGCCGAAGAAGTGGCCGCCCTGAAAACAAGACTGGAAATTTTGCAGCAGAAGAAGGAAACGGCACGGACCGGCGGCGGCCCCGCCCAACGCTGACCGTCGCGGGACCCGGTCCAGCGATCATTTGCGGACGCCGGGCGTCTGTAGCCGGCCACGTATCGCCGGTTCTGTGCAAGCCGATCCTTACGCGCTAAACTGCCGGCAACCCTGGGGGCAATACCCGGGTGAAGCACAGTCGGGCACCAGATCATGCGGGCTCCGCTCATCGTCATGCTTCTATTGCTGGCCGGTTGCGACGACCGCCCGGGCGAATGGTCGGCGATCGTCTATCCAAACCGCGCCGACCGCACGAAATTCGACGTCACGCCGCGCTTCAAGACCGCCGAATACTGCAAGGAAGCAGCGATCGAACGCATGAACACGCTTAAGCTAAACGGCAGCGGCGACTACGAATGCGGCTATAAATGCGACACCTCCGGCGATCCCCACAAAATGAACCGCTGCGTGGAAACCCGCAAATAATGGGCGGGTGAGCCGAGACGGCCAATCGGGGCGGAAGCGGAAAAGCCCGGCGAGGCCGGTTCCCAAGAGTTGGTTAGGCTCTGGCGTGACGCCAGTCGACAGGTTCTTCATGTCCGATCGTTCTGGGCGGCAGCTGACATTTGGCTCCGAACCGTGGGCGACACCGTCAACGTTCCGGCATGGATTCCCGACACGCTCCAGTCGCTTCGCTCCTTCACGCGGTTGGGAATGACGAGAGGCGTGGATGGTCTCGCCAATTGTCCGTGCCCGGCTTTGCATCAGGGGCGCTGCGAACGACAGCGATCCCTAAAACCGTTGGTGTGAACAACGGCGGTCATCGAAACCGACGCGAACGACAACTACTCTCAAAACCGTTGGCGATTGACGAAAGCGCTCAAGGACATTCGTCATTCCCGACCGCGTGAGCGAGGAACGAGCGGAGCGTGTCGGGAATCCATGCCGGAACGCTGACGCGCCCGCGCGGTGCAGGATGTGGATTGGATGCGTGGAGGAAGGCGTAGGTCGAAAGAAAGAACCTTGTCCGTTCAATCCCTTGCCGCAAACCACGCGAAAAATCGTTCGCGGATTTATCCACGCCCTCGCGACACACGCCACAATCGGCCCGTCGCCCTCACGGGAACCTGGTGCGCACCGGGTATCAGGGAGGGCGCCGGTGCCGGACTGGCAGCGCTACGGTGGCGCTGTCTGGTGACGAGCCCTAAGTCCGGGCCCTGGAAAAACCCGGCCGCCGCGAATGGCGGCTTTGAGGCCCGAAGTCTGCCGTCGCGAATGACGGCGAGGTCGGTCCGGGGCAAGAACACTGGCGGGGCGCCCGGAAGGCGCCACGTACTATTTGCTAAGAGGCACCGACCCGGCGCCCCGCTTCCCACCTCCCGCAAGGGAGCATTTCTTGGCAAAGGCCAGGGCGGATTTCCGCAGCGTGGCGATGAAGAAGTGTATCAACGCGTCATCGCGTCGACGCGACTGCGCCACCGCCGTCATTCCGGCTGAGCGCAGCGAGAGCCGGAACCCATTGGCCGCCCGTCGTCGGGCACGGCTCGGTCCTCGTCCTGGACCGCCCAGCAGCCGAACCGACGCCGCATATTTCACAGCTGTCCGTGCGAACTCAGGACCCGGCCGTGCTGCTCAATGGGTTCCGGGTCGGCGCTCGGCTTCGCCTCGCTGGCCCGGAATGACGAACGCGTGGGAGATGCCGCCTCGTCACATCCCTCTGACAGCCAGTAACAGGCTAAAGGGCGGCAAGCCCCTACCCGACGGTCTCCAGCTTGTCCTGCGTCCTCGTCTCGAAATCGCTGGCATCGTGGCGTTCGCGCAGCTGGCCGGCCGGATCGCCCGAGACGCGGTTGACCATGCGCCCGCGCTTGACCGCGGCCCGAGCATAAATCTGGTCGGCCCAGCGCAGCACGTTTTTGTATTCGTGCACCGACAGGAACTCGGCCGCACCGTAGTTCCAGCCCTTCACCATGCCGCCATACCAGGGCCAGATCGCCATGTCGGCGATGGTGTATTCGGAACCGGCGACATAGTCGCTCTCGGCCAGCCTGCGGTCGAGCACGTCGAGCTGGCGCTTGGTCTCCATCGCGTAGCGATCGATGGCGTATTCGATCTTTTCCGGCGCATAGGCATAGAAATGGCCGAAGCCGCCGCCGAGGAACGGCGTCGAGCCCATCTGCCAGAACAGCCAGGACAGAGCTTCGGCGCGCGCCGGCTGTGCTGTGGGCAGGAAGGCGCCGAATTTTTCGGCCAGATACATCAGGATCGCGCCGGATTCGAACACACGCACCGGCTTGTCGCCGCTCCGGTCCATCAGCGCCGGGATCTTGGAGTTCGGATTGACGTCGACGAAGCCGGAGCCGAACTGGTCGCCCTCGTTGATGCGGATCAGCCAGGCGTCGTATTCGGCGCCCTTGTGGCCGAGCGCCAGCAACTCCTCCAGCATGATGGTGACCTTCTGGCCGTTAGGCGTGCCCAGCGAATAAAGCTGCAGCGGGTGCTTGCCGACCGGCAGGTCCTTGTCGTGAGTGGCGCCGGCGATCGGCCGGTTTATGGAAGCGAAGGCGCCGCCATTGGCCTTGTCCCAGGTCCAGACTTTCGGCGGCGTGTATTGCGGGGTGTCGGTCATATTGGGCTCCAGAGGCGCGGTTGGCACGAGGATAGGCGATCGTCCCTTGATGACATAGGTCGCCAATACCGTGGCCGCCAATCTTCTTGGCGGCGATCGTTGGTCCAGCGCGGCAATATCTGCTAGGCGTCGCACGGCTCTCGCCAGGAAATCGGAGCCGCCTCCCGGTTGCTAATTCGGATTGCGGGCGCGAGCGAGATCGCCGAGCGCCTTCAAGGCGTCGCGGTCGCCGGTGGCGGCGGCGGCACGAAAAACCTGCTCGGCATCGGAGAAGCGGCGCAGCTTGAGATAGGCATAGCCGCGCAGGATCATCAGGTTGATGCGCTCGGGCGCGATGCGGGCCCGTTCCTCCAGCGTCATCAGGGTCTCGCGATAGCGGCCGTGCTCGAAGGCGGCGAGCGCCTGCTGTTCCAGAAGCGCGGTGCGGATTTCGGTGGCGCGGCCGCCGCTCAGCGGGGCTTTCGTCGATGCCACCGCCGCCCGGTCGGCAAGGCCGGCGCGCAGATAGGCCAGGCTTTGACCATAGGCCGCGTCGCTGCGGGTGCGGCCGCTGCCGCGCAGGGCGACCTCGAAGGCGGCGGCGGCCTCGAGCGGCCGGTTGATCTCCATCAGGCACCAGCCGCGCGACAGGGCCTGTTCGGGCGCCATGCCGGTGGGGTCCTGCGTTGCCTGGCAATTGCGCGGCTGCGCCGCAGCACGACGCGGCCGAGCCCGGCGTTCGGGCGCGGCCTCCTGCGTCGGCGATACGGCGACCGGCGCCCTCGCCTGCGGCTCGACCCGGGGCTGGGTTGGCGCCAGGGGCGGCAGAGGTGCCGTTGGCGTGCCGTTGCGCGGTTTCGCCTCGGGTTCGCCCACCCGGGCGATCCGTTCCGAACGGCCGGCCCAGGCCCTTTGCATCTCGCGCACGCCGGCCTTGTCGCCGAGCTTCCAGCGCATCAGGGCAAGCCCATAGGCATTGGGCTCGTCGTCGGGTTTCCAGCCGAGTGCCAGCGCAAACCATTGGCCCGCTGTCTGGAACTGGTTCAAAGCGTCGGCATACCAGCCGAACTGCTGCGCCGACACGGGATCCTTCGCGGCCACCACAGCGCGCGACATGCGGTCCAGCACTTCCGGCGTCGGCTGCGGCGGTGGATTGGCGGCAAGCAGATTGGCGACGGCGGCCAGATAGACTTTTTTCGTGTCGTCGCTGCTGTCGCGCCACTGGAACAGGACCGTTTCGGCCTCGGCGGCGCGGTTGGTGTCGACCAGGCTGAGCGCCAGGCCTTGTGCGGTCTCGGCGGAGCTTTCCTTCAGATAGGCCCTGCGGAACCAGGTTTCGGCGCCCTGCGGATTGTCGCGGCGCAAATGGTACCAGCCAAGCAGAAGGTTGTCGGAGACCAGGTTCTGGTCGTTCGCCAGCTTTTCGACGAGGGCCAGGTCTTCCGGCAGGACGGTGAGTTTCGGATCCTTGCCGGCATCGGCCAGGCTTTGGCGGGCGATGTCGGCGCGCACCGGTTCGAACTCGCCCTTGCCGTCGGGCGCCTTGCGCTCCAGCGCAAGCAGCAGGGCAATGTCCGAGCGCGGCAGCAGCGGCAAAGCCTTCTGCACGCTACCCAGCCGCTCCTCGGGCTTGTCGCAATTTCTCAGCACATAGAGATAGGCGTCGGTGGCGCGATCCTTGCGGTCGGTGCGGGCGAAGGCCTCCGCCACCCGCCACAAAACATCGACGTCGCCGCAGGTCAAAAGGCCTGTATTAGCGGCGCCGAGCCGCACCACCTCGTCATAGTTCTTCAGGTCAGCGGCCTTGACGAGCTGTTCTCGCGCCTCGGCGAGTTTCAGCCGATCGACGAGATCAGGCGGCGGCGTCCAGCCGGGCTCGGCCAGCTGCCGCGCGGCGATGGCTTTTTCGAGTTCGGCGAGCTTGCCGTCGGAATAAAGCTTCCACATCGCATCGAGCTGGGGATCGCCGACGGGTGCTGCCGCGAGCGGGTTCTGCGGCGGCACCCAATTGGGGTAAAGCGCCTTCAGCCTGGCGATCTCGGCTTCCAGGCGCTTGGTGTCGCCCCTGGCGGCAAAGTAGCGAAGCGCCGTCTCGTCGACCTTCGGCTGGGCGGTCGGGCGGGCCGACAGGGGCGTGGCGGTGCCGCCATCAGCCTGCGCCAAAATCGTATGCACGTCGGCGATCGTTGCCGTCATGTCGCCGCCGGCCAGGTTCTGTGCGCCCATGCCTGTACCGCCGCGCACGAACTGCTCAAGCCGGTCCGCATTAGCGACCGCGAGGGCGCCAAGCACAACCAGGCCAGCGGGAATGAGGATGCGCGCCCTCATGGTCGCCTGCCCAGGGAAGCGAGCAGACCTGCGGTGGCGAGGCCAAGCAGGATGGACAGCACAGCAAGCGCCACCGAATAGGCAAGCGCATTGGCCGACAGCCAGTTCGCCACGATCAGCCGGTAATTCGAAATGGAGAATGGCTGCGTCTGCACGAACCCGAACCTGACCACTGGCTCGGTCGTCACCTTGTGGCTCAAGACATCCAATGCGGCGATACGGCCGCTGAGCTGCCGCCACTGTGTTTGCTGAGCCAGCGCGTCGACGCCCTCCTGCAACAAGTCGGCGTTCGGCGCGGTGGCAACGGTCCAGGTGCCGAAGCCGTCCGGGCTGGCCTGCTGGGCAAGCAGCAAGCTGGTGCCGCCCGGAGGCGAGAACGGCCGGTCAGAGCGTGGGATCAGCCGCAACGAACTGAAGGAAAAATTGAACGTCCGGTTCAGCCAATCCTCGAACATGCTGACCTGACCGCGCCATCCGCTGCCGCGCAGCCTCTGGCGCCATTCGTCGAAGGTGGCATCGGTGTTGGTGCCGGCCGGGCTCGTGGCTTCGCCCCAGGTCAGCGCCACATCACCGGCGATGCCCAATTGAGCAAGCACCGTCGCTGGGATTTGCGAGACCGCACCGACAAAGATCGCATCGCGATCCGTGGTCGCTCCGCTTGCCGTTGCCGCCTTGACGGGTATCGGCCGGCCGGCGGCCACCGACATTCTGGCAAGCAGGGAGGCGGCGGCCGACAAGGCCTTGGGCTCGCTGTTGTCGACGATGAGCGGTACCGGCTCGCCTGCCCTGCCATAGGGAAATCCGTTGCCGCTGACGGCGCTGAGATTAGGCGTCCGGCCGATGCGGGCAAAGGCCGGCACCACCAGCTCGGAACTGTCGAACAGCACGAAACGGCTGCTGCCGGAGCCGGTGGCACCGGGCGCGCACACAGCATCCGACTTTGTCTGCAGCACCGCCTCGATCGCAATCGAATTGTCGCCCGGCCGGAAATGGCGCATCGTCACATTGATCGGCAGGTGCCGCAGGATCTCGCCGCCCGTCGAGGTGATCGGCATGGTGGCGGCGATGTTGCCGTTCACATAGACATCAATGTGGCTGCCGGGAAGCACGTCCTGCGAATAGGCAGCATCGAGCAGCAGCGTCACATGGCCGTAGGAATCGGCGTAGAAATCAGCCGGCATGCCGATCATGAAATCCGTCCTGAACCGGCGGCCGCTGAACTCCTGCGTGGCGACGCCCAGTTCGGAAAATGTCTTGAGCCCGGCCTCGAAAAAAAGCGGTACGTCTGGCATGTGCCATGTCTGCGTGGCGAGGCTCGTTCGCTGGCTGGTCGCAGGCCGGTCCAGAACCTTGGCGATGTCCTCGACCGCCGAGCCGACAGCCTGCCAGTTGGGCCCGGTGACCACGAGGGTGGACGGGCCGCCATTGGGATCGTCGACCATCGCCGAGACCGGAGCGGTCGTCGCGCCTGGCGGCAATGCCGGCAGGTATTGCTGGATGTCGGCTGCCGGGCCAACGACCGCCACTGCCTGGCCGGCGCGCGCTGGCGCATCGGGCTTCTCGCGCAGTGCGAAGGTCTGGTTCGGCATGTTGGACAATGTGGCCAGCACTTCGGCCAACCGGACGACGGGAACCGTGGCCGGGGTTTGTGTCATTGACGGCGCCACCAACAGAAAACTGGTCCCGCCTTTTTCGTCGACCCCGACGGCGCGGATGTCCTCGACGCTTTTCCAGCGGCCGGCAGCCTGGTCCTGAAAGGTCAGAAAGGTCTTGGCCGGATCAAATCGTGTCCACAATTCATAGGTGGATGCGACCGTGCAGTCGGTGCGGTGGCGCTGCTGCGCTTCGACGACGATCTCGTTCAGGCCCTGGTGAAGCAGGTTGGCGGGGATGTCGACGCCAAGCTCGGCCGTGCCATTGGACGATTTGATCTGTGTATCGACCAGCTTGTTGCCATTGATCGACAGTACCAGATGCGAAATCTCGGGCGCCACGACAACCGCGTTCTGGTAGCCGATGCGAAGCCCTGCCGGCGAGGCAGCCTCCTGCTGGGTGAGGTAGATGGCCCAAGAGCGGCGCGCCGTCTCACCCGACAGTACGAATTCAGGAAACGGCAGAAGGTAGCGCCGCTGCCTGTCGGCAACGGTGGGAAGCGGTTGCGGGTTGGTGCCCTGCGACGGCTGTGTCTGGGGTTGGCCACTGGCCGCCGGACGGCCGAGCTCGGGCGTCATGTCGAAGGGTATCGATTGCGCGCCTGCGGCCACTGTCGACAACAGCACTGCGAGGCCAGCGTAGAGCCGTGCTCTCATGGCCGCCGCTCCGCGGCCTTGGCGACGGGCGTGTCATGCTCCGATCGGCCGCGAATATCGCGCAGGAGATAAACGACGCCGCGATAGGTCTGGTAGAGCGCCAGCCGCAGGAACCAGAAGGTGCCGCGCAACAGGCCGGGATTGCCCCGGCGCGACAGTTGGAATTCCTCCCACTGCTTGGAATTGGCGAAGATCAGATCCGCGACCAGCTTGTGATGCGCCGCCTCTTGCGGGCGATAGCGGCAGCCGATGGCGATGCCGTCGGCGGTGCGTTCGAAATTGCGGATGGCGACAGGCAGGACGCCGTCGGTGTCGGTCGCAAAGGTGCGGAAACGCAAGGCCGCTTCGGCACCCTGCGCGATCTCCTCCAGTTCGGCGCCCGAGACCACGACCCTGGCCCCGTTGGCGGAGACGTTTTCGATCGTTCCCTTCAGCCACCGTCCATTGAGGTTGAAGTCGCAGCGGCGGCTCACCTTCACGCGTCGTGTCGCGGCGCGCTCACCGCGCTCGGAGACCACGCCCAGCGCGCATCCCGCCATGATCAGATTGAGCAGGTTCCAGCCGCCGACGACCAGGGTGACGTCGGCTTTGTAGGGCTCGGCATAGACCTTGTAGATGGTCATGGCGACGCCGAGCAGCAGAACGCCAAAGATGACGAAGAACGGCCTGCCGATTTCGGAAAGCCGGCTCGTGGCGATGGATTCGTCCTTGGCCGTGACCTTGAAGGTGGGCTTGCGCGGATTGGCGATCACCGAAACCACCGCCGGAAGCAGGTGGATAGTCTGAACATATTCGTAGAGTTCCGAAATCCACGGCCAGCGGAACGCCCCGTAGAGGTAGTTCTGCATCATCAGGTTCACGATCATGTAGGCGAGCGTGTAGGCCATGAACTCGCCGCCCGAGGCCGTGAATATCTGCAGGTCGAAGAACAGATAGAAGAGCGGGGCGAACAGGAAGATCGACCGCGCGAAGGGAAACAGCCAGAACAGCGTCGACGACATGTAGCAGAGGCGCTGCGGGAACGTCAGACCACGCTTGAGCGGCGGGAACCGGAACCGCAGGATCTGCATCATGCCTTGCGCCCAGCGGCTGCGCTGGCCGATGAAGGATGCGAACGTGGCGGGCTGGAGCCCGGCAATCAGCGGTCGGTCGACATAGACGCTGTTCCAGCCTCTTGAGTGAAGTTCGACTGCAGTCTCGCAATCCTCGGTGATCGAAACACCGCTGAAGCCGTCGGTTTCCAAGAGCGCCGAGCGCCGAAGCACGGCCGCCGAGCCGCAGAAGAACGAGGCGTTCCACTTGTCCAGTCCGCGCTGGATGACGCCGTAGAACATCTCGTTCTCGGAAGGCATCTTCTCGAAGGTGCGCAGATTGCGCTCGATCGGATCGGGATTGAGGAAGAAATGCGGCGTCTGGACCAGGAACAGGCGTGGATCCTCGTCGAAATAGCCGACCGTCTCCTTGAGGAAGTCGCGAGCCGGTGCGTGGTCGGCGTCGAAAACCGCGATCAACTCGCCCTTCGAATGGTCGAGGCCGTTGTTCATATTGCCGGCCTTGGCGTGTTCGTTGCGATCGCGGGTCAGATAGCGGGCGCCAAGATCGGCGGCGAGCTTCTGCAGTTCGACATGCCGCCTCGCGGCGTTGTCCGCCTCGGTCAGCCGTTCGGAATTGCGCTTCTGCAGCGTGCCGCCGTCGTCGAGCAGCCAGACGGTGAAACGGTCGGCGGGATAGTCCATGCCCATCGCCGCGGCCACCGTATTGGCGAGCAGCGCCGGCTCCTCATTGTAGGTCGGGATGAAGACGTCGACCGTCGGCAACCTGCCGTCGAACTTCGCCCGCGACGGTCGCGAGGGCAGCGGCTGCGCCACCACGAAAAGGCTGATCGCCAGCATCAGCACGCTGTACATTTCGGCGAGGTAGAGCAGGAAGCCGGGGATGAAGTTTTCGGGCTGATTGATCGGCGGCAAGGTGCTGGTGGAGCGCCAGTAGACATAGCGCATGACGACAGCCGTACCGAAAGCCAGCGCGATCAGCCGCCACATGCCGTCCGGTCGCACCAATTTCAGGATCATCATCGCGAGAACAACGGACAATCCCGCGACCAGCTGGGTCTCAAGGCTGATCGGCAGCGTCACAAGACCCAGCACCGCAACGGAGGCTACGGCCCATTGCAGCACTATGATCAGTTTGCGCATCAAATCCGTCTTTCCACCATCTGGAACCTCGTCCCCGCCATCCCGACGGGACGTTCTGGACTTGCCTCGCAGCGCTCCGTGTTCCGCTGAACCTCCCGCTTCAGCATCAAAGACGAATGGGAGGCCTAGTCTCCTCCATGACCACGGATATGGTTAATGATTCCTTTCCATCAGCCTGCCTATCGGCAGTTCGTTGTTGTCGGATCGCATGGCGGCGGCGGCACGATGACTGCCGCCCTCGGCGACGGTACAACGACCTGTTTGCCTGTCGTCGTCTGCGGGATTTCCGCCCCAGGCGCGCCCGAAACCGGCGGTGGCGGCACGACGGGGCCAACCGGCTGTGGCAGCGCCTGCTGGGTCCTCGCAGGGCTGCCCCGCGCTGACGACCTTACTGGTGCGGCGACCGGCGCGGGACGCACATCCGGCACGGCCGGGCCACCGGCCGCCGCCGGATAAATCGGCGCACCGGACTTGCCGAGTAACGGATCCGGCGGATTCGCATCGCCATAGGGATTCCAGCCGCTCGACTGGAAATAGGACGAGATCGTAAAATCATACATCGTCTGCAGCAGACGATGTTCCGGCAAGGACTGGTCGCAAAGCCGCAATCTGATCTGGACCGACCCCTTGTTGCCGATCAGGGTTTGCGTCGAGCCGGTGGAGGTCAGCCGCTGCCAGGCATAGATGCAGGTATCGCCGGCCGTGGATCGCCCGACCGCGTAGCCGAACGGGCCATATCGGTTCTGGACGTAATATGGCGAGCGCGCCATGCGTATGCCGGGGAAAAGCTGCCGCAACTCCGTGCTTATGTTGCTCGGCGGCAGGAAGCCGTCGCGCAGTCGGGTCTGCCCCGTGGTTTTCGTGTCCACCGGCCCGAACAGCTGAACGCGCAACATGTTCTGGCCGGATGTGTGCGCGGAGGTGGCGAGCGCGATTTCCTGCTGGATGGCGTTGGCATAGCGCCGTTCCAGCACGGCGGTGATCGCCGGTCCGCCCGGGCCCGGGTAGGCAAACGCCTTTTCCGCCGACATCATCTGCGTGTCCGTCGACGACGCGATCTGTGGCTGGGCACAGCCGGCCAATAGCAGCGCAACCATCCCGCCAGTTGCAGCCAACATGGCGGAGCGTGGCAGCAGCGGTCGCAACTTTGCTGAAGGCAGCCTGCGTTTGAACAAGGTACGCATGCAGCGAAACTAAGAGATTCGCTCGATCTCGCGAAGTGCGAAGGCCGCCGCTTACGAATTTAGGCACATATTGATGCGGGGCAAACGGTAACGACCCCGCAACGCCAGTTCCGCCCTGCCTTTGAAAGAGAAAATTCGCCCGTGCGAGTTCGCTCTGCGCATAGGTCGTTCGCTACCGCCCAAGACGAAACCGAACTTCGCCTCCTAGACAGGGAGCGAAGCGATGGGGAGACGACGCAGCGAGGACAGTCGCCATCGTTTCAAAGCGAACGGGGGCATGTTTGGAGCAGACCGAAGTGTTGGGCGTGCGACGCGTCGCCACCAGCCATTTTCAGAAATGGCAATTGGAGGAGATCAGCTTCCAGGCCAAGGATGGCCGCGCCCTGGCAGGACGCCTGCATCTGCCCGGCACCGAGCCGCGTTTCGCGGTGGTGCTGCATGGCGGCATCGGCTTTCCGGCGAGTTTCTACGCGGATTTCGCGCTTTGGCTTGCGCGGACCCATGACGTGGCCGTGCTGACCTATGATTATCGCGACTTCGGCCGTTCGGGCAGCGGCAGCCTTTCCCGCTCGGCGACATGTCTCAGCCATTGGGCGATCGACGATCAATCCGGCGCGCTGACCTACCTCGCCGGTCGTTTCCCGTCGGTGCCGCTGCGCGTCATCGGCCATTCGCTCGGCGGCCAGTGGCTGGCCTTCCATGACGATATCGCCAAGGTCGACCGTGTCGTGGCCGTCGCCTCCGGGCCGACCCATTGGCGCGACCACCCGCAATCGTCGTTCGCGCGCATCCTGGCGTTCTGGTGGCTGCTTGGTCCGCTCGCGGTAACGCTCTTCGGCTATCTGCCAGGGCGTCGCCTGGGTTTCGGGGCCGACATTCCGGGCGGCGTCTATTGGGAATGGCGCCATCTTTGCCGGCAACGCGATTATCACCGTGCGTTCTGGGGCACGGAATATCCCGTCCCCGGCCTCGATCGAGCAAAGTTCAAACTGGCCATGGTCGCCGTTGAGGACGATCCATTGGTGTCCCCGGCGATCGCCGGAAAACTGGCAAGCTATTATCCGGCGGCGAAGGCTGGCCTGACCTTGTTGCGGCCCATCCAGCTGGCGCTCGCTTCGATCGGCCATGCCGGGGCGTTCACCAGAAAACGCAAGGCATGCTGGCCCTGGCTTGTCGCGCCGCTGCTGGACTGAATAGGGAATGAGCGAGGGCGCAGCCTCAGGAGCCCTATCACTGTCGTCTCAGGCGGTCGGTGCGACAAAGCCGCGAGCCAATGCCACGAGCGCGGCCTTGCTGTGTGTGCGGGTCTTTTCGTAGGCGGCCTTCAGGTAATTCCGCACCGCTCCGATGCCTAGGCCCAGGGTGGCAGCGATCTCAGGAATTTCCAGCCCGCTGGCCAAAAGAACGACCACGTCGCCCTCGCGCCTGGTCAGCCGGAAAACATCGACCAGCGCCGCCCGGTCGACCACGACCTGGGCATCCGGCTCAGTGATGAAGATTGCCGCAACGGCGCGGCGATGCGACAGCCCCTGGGTCTCGAAGGAAGCCGCCGGCAGCACCGACAGCAGCAGCGGCGAGCGGCTGTGTTCGCGCGGTAGCCGCAACCTGATTTCGGCCGAACCGTCGTGAATGGCCAACCGGCCGAGCCGGCCAAAAATCTCCTGCAGGCTGCGGTTGCCGCCCGGGTCGGTCGCCACCAGCCTGTTTTTCTGCAGGGCGAGCCCTTCGGCCCGGTCCAATATCGCCGCGGCGCGCTGGTTGACGAAACAGACGCAGCCCTCGCCATCGACGATCACCAGTGCCGCAGAAATGCGGTCGAGCAGGTGCGCCAGCCCCCTGGCACTGTCCTGCGCGTGGTTGAGGCGCTGCTGGACCTGCAAGGCGGTGGCGAAATGGGGAACGAGTGCGGCCAGGCCCGACATCTCGTCCGCACCGAAATCGGCGGCGCTCCGACCCCGGCATATGGCCAACGCATATTCATCCCCGGCGCCGAACCGGGCGAGTGCGGCATGGAAGCCGCGCATCGGCCTGACCACCTCGTTGTAATAGCCGCTGCGCTCGAATTCGCGGTCGGAAATCAGCGTCGCGCGGGTCATGGTCGTGCCGCGCAGCGCCGGCAACGGCGACGCCGGACTTGCGCCGGCGGCAAAGCTGACGAATTCGCGATCGGCCGATCTTGCTATGGCAGTCGCGTTAGCAACCGACGGCCGCGCCGCCGCGAGTTCCGCGCCGGCGCTCAGACTGCGCGCGAGGATATCGACGTCGAGACGGGTACTGGCCAGGAGCTGGCCCGGTTCGGTCCTGGTCGGCAATCGAACCAGGACGGCATGATCTCCGCCGGTCAGTTCAGCCACATCTTCCAGCGCAAGCGACCACTCATGCGGCGCCAGCGCGGCCGCATGGATGCGATTAACCGACGAAAGAAGCCTTGCCTGATCCATTGACCCCCGGGCGCGGTACCAAATGGCACTGGTCCAATTTTTATCTTATAGTCAAAAACAGCGGAGAAATAAACATTGCTCCGGTTCGTGGATACAAATCCACCCTGGCCGGAGTTGTTTTTCGTGCATCGCAGATGACTGGCCGCAGGCACAATATCCGTGCGGGCTCGTTTGAGTTGATCTTCGCAATGAGGCCCCTTCAATGACCGTCGGATCTTTTCCGATGCAGCGCTTGTCGACGCAAGGCATGCAGCACGCCGGCCAGATGGCCTTCGTGCATGACTTCGTGGCGCGCCAGGTGGGCGGGCTGCACCTGCACCCCGTCGACAAGGACAATATCGCAATGGACCTGGAGGCCATGACGCTGCCTGGCAGCGTCACCGTCGGCCATGCGCTCTACCCGGCGATGTCCGGCGCCCGCACGCGCGACCTGACGCAGGACGGCCGCGACAACTACCTGCTGACCATGCACAGCGAAGACCATGAAATGGAGGTGGATGGCGGCGAACCGATCAAGATCAAGGCCGGCGACCTTTTGTTCATCAACCAGGCCCGGCCGTTCAAGTTCTGGAAGGGCAAGTCCGCCCGCCTGCAGGCGATCTCGCTCGACCGGCAGGTGCTGGCACGCCTCGCTCCCCGTGTCGACGTGGAGCCGACCTATATCGTGCCGCGCGTGACACAGCAGTCGCGGCTGTTCGCGGATTATGTCTCCATGCTGCTCAAGAACCCGCCGACGACCGAGAAGGCGCAGGAGATCGTCTCGCGGCACGTTCTCGATCTCAGCGCGCTGGCGCTGGACGATTTCGTGCGCGGCGGCGCCGAGCGCAACGACAGCGGCATCGCCGCCGCACGGCTGAAACTGATCAAGCAGGATATTCTCGAACGGCAGCACGACCCGGACCTGCACATCAATGCAGTGGCCAAACGCCAGGGCGTGACGCCGCGCTACATCCAGCGCCTGTTCGAAAGCGAGGGCTCCACCTTCTCCGATTTCCTGCGCGGAACCAGGCTGGACCTGGCTTTCCGGCTGCTGCACAAGCGCGATCTGGCCCGATTTACCATCGCCGCCATCGCCTATGACGCCGGCTTCTCGGACATCTCGTCCTTCAACCGCGCGTTTCGCCAGCGCTTCGACGCGACGCCGTCCGAAGTACGCGCCAAGATATTAGCCAACTGACCTCCAGGCACGGGCGCCGGTGTACGGAACGCGCTGACAGACAGTGCCGGGACACGCCTTTGCGTTCCCACCAACCCACTGATTAAACTATAGTTTTTTCACTTTCCTTTACCTGCCGGCATTGTTCGTTTCCAGCATAGATCGTTCGCTGCCGCCCAAGACGGCGGCGGTTTCCCCAGCGTAGACGTTCAGCCAGGCGGTGTGGAGGCCATGCCTAGAGGACGCACCGCCGCCATTTCCGAGATGCGGTTGAAGGGGGACGGACTTTTGAAACGGATATTCGCCACCATACGCCGGCGCGACCCGCCGGCAAGCGACAGGGCGCGCGAGGTGATGACGCGCCACATCTTCGATCTCACCGCACTGGTGCTCGACGGCTTTGCGCGCGGCGGCGGCAAGCGCAAGGACAAGGGCATCGCGGCGGCGCGGCTGAAGCTTATCAAGCAGGACATTCTTGAGCGGCTGCATGATCCGGGGCTGCACATCGATGCCGTGGCGCGGCGCCAGGGCGTGACGCCGCGCTACATCCAGCGCCTGTTCGAAAGCGAGGGCACCACCTTTTCCGACTTCGTGCGCGGAAGCAGGCTGGACCTGGCATACCGGCTGCTGCACGAACGCGATCTCGTCTCAACCACCATCGCCACGATCGCCTATGACGCCGGCTTCTCGGACATCTCGTCCTTCAACCGTGCGTTTCGGCGCCGCTTCGAGCTGACGCCGTCCGAAGTGCGCGCCAGGCTGCTGGCCGGCTAACGCGGGCCGCGCCGCCGCCCTCGTCCCGGTCGCGCCCGACCGGAGGGAGCGGCGACGCCCGCCGCCGACCAACCGACTGAATATGCTTCAATTTTCGTCACCGGCCACAATCGTCGCGCTTTGTTCGTTTCCTGCATAGGTCGTTCGCCCTCGCCCAAGACGGCGCCAGTTTCCCCGGCGTAGACGTTCGACCGGCGGTGCAGAGAGCGGTTCTCGAGGGTGCGTCGCCGCAACTTCTAGGAAGCGGTCGAAGGGGGCGGATTTTGAAACGGATCGATGTTCTGGGTGCACGGCTCCTGGCGGGGAGCGGCCATCCAACGAGGAGGCCACACGAGACGCAGGCGGCGTTGCGGGTGACCGAGGCCGTGCGCCCCTGGCAGCGCACCACCGGCGGCCTCACCAAACTGCTTCGGGCGACGCGACACATTCTGGCTGCTGTATTTTGTGCCGGGGTGACGTTGGCGTCGAGCCCGGCGACGGCGCTGACCAGCAGCGAGGCTGCCAGCGTCGTCGATCTCATTGAAGCGCTGCAGCCGCAGCTCGGACCCTTCGCCTATGACGAGGAAATCGTCGCCGAATGGTTCGAGCGCGACGCCGAGGGCTCGCGGCTGATCACCACGGCCGGCTTCACCGCCGAGAGCTGGAAGGCGGCGGTCGGCGAGACGATGCGCGGCTTCCTGGCGGTGGTGAGCGAGGCCGAACTCCATGGCGTGTTCGGCGACCTGAAGACCGGCATCCGGCGGCTCAGCCAGCTCAACGACGTCCAAAAGGAAGAGGCCATCGCCTCCCTCGACGAGGAATTCGACAAGATGCTGGCCATGCGCGCCGAGGGCGAACCCTTCGTCGACGTGGTGCGGCCGCTGGAAGGGCGCCTGCGCGAGGTCGTGCTGACCCGGACCGAATGACGGCCCGCAACGGCTGTTCCCCCACCCCTATTCGAACAGAGAGCACATTTCATGACACATCTGGTCCCCTCGCCGGCACGGCGGCTTCCGATGACCAAACGCCTGCTTCTGTCGGCCACCGCGCTGGTGGCGGCCGGGACGGTGCTGGCGACGCCGGCGGGTGCTGCGCCAATCGTCTACAACACACCCGGCCCCCACAACGATGCGATTGTGCTCAACAGTGGAAATACGGCCCAGGCCATGTGGGCCACAAGCAATGTCACGGCTACATTTTCCGGGACAGTGGATTTTCAATCCGGAGGCCCAAAAACACTAATAATTGGCAACACGACAATTCCGGATGGGAAGGTAATTTTTTCACCGTCAGACCTGAAAACAGATAGCCAGAAATCAAATCTATACTTAAATGCTGGAATTCTTTCCATTGGCAATCAATTAGCGAGAGACGCGCTCAGCTCGGGGCGGTTGAACCTATCTTTATTTGGCGGCACATTGGATCTATCGGGTTCATCTCTCGCGGTACGCGATTTTAGCGGAACTGGAAACTCGAAAATCCTCAACAGCACCGCAGGCACCATCGCGTCATTGACGATCATGACAGCGGCAGGGTCGCCATCGCTTAACCTCGCAAGCACAATTTCGGACGACACCGGCGTTGTCGCGTTGGATATCCGCGGAAGCGGTTACGTTGATGTGCGCGGCAACAACAGCTATTCCGGTGGCACGTCGATCATCGGCGCGCAGGTCTATGCCGCTCACTCGAATGCGCTTGGGACCGGCACAATATCCATGCTGTCGACCGCCACCAATACCGCCTCGCTCTGGCTCAGTAATGGTATCATTCTCAACAACAACCTGTATCTGGACAGTTCACAACCCGTTAACCTCGGCGCAGCGGTCGTAGTAAGCGGCACGTTGCGTGGCGACATCAGCGGTGATGCCGACATACGCAAGGTCGGCGGGGGCTGGCTCCGATTGCAAGGCCAGCACCTTGGCTCTGGCCGGGTGCTGGTCGAGGAAGGCGACCTCGTAGTCGGGTCCGCCCAACCAGGTTCGGGCACCATCAACAACATGTCGGAAGTTCATATTTCGCGGCTCGCGACATTGCGTGTTCGAGAAGACGAAGCCATCGGCCATCTGGCCGGGAGAGGAACCGTCGATGTCGGCACGAATGCCGCTTTCTGGGTTGGTATGGACGACAGCAGCATGACCTTTGATGGAAACATCACAGGGCTCGGTAGATTTTTCAAAACCGGCCAGGGGACGCTCACGCTGACGCAAGCCAGCACATTTGACAGCGCTTTCTACCTGCAGCAGGGCGGCCTCTCTGTGCGCGCAACAGACGCGCTGGGTACCAGCACCCTTTTTACCGACGAAGACACGCGCCTCACCCTCGCCGATGGCGTTCGCCTGGACAACTACATCATAATCGATGACATCGGCTTCGAGATCGAGGTCGCGAACAATCATTCGGCCACGCTCGGCGGGGATATTACATCGGGCAACGGCGACTATGGTTTCCAAAAAACCGGCAGTGGCACGTTGGTCCTGACCAGCGCGGATTCAGATGTTGACTTAGTCGAGGTCAACGGCGGCACGCTGCGGGTCGACGGGCGCTTACGCGTCAACGAGTCAGTGACCGTTCAAGCCGATGCCACGCTGACCGGCCGCGGAACCGTTGACGGTGACGTGACGATCGATGGCGGCGGCGTGCTGAAGGGCCGCGCGGGCGACCGCCTCACCGTAACCGGCGACATGATGCTAAACGACGATTCCTACATCGACGTCGCGCTCGGCGCACCCAGCACCAGCGCCCTGTTCAACGTGGGCGGTAACCTCACGCTGGACGGCGCGCTGACGATCACGGATGCCGGCGGCTTCGGCCGCGGCATCTACCGGCTGTTCGATTATGAAGGCGGGCTGACCGACAACGGCCTCGAAATCGTCGGCTCGCCGCCCGGCATCCCGCGCACCAACATCTCGGTCCAGACCGCAATCGCCAACGAGGTCAACATCGTGGTGGCCGGCGACGATCCCGGCCCCGGCGAGGTTCCCGAAACGCAGTTCTGGGACGGCGGCGGCACCACGGCCGACGGCCGCATCGGCGGCGGCACCGGCACCTGGAACAACACCACCACCAACTGGACGCGCGTCAATGGCGACGCCAACGACGCCTGGGGCGGCCGCTTCGCCGTGTTCCAGACCGAGGGCGGCGTGGTCAGCGTCGACAGCAGCGGCGCGCCCGTCACCGTCACTGGCATGCAGTTCGCCACGGACGGCTACACCGTCACCGGCGGCAGCCTGACGCTTTCGGCGCCGCAGACGCTGATCCGCGTCGGCGACGGCACCGAGAACGGCACGCAGATGACCTCCCGTATCAGCTCCAACCTCATTGGCAGCGGCGGGCTGGTGAAGGACGATCTCGGCACGCTGGTCCTCGACGGCGTCAACAGCTATGCCGGCGACACCATCGTGCGCAATGGCTGGCTGGTCGGCGATGTCGACAGCATCCGCAACAACCTCCTCAACAATGCCGGCGTCACCTTCCTCCAGCATGAGGACGCCACTTTCGCCGGGGTCATCGAAGGCACCGGCCGCACCGTGAAGGACGGCAGCGGCACGCTGAAGCTCGCCGCCGGCAGCACGACCGACTGGGAGGTGGGACAAGGCGTGCTCGTCTCGCAGGCCGGCCAGTTGCGCGGCGATGTCGAGATCGGTGGCGAAGGCATGCTGCAATTCCAGCAAGCCGCGTCGGCCGCCTATCAGGGCGTGCTTTCCGGCAGCGGCGCATTCGACGTCGCCGGGCAGAACAATGCGCGCGTCATCCTGAGCGCCGACAGCTCGGCCTTCAACGGCACGACAAGCGTGTCGTCGGGCGAACTCACGGTGGACGGCAAGCTCGGCGGGCAGACCACGGTGCGCAGCGGCGGCAGGTTGTCGGGCACCGGCACGCTGGCCACGGCCAATGTCGAGGCGGGCGCCATGCACGGCCCCGGCAATTCCGTCAGCACCCAGACGGTGACCGGCAACTACACCAACCGTGGTACGCTGCAGGTGGACATCACCCCTACGACTGCCGACAAACTGATCGTCGGCGGCAATGTCGACATCGGCGGTGCCACGCTGGATCTTCTGATGAGCTCGGCGCCGCTGTCGGAATGGAATAGCGTCACCGGTCCCTACACGCTGATCCAGAACAACGGCCAGAACGCCATCGCCGGCCAGTTCGCCAGCGTGCTCAACCCGCTGGCCTTCCTCAGCCATTCGCTGAACTATGTGGGCGGCGACGGCAACGACCTGACGCTGCAACTGACCCGCAACGCGGTGAAATTCGCCGATGCCGGCAAGACCCGCAACCAGATCGCGGTCGCCACCGCGCTCGACCGGATGGCTGGCGACAGCCGGCTGGTCGGCCATGTCGCGCTGCTCAGCCAGACCGACGCGCGCGCCGCCTTCGACCGCCTTTCCGGCGAGATCCATGCCTCGGCCAAGACCGCGCTGATCGACGATTCGATCCATGTCCGCACCGCCGTCAACGACCGCATCCGCGCCGCTTTCGAAGGCGTTGGAGCAGCGGCGATGCCGGTGATGTCCTATGGGCCGGAAGGCGGCCAATTCGACGCGGCCAGCACCGACCGCTTCGCGGTGTGGGGCAATGCCTTCGGCAGCTGGGCCAATGTCGACGGCGACGGCAATGCCGCCAAGCTCGAACATTCGATCGGCGGTGTTTTGTTCGGCGGCGACGCGCTCGTCAGCGAGGCGGTGCGGCTTGGCGTCCTGGCCGGCTACACCCAGTCGAACTTCTCGATCGAGGAACGCGCTTCGTCGGGTTCGAGCGACAATGCCCATCTTGGCATCTATGCCGGCGCGAAATGGGGCCGCGTGGCCTTGCGCGGTGGCCTCGCCTATGCCTGGCACGACATCGAGACGGCGCGCCGCGTCGCCTTCGGCGGCCTGTCGGAGCAGCTGAAGGGTGACTACGACGCCGGCACCTTCCAGGCCTTCGGCGAAGCCGGCTACCGTATCGATACGGCGGTCGCCTCCTTCGAGCCTTTCGCAGCGCTTGCCCATGTCAGCCTGCGCACGGACAGCTTCGCTGAGACCGGCGGCATTTCGGCGGTGACGGCGAAGAGCCAGACGACGAGCGTCAGCTACACCACGCTCGGGTTGCGCGCCTCGACCGATTTCGTGCTGGCCGGCATGGGTGCCACGGCACGCGGCACGCTGGGATGGCGTCATGCCTTCGGCGACGTCACGCCGGCCTCGGTGCAGGCTTTTGCCGGCTCGCAGCCCTTCGCCATCTACGGCGCGCCGCTCGGCCGCGATTCCGCGATCATCGAGGCCGCGCTCGACCTCGACCTGACGGCGAAGGCCACGCTGGGCTTTGCCTATCACGGTCAATTGGCGAGCAATGCCCAGGACCACGGCATCAAGGCCAATCTCGGCGTGAGGTTCTGATCATGGCCTTGCTCAGATTGATGACCATGATCAGCGCCGGCGCACTGTCGACGACGGTGCTGGCGCAGGCGCCGCAACTGCCCGGCGGCGCCACCTCGCTCAACGAGACCTATCAGGACTGGACCGTCGGTTGCCGGGTGGTGAACGACACCAGAAGCTGCACCATCACCCAGCAGCAGCAGCGCCAGGACGGTCAGCGCGTGCTGGCCATCGAATTGCGCAAGCAAGCCGACCAGGCGGTGCCCGGCCTGCTCGTCCTGCCCTTCGGATTGTCGCTGCAAGGTGGAGTGACGCTGCAGATCGACGAACAACCGGCGCTGGCCCTGCAAAACTTCACGACCTGCCTGCCGGCTGGCTGCCTGGTGTCGTTGAACTTCGACGAGGCCGCCGTCTCGATGCTGCGCGGCGGCACCGCGCTCAAGGTGACCGCGGCGACACACGACACCAAGCAGGATGTCGCGCTTTCCATCTCCCTGAAGGGCCTGGCCACGGCGCTGGACCGGCTCGATGCCCTGGAGGCAAGCTAGAAAACAGAGGCTACAGGCCCATTCACCCGTATGCCTGTTCTCGGGCCCTTCCCCACGAAGGGCCCTCTTTTTTGGCGCAGGCAAGCTGCAGGAGCGGTCTCATTCCTGCGGCGGCAGGAAGGCCGGATTGTAGACGACTTCCCACAGATGATCGTCGGGGTCCTGGAAATAGCCGGCATAGCCGCCCCAGAACGTTTTCTGCGCCGGCTTCACGATCCGCGCGCCGGCGGCGATCGCCCGTTGCATGACGGCATCCACTTCCCCCTGGCTGGCTACGTTGTGACCGAGCGTAAACTCGGTCGGGCTGCGGCCGGTCCTGGTTATGCCGGCGTCATGCGCGATGTCGGCGCGCGCGAAGATGGCGAATTTCACGCCCTGCTGCAGATCGAAGAAAGCGACCGCGCCATGTTCGAATTCGGTGCCGATGATGCCTTCGGTCGGCAGGCCAAGGCCATCGCGATAGAATTTCAGCGACGTCTCCAGATCGTCGACGCCGACGGTGATCACGCTGATCCTGGGTTTCATGGTCTTGGCCTTTCCTGTCCTCGCTTGCCTACGGCTATCGGCGCCGGGCAACATCGACATCTGTTTGCCTGACCGTAGTT
The DNA here is from genome assembly GCF_052115345.1 of Mesorhizobium sp. 2RAF21. Classification (NCBI taxonomy): domain Bacteria; kingdom Pseudomonadati; phylum Pseudomonadota; class Alphaproteobacteria; order Hyphomicrobiales; family Phyllobacteriaceae; genus Mesorhizobium; species Mesorhizobium sp. 2RAF21. The sequence goes on along the minus strand of NZ_JBFRGM010000005.1, from coordinate 216,621 downwards.
CGGATTGCTTGAACATTTCGGCCAATGTTGCAGCCCGCGTGCCGGAGCGGCTTGAACGGACCGACAGCCGACCCTACCCTGTTTGCAAGACGCGTTTTTGCCCAGGGAGAACAGATCATGCAGGCGGTGCCCGCCCAGGCGACCGGCCATTACCACGAGCGTCCGGTCGCGCCGTTCCTGCGCGACTGGTTCTCCGCCGTCTGGGTTCACCAGATGTCGGAGGCAGGAGCGCCGCCGATAGTGGTGACGCCGGACGGCACGATCGACCTGCAGTGGATCGACGGGCGGTTCCGCATTGCCGGACCCGACAAGGAGCCGCAGACCGAAGCGATAGCTGCGGGCGTCGCTGTCATCGGCTTCCGCTTCCAGCCGGCCGCGGCTGCCGCCTGGCTTGGCGTGGACGCTGCCGAACTGCTCGGGCAGCGGCTGGCGATCGAGACCGTGCTTGGTCGAAAGGGAAAGCTGCTCGGCGCATCGATCCGCCAGCAGCCGAACCTCGCCGAACTGATCGCCTCCTTGGAAAGCGCCATTGCGGGACATGCCCGGAGCGAGGCCGCCGACCGCACCATGCAGGCCGCCCACCGGCTGATCGATGCCGGGCCGCCCGAGGGCGCGCCGCTCATCCCCTGGCTGGCACGCGCCCTGGCATTGAGCGAGCGCACGCTGAGGCGTCGTTTCGACGAGAGTTTCGGCTACGGTCCGAAGACGCTCGACCGCATCCTGCGCTATCAGCGCTTCCGACGCCTGTCGCAAAATTCACGTGCCTCGACGGCGGCCCTGGCGGCCGAAGCCGGTTATGCCGACCAGGCGCATCTGGTGCGCGAAACAAGGCGCCTCACCGGCAGCACTCCCGCCCGCCTTGAGCAAATATTCGCCGGCAGCTCGTGACTGGCGTCCAGATCAAGCCGAGCCTGTCGAGCCGGGCAGCGCTCTAACCCATCACCCAGGACTGGCCGGCAACGATGGCGGCATAACGCGCCGCCTTGCCTATCCCCACCAGCGCAACGAAACGCCAGATGCCGACGCGCGCGGCACCCGCGACCACGGTCAACGCATCGCCGATGATCGGCAACCAGGCAAAGGGTAGCGTCCATAAGCCATAACGCCGAAAGACGCGGCCGGCCTGCTCATAGTTTTCCGCCGAGACCGGAAACCAGCGGCTGCCCCGCAATGCCTCGATGCCGCGACCTATCGCCCAGTTCACCACCGAGCCCGCCGTGTTGCCGACCGTCGCCACGATCAGCAAACCGGCGGGATCGCCGCGACCGGCGGCAAGCAGCCCGACCAGAACCAGTTCCGACGACGCTGGCAGGAGCGTCGCGGCCAGGAAGGCGCTGGCGAACAGCGCGCCATAGGCGACGAGATCTTCCATGCGCTACCGGACTACCGGCATCGGCCGGCCATCGTCGACGGCCTAGGCTCGCACATCGACCACGCCCATCATGCCAAGTTGCTCATGCTCCAGGATGTGGCAATGATACATGCGCAGGCCCGGGCGCTCCTGCTTCAGCAACAGCCTCACCGTCTCGCCGCGGGCGACATTGACCGTGTCCTTCCAGGCCCGATGAGGAGCCGGCGTTACCTTGCCGTCGCGCTCATTCTCGATCACCTGGAACTGGGTTCCGTGCACGTGGAAGGGATGATCCATGTCGGCCTTGTTGACGATTTCCCACAGTTCGGTCTCGCCAGCCTTGGCGACGACGTCGACGCGGTTCATATCGAAAGCGGCGTCATTGATGAAGAACCCCATTTCCATGCCGCCGGCGCCCATGCCCATCTTCTCGGTGAAGACGAAGCGACGACGCACCGCCGACGTCCCCCGCGCCGCGATGCTGCGCAGCTTCTGCGGCAGCGGTGGCGCAGGTTCGGCCGGTGTCTCCGAAACATTGACCGTCAGCAGCGTCAGCCCCGCATCGTCCGGCCGGCCCGGCCCCATCCAACCACGGTCATAGTCGAGCGTGGCCAGTTGCACCACGCCCGGCTTGTCGAAGGCGACGACCAGTTCGACACGCTCGGCAGGCGCCAACAGAACCTCGTCGACGGTGACCGGCGCTTCCAGAAGTCCGCCGTCGGAGCCAATCACCGTCATCGCGGCATTGCCGAAGGACAATCTCAGGAAGCGCGCATTGGTGGCATTGAACAGGCGGAAGCGCCGCTTGGTGCCGAGCCCGACGGCGAGCGTGGGGCTCTTCTGGCCGTTGACCAGGACGTGGTCGCCGACGCGTCCGTTCATCAGGTCGACCATCGAGCTCTCGGGCATCGCGCCATCTTCGCCAAGGCGCAGATCGGTGAAGAAAAGCACGGTGTCGCTATAGGCGGCCGGCACGGGATCGGTTTTCGGCTTGACCAGGAAGACGCCGGCGAGGCCGCGATACACCTGCTCGGCCGTCTTGCCGTGCGGATGCGGGTGATACCAATAGGGGCCGGCGCTGTCGGCCGGCAGGTCGAATGCATAGACGCGCTTGGCGCCCGCTGCGACCGGGTCCATCGGATTGCCGTCCTGGTCGGCCGGCACCGGCATGCCATGCCAGTGGATGGTGCTTTCCTCGCCCGGAATGGCGTTGTCGAAGTCGATCTCGACGCGGTCGCCCTCGAAAGCCTCGATCAGCGGACCGGGGCTCGTACCGTTGTAGGCGAGGATGGGCGTGTCCAGACCTTCAACGAAGTTGGCTTTCGCCAGTCCCGCCGTCAGGCTGGCGCGAAAACGGCCAGCTTCCGTCGCCTGGTTGGCGAGCCTCGGCAGGTCGCGCAGCGGCTCGCCTTCCTTCAGCGCCAGCTCCGCCGCCGGCGTGGCGGGTTCGGCCGCCATGTTGTGCCCCTCATGACCGCCCATGCCCGGCATGGCGTTCATGTCATGCCCCTCCATCTGCGCGAGCGCGTGGCCACCGGTGGCCAGCACGGCAAGGCTGGCGGTCAGGAAAGTGCGCCGATGCATGATTTTCTCCTTGTTGGGTCTTGTAGACAGTCTGGTCGCGGGATTGCCGGAGCGCTTCAATAGGCGTCGCTTCGGCGTCGCATTGTGCTGCGCTTCGGCTTCGGTGGAGCCGCCTCATGGCCGCTCGAAAGCTCCTCGATAATCGGGCAGCTGGCTTGCGTATCGCCGTGGCAGGTTTTGGCCAGATGGCGCAGCGCATTCGACATGGCGCGGAGTTCGCGCATCTTGCGCTCCAGTTCGGAGACATGTGCCAAGGCGATACGCTTGACGTCGCCGCTGGCACGCGAGCGGTCGCTCCACAACGCCAGCAGACTGGTCATCTGCTCGACCGAAAAGCCGAGATCGCGCGCCCGGCGGACGAAACGGAGCATATGGATGTCATCGGGCGAATAGACCCGGTAGCCGGCCCCGGTACGCTCGGGGCTGGCGATCAGGCCGACCTCTTCATAGTAGCGGATCATCTTCGCCGACACGCCGGACGCGGCGGCTGCGTCTCCAATGTTCATCGGCTGGCCCTCCCGTCTGAGGACAGAGCAAAACCGCTGCCGGCAGGCGTGAATGGGGCGGGGAGGATCATGTTCGTGCAACTTCCTTGGGTCGTTGCAGGAGCAGATAAGGTTTCCAGTAACTGGAAGGTCAAGCGACTATCTTCCTAGCCTCATCGGAAAATGGGCAAAGCGACATCGTCGGCAAATTTCTTCGCGCTGCGCTTGACCTTCCAACGATGGCAAGCCCCACAACCTCACCGTCCCTGCTGTCGACCATGAAAGGAATGTTGTGATGATCAACCTGAAAGTATCGGATATGACCTGCGGCCACTGCGCGAGCACGGTGGAGAAGGCGGTGAAAAGCGTCGATCCGCAAGCCAGGGTCACGATCGATCTGGCGGCGTCGATCGTCTCGGTGGAAGGCGCCAGCGATGAGAGCGCGATTTCGGCTGCGATCTCGAAGGCTGGCTACGGCAACGAGAAGGTCGCTACCAGCTGCTGCGGCAGTTGCCATTGATACAAACCGGCCCCGCGGCAAGCCTGCGGGGCCGAGTTTAAATCCAGACTTGGCCACCGCGACTAGAGGCCATCACAATTTAAGATGGTCAATTCAACAACCTAGAGATGCAACCAATTCGTGGTGGCGTCACCCGGAATCACCCTAACTCTGTCCGCTCAACCAAGAGGACAGAGCCATGTCGAGCTGCACGGATCGTAACGGGGATAGCTGGGAAATCTACATGGGCAATGACGGCTGGCGCTGGCGCCGCACGTCATCGAACGGCCGCATCGTCGGCGCGTCTTCGCAAGGATATACAAACCGGGCTGACTGCGTCGCCAACGCGCAGCGCAACGGGATGACGTGCACGCCGGTCTGACCTCAACCGCCCAACCAGCGCGGCCGACAGGTCTTGGCGATTACGTGCGGCGCCAGCACCAACGGCGTGGCCGCCGATCGTTGGCGCGCTCGCTCGAACAGCAGGCGCACATCTTCCGGCCGCCAGCCGTCCCGTTCCATCACGAGTTGCACGATCTGGTCGCCCAACAGCTCGTCCAGTGTCTCACTGCGCTCGCTCATGTCTCGCCTCATCGAAGGCCGCCCGCCATGCATAGATAGGGCGCCAAACATGGCACCCCAATGATGTTTCGCCGGCTATTTCGAGGAATTTGCAGGAAAAATACGGCGGCGTAAGCGATCCATTTCACACTTGCGCGAGCGACCGCTTGAACGCCGAAAGCCGGCTCTATGCAGGAGGCGGCGCGCCTTCGAATTGCGGCAGGCCGTCGTTAATCGTCAGCCATGCCTGCTTCGAGGCGGTGTAGATATGCATCTCGGGTTTGAACGCCGCCGGATCGTCGAGCGACCCCGATGTCACGCCCATGACGCCGGCGGCATCGCGCCGCGAAAACATGGTCGTGCCGCAATGCGGACAGAAACCACGCCTGATCTCCGACGAGGAATTGACCATGGCCAGCGGCCCTTCGACCGCGACGGCGTCGATGCGAAACAGCAGGCGCGCATTGAAGGCGGCGCCGATCGCCTTCTGGCAAAGGCGGCAATGGCAGACCCGCTGATTGATCGGCTCGCCCTCGGCGGAATAACGAACGGCACCGCAAAGGCATCCGCCCTGGTATTTCATGGTCATGTCAGGCTCGCTGAAAAAGAGAAGCGGCACGGTAGCGCCCTGCCCCGTGCCGTCAAATGAAAAGCCGTGATGCGGTCTATTCGCGCCGTCGATCAAAGCGTCCTGGCGAGTGCCTCGAGCTGGTCGGCGCAGATGCCCCAACCACCCTCGAAACCCATCTCCACATGCTGGTCGCGGTCGGCCGCGTTCCAGTGCCGGACGCGAGCGATGTAACGGGTCTTGCCCGCGCCTTCATCCTCGAAGGTCAGCACCACGGCCATGAACGGCTTCGCCGACGGCTGCCAATCGCCGGTGAAGGCATCGGTGAAAACCAGCTTGCGGCCGGGAACGACCTCCAGATACTGGCCCGGATTGGGAAACTCTGCGCCGTCCGGACCGGCCATGACGACCAGCGAGGCGCCACCGGGACGGACATCCATCTCCGCGCGCGGTGTCGTCCACGGTTTCGGCGCGAACCATTGGGTGACCAGCTTCGGGTCGGTCCAGCAGCGATAGACAGCGTCGCGCGGCGCATCGATGATGCGGGCGAGGACCAGTTCGTTTTCCGAAGACGGAGCGATGTCGAGTTTGGTGGTCACGGTGTTTCCCTTCCTGATGGGTGCGAATGTTGACGTTCGCACCTAGGACGAAGCGCGCGAGGTCGATCCGACACCGCCGGCCAGGATATTTTTCCTCAATTTGAAAACGGGATTCTTTTCAAAGGCTTCAGGGCGCCAGTGAAAGCGCCAGGGTCAGGACCTAGTGCTTCTTGGCCTGAACCAGATAGGCGTCGATGGTTGCCTCGCCCAGCCATTTCGCCGCTTCCAGCCGGTGCAATCCCTCGACCAGGACATGGCGCTTGCCATCATGGCGTACCTGGATCGGCGTCTTCATGCCATTCTCCAGAATATCCTCGGCAAGGTGGCGGACGGTCTCGGGATGCAGCGTCTTGCGCCGCGCGGTCGGCACATAGATGTCGTCGACCTTGACCTTTTGTATCCGCAGCATGACCGCTCCCTTGGCGTTCCCTCGTGCTTTCTGGATAGTCGGTTTGCGCACCAAGGCCAAGGGTAGCCGGCTGGCCTGATGCTTTCCATTTGACGCCCGGCAAGACGATGATCGAAATGGCCGCAGAAATTTCCCGCCGGACCCCATGAACCAGTCATCCTCGCTATTTCCGGATTTCGGCCTGACAGCGCAGCAACGCCATGCCGCCGTGCGCAGCCACTATTACGAGAAACCCGGAATGGATGGCGCGCGCGGCGAAATCTGGGCCTATTCGGACCGCTTTTCCTATCGACCGGGCGAGACCGTGCGGCTGCAGGTCAGCGCGACGGCACAGCATTTCTCGATCGAGATCGTTCGCGACGGTGGCATCGAAACCAGAGTGTTCGAGCGCGATAACATCGCCTGCCGCTGGCAAGAGACACCGGAACAATGTTCGGTGGAAGGCTGCGGCTGGGAAACGACGTTCGAATTCACGACCGGCACCGATTGGCCTTCCGGCGCCTACCGGCTGACGCTGACCGCCGAAGGCAAGGACGGCCAGCCGATCCGTTACCATCACCTCATCATCGTCGCGCCGCTGCCCGGCAATCGAAGCGGCCGCATCCTGCAGGTTGCGGCGACCGGAACCTGGCTGGCCTACAACACCTGGGGCGGCTCCAACCACTACGAAGGCATCACCGGCCCGAACCGCAACCAGTATTCGCCTGTCGTGTCGACCGAACGCCCCTGGTGCCGCGGCTTCGTCGTGCTACCGCCGCAAGCTCCGCGCGTGCCACACGGTGTCTCGATGCCGCCAAAGACGGTGCCGCGCTATCCACATATGGAATGGGCCTACGCCACCGGCCATTCGAAGAAATACACCTCGGCCGGCTGGGCCAGCTACGACAGCCATTTCTTCCGTTTCACCGAACGCGCCGGCCATTCGATCGACCTCGCCAGCCAGCACGACCTGCATTTCTCGCCCGAAATCCTCGAAGGCTATGACTGCGCCGTCTTCGTCGGCCACGACGAGTACTGGACCTGGGAGATGCGCGACGCGGTCGACGCCTATGTCGAGCGCGGCGGTCATGCAGCGCGGTTTGCCGGCAACTTCATGTGGCAGACGCGGCTGGAAGACGAGGGCCGGCGGCAGGTCTGCTACAAATACCGCGCCCGCGCCGAGGACCCGGCCTATACGAGCGGCGACGTCCGCCGCGCCACCAATTCCTGGGAAGCGCCCGAGATCGGCCGGCCCGGGGCCGAGACCTTCGGGCTGAACGCCACGCGTGGCCTTTATGCCGGCTGGGGCGGCTGCGCGCCGCGCGGCGCGCGCGGCTTTCCGATTTATCGGCCCGAACATTGGGCCTTCGCTGGCACCGGGCTCTATTATGGCGACCTGCTCGGCGCCGACAGCCATGTCTTCGGCTACGAGGTGGATGGGCTGGAGCATGAAATCCGGGGAGGCCTGCCCTACCCCGTGGCTGACAGCGGCGCGCCGGACGGCCTGCAAATCCTCGCCGTCGGCATGGCGTCGCAGGTCGAGGAAAGCGCGGATATCGCGGCGCAAGATCAGTTCCTTGGCGACGAGGACGGCCGCTTCAGCGCCGAAACCCTGTTTGGCGAGGCGAGCGACGCCAATCTCGACAAGATCAAGCGCGCGAACGGCATGATCGTCTCCTTCCCGCGCGGCAAGGGCGAGGTCTTCCACGCCGGCAGCTGCGAGTGGGTCGCCGGCCTGCTGCGGCAAGACCCCATGGTCGAGCGGGTTACCGCCAATGTCCTCGATCGCTTCCTCGGAAAACAGACTTCATGACCGATACCGCCGTGACAAAACCCAATCTCTTCCATTTCACCCGGCTGCCGCGCCCGACGGTGGACCGCGCCGACGGCATTTATCTGTGGGACAAGACCGGGCGCCGCTACATCGATGGCTCCAGCGGCGCGGTGAACGTCAATATCGGCCACGGCAACCGCGCAGCGATCGAGGCGATGCGGCGGCAGATGGACCGTGTCTCCTTCGCCTACACCATCCATTTCGAAAGCGAGCCGGCGCTGGCGCTGGCTCGCGAACTGGCGGCGCGGCTGCCGGAGGGACTGGATCGCATCTATTACGTCTCCGGCGGCTCCGAGGCGGTGGAAGCCTGCCTGAAACTCGCCAGGCAATGGGCGGTGGCAACGGGTCAGCCCGAGCGCTGGAAGATCATCGGCCGCATGCCGTCCTATCACGGCATCACAGTCGGCTCGCTCGGCGTCACCGGCGACGAGGTGCTGACGCCGGCCTTCACGCCGATAGGCAAGGCCATGCCGCTGGTGCCAGCCCCCTTCGTGCACCGCGACCGCGACAACCTTTCGCTGGAGGAACGCGGGCTGCGCTACGCCGACATGCTGGAGCAGAAGATCGTCGAAGAAGGCGCCGACAGCGTGCTCGCTTTCATCATGGAGCCGATCGGCGGAGCGGCCAGCGCAGCGCTTGTGCCTCCGGACAGCTATTTCGCGCGCATTCGCGAGATCTGCGACCGCCACGGCATCCTCTTGATCCACGACGAGGTGATGACCGGCATCGGCCGCACCGGAAAATTCCTGGGCGGCGATCACTGGAATTGCCGGCCAGACATCGTCGCCCTCTCCAAGGGCCTGTCTTCCGGCTACGCGCCGCTCGGCGCGGTCGCCGCGACCGAAAAAGTGGTCGGCCCGGTGCTCGAAATGGGCGGCTTCCTGCACGGCCATACCTATGGCGGCAACCCGGTCGCCACCGCTGCGGGGCTTGCCGTGCTTGGCGAGATCGACCGGCTTGGCCTCATCGACAATGCAACGGCCATGGGCGCTGTCTTGAAAGGCGAGTTGGAAGCACTGACCCAACGCTTTCCCTTCGTCGCCGACGTGCGCGGCAAGGGCCTGCTTCTCGGCGCCGAACTCTATGCCGATCCGGTCGCCAAAACGCCGCTGCCGCGCGAATGGAATGCCAATGTGCGTCTCATCGATCTCGCCTTCGAGCGCGGCCTGATCATCTATTCGCGCCGGGTGCGCGGCGGACCGGAGAGCGACAATTTCATGGTCTGCCCGCCGCTGATCGTGACCGCGGAGCAAATCGGCGAAATCGTCGCCGTGCTCGCCGATACGCTGCAAGCACTGGCCGGCGAACTCGGCCTGCCCGTCAACTCCTGAGGATCGTCATGGCATCCGGTAAAGTCATCATCACCTGCGCCATCACCGGTTCGGTGCACACACCGTCGATGTCGCCGCATCTGCCGGTGACGCCCGACCAGATCGCCGCCGAGGCCATAGCGGCGGCCGAGGCCGGCGCCTCGATCCTGCACCTCCATGCCCGCGACCCGCAGGACGGCCGCCCGACCGCCGATCCGGCCGTGTTCACGCAGTTCCTGCCGCGCATCAAGCAGGCGACGGACGCGGTGGTGAACATCACCACCGGCGGCTCCTCGCTGATGAGCCTGGACGAGCGCCTCGCGGCACCGCTGAAGGCCGAGCCGGAAATGTGCTCGCTCAACATGGGCTCGATGAATTTCGGCCTGTTCCCGATGCTGGACAAGCCGCGCGACTGGCAGCACGAATGGGAGCCGAAGCTTCTGGAAGCAACGCGCCACACCATTTTCAAGAACACCTTCGCCGACATGGAGACCATTCTCGACAAACTCGGCAAGGGTTGCGGCACGCGGTTCGAGTTCGAGTGCTACGATGTCGGCCACCTCTATTCGCTGGCGCATTTCCGCGATCGCGGGCTGGTGCAGGGTCCGCTCTTCATCCAGTTCGTGCTGGGTATCCTCGGTGGCATCGGCGCCGATCCGGAAAACCTTCTTCACATGAAGCGGATCGCCGACAAACTGTTCGGCGGCGACTACAAATTCTCCGTACTGGCCGCCGGGCGCCAGCAGATGCCCCTGATTTCGATGGCGGCCGCGATGGGCGGCAATGTCCGCGTCGGGCTGGAGGACAGTCTTTACGACGGGCGCGCGCTGGCCAAATCCAATGCCGATCAGGTCAAACGCGTCCGGGCCATCCTGGAGGGCCTGTCGCTGGAAGTGGCCACCCCCGCCGAAGCGCGCCAGATGCTGTCGCTCAAGGGCGGTGACCGGGTGGCGTTCTAGCGATGACCACCAAAGACGCAAAGCATGTCCGGGTGCATATCCGTCCCGGCCGGGTCGAGGATGCTGAGAACATCCATGCGGCGCTGCTCGGCATCGCCGAGACGGTCGGCGAGCTGCCCAAGATGCGATCGACACCGGAAGATATCCGCCGCGACGGTTTCGGCTCCAAGCCGCATTTCCAGGTGCTGATCGCAGAAATTGATTCAGAATTCGCCGGCATCTGCCTGTATTTCCCCATTTATTCCACGTGGAGAGGCCGGCCAGGCGCCTTTGTTCAGGACCTTTTTGTCGGCAAGGATTTTCGCGGCATGAAGGTCGGCGAAAAGCTGCTGCGGCAGCTGGCGCGGCTCGTTAAGCAGGAGGGTGGCGTCTATCTGGAACTGGCGGTCGACACCGGCAATATCGGCGCGCAACGGTTCTACGAGCGCATCGGCATCGCCCATCAGGACGACGATCAGGTACACAGGATCATCGGCGATGCGTTCTTCGCCTTCGCCGAAGCCGGGGATTTGGGGGACGAGCGATGAAAGCCTTTTATGCCGCAGAGCAGAAACGCCACGCCCCCAAGGCCTTCCTGTCCAGCGGCGCACCACAACCAAATCCGGAACAGCCGGAGCGTGTCGAAAGGCTGAAGTCGGGCGCGATTGCCGCCGGCTGTTCGATCGAGCGGCCGCGCAACCATGGCCTTGGACCGGTGGCGGCGGTGCACACGCCGGAATATCTCGATTTCCTCGAACATATTTTCGAACGCTGGCAGCGCATCGAGGGCGCTTCCGCCGAAGTCATCCCCAACATCCATCCCATCGCGCGTGGCGGCTCCTATCCGGCCTCGGCGGTCGGACAGGCCGGCTACCACATGGCCGACACAGCCTGCCCGATCTCGGCCGAGACCTGGGACAGCGCCTTGTGGAGCGCGTGGAGCGCCGTCGAGGCGGCCGAGGCCGTCCTGTCGGGCGAGCTCGCCGCCTATGCGCTTTGCCGTCCGCCCGGCCATCACGCCTTCGCCGACGTCGCCGGCGGTTTCTGCTTTATCAACAATTCGGCCGTGGCCGCCCAGGTGCTGCGCCGGGATGCGGCGCGCGTGGCGATCCTCGATGTCGATCTGCACCACGGCAACGGCACGCAAGGCATCTTCTATGCCCGTCCGGACGTGCTGACCGTTTCGATCCATGCCGACCCGGTGCGCTTCTACCCCTTCTTCTGGGGCCACGCCGACGAACGCGGCGAAGGTCCGGGGCTAGGCTATAATTTCAACCTGCCACTGCCGCGCAAATCGGGCGACGAGGCGTTTCTGGATACGCTTAACACGGCGTTCCGGCGCATCCGCGGTTTCGCGCCGGACGCGCTCGTCGTCGCGCTCGGCCTCGACGCATTCGAGGGCGATCCATTCGGCGGACTGTCGGTGTCGACACCCGGCTTCGCGCGCATCGGCGAAGCGATCGGCAAGCTCGGCCTGCCGACCGTGATCGTGCAGGAGGGAGGCTATCTCTGCGACGCGCTCGGTGCCAATCTGACAGCCTTCCTCACCGGCTTCGGCGACAGCCACCGCCCGGCAAGATAACCGCCCATGGCGAAGGTTAGCGCTGCTGCCGCAACATGGCGATGATGCGGGCAGCGCTTTCCAGCGTCTCGTCGATCTCGGCGGCGGTGTTGTAATGCGCGATGCCGATGCGCACGACACCCTCCTCCGCCGGGATGCCGAGCTGGTGGACAATCTCCCACGCGTAGTTGTGGCCCGACCACAGGAAAATGCCTTCGGCGTTCATTTGCCTGGCGATGCTTTCCGGCGCGATGCCTTCCACCGTGAAGGAAACGGTCGGCACGCGCTCATTCACCCGCGCAGGCTCGGTGATGCCGTGGATGGTCAGACCCTTTATGGCGGAAAGCCCGTCGATCAGCCGCGGCGCCAGCACGTTCTCATAGGCAATGGCCGCCTTGAAGGCGGCGGCGATCTTCTGGCGCCGCGTGCCGTGTTCGCCGGTCGCCTCACCCAGCTTTTCGAAATATCCGACGGCGGCGGTCAGGCCGGCCATCAGCTCGATCTGCGGCGTTCCGAGTTCGAACCGCTCCGGCAGGCCGTTTGAAGAGCAGCGGCACTTATAAGGCTGCAGTGCGTCGATCACCGAACGCTTGCCCCACAAGATGCCCATATGCGGGCCGAAGAACTTGTAGGCCGAGCAGGCCAGGAAATCGCAACCGATTTCGGCGACGTCGACAAGCCCATGCGGCGCGAACTGCACGGCATCGACATAGACCAGCGCGCCGGCCTGCTTGGCGATGCGCGTCAGTTCCTTCACCCGGTTGATCGAGCCGGTGAGGTTGGAGGCATAGTTCAGCGCCACCAGCCGCGTGCGATCGTTCAGAAGCGCTGCAAGGGCCGCTCCCTCGACCTGCCAGCTCTGCTGGTCGAAGGGCAGCCAGCGCACGACAAGGCCGCGGTCTTCCGCCAGTTGCAGCCAGGGCGAGACGTTGCCCTCGTGGTCCATGCGGGTGAGGATGATCTCATCGCCGGGCTTGAAATCGCGGCCGAGCGTGCGCGACATATGGTAGGTCAGCGTCGTCATATTGGCGCCGATGATGATTTCCTCGGGCGAAGCAGCACCTACGAAATCGGCCATGGCGGCATGGGCATCATCCACCACCTTCTGGGCGGCCAGCGTCGTCTCGAAGAAGCCGCCGAGATTGGCGTTGGTTTCGACAAGGCAACGCGACACCGCATCCGCCACGGATTTCGGCACCTGGGTTCCGGCCGGGTTGTCGAGATAGATGCGACGGCGGCCCTTGTCGGTCAGGGAAAGTGCCGGAAACGCGTCGCGCACGGCCTCGATCGGAAAATCCATGCTGTCCTCTCTGTTTGTGACCGTGCCTAGATGCAGCACGCGTGGCCACCGGGCTAGGGACAGGGATTGCCGACCCGCTGATGCACGGCATCGACCGCCTACTGCATGTCCTCGGTCCACACGACGGCTGCGGCGGCAAGCGCGATCTCGAGCTGAGGCAGGCTGGTGGCGCCGATGATGCTCGACGCCACGAAGGGCCGGCTCGCCACATAGGCACCGGCAAACAGCGCCGGCTCCATGCCGAAAGAACGCGCCAGCTCGCTGTATTCGAGCAGCACCTCGGCGGCGTTCGGCGTTTCATAGCGCTGGCCGCGGTTGAACAGCTGCGAGCGCGAACCCGCCGGCCGCGCGCCATGGTCGTATTTGCCGGTGAGATAGCCTTGCCCCAGCGGCGAATAGGCAAGCAGCGACACGTCCTCGCGGGCACAGGCTTCGGCGAGATTGACCTCGAAGGTGCGGTTGACGAGATTGTAGGCGTTCTGCAGGGAAACGGCGCGAGGCCCTATCCCCTTTTCGCTCTCGGTGATGAAACGCATCAGCCCCCAGGAACTCTCGTTGGACAGGCCGAAATGGCGGATCTTGCCGGCCTTCACCAGTTCGTCAAAGACGGCAAGCGTCTCGACGATCGGGGTCTCGTCGCCACTGGTGGAATCGGCACGTGGCGGCGTGCCGCCAACGCGGGTCGGATTGGCACCCCAGGGCACATCGCGTTCCGGCCAGTGAATCTGGTAGAGATCGACATAGTCGGTGCCGAGCTTGGCGAGCGATTTGTCGATGGCGTCGAAAATGTCGGCGCGTACGAGTTTTGAAGGACGTCCGCCGCGAAACCAGTCGCTGGCGGTGCGGCCGACAACCTTGGTGGCCAACAGCACACGGTCGCGATTGCCACGCGCCTTCATCCAATTGCCGATGATCGTCTCGGTGCGCCCCTGCGTCTCCGCCTTTGGCGGGATCGGGTAAAGCTCCGCCGTATCGATGAAGTTGACGCCGCGCGCGAAGGCCAGATCCATCTGCGCGTGCCCTTCCGTCTCCGTATTCTGCTGTCCCCAGGTCATCGAGCCGAGGCATATCTGCGAAACAAGAAGATCGGTCCGGCCGAGACGGCGCTTTTGCATGATCGGCTCCAGGAAGCGTATCGGGAAAGGTCTTGGTTGCGCAGGCGCGCGGGAGGAAACCCAGCATAAGCGGTGCAAACGTCGAGGCCAAGCCCCGCATGCCGCCACCCTTGCGCAAGAACGGACTAGCGGCGGCGTGTCGCCGCCAGCGCCTTCTGCCGGGCGTCGTCGATCAGCATGTTCGCCACCTGCATGCGGATCATGGCCCGTTGCCTCAGATGCGGCGCCACCCGGTCGGGATGATTGGCGAAGGCGAATTCGCGGCGCAGGCGGGCAAGGTCGGCGGCCTTGGCGACACGGCCGAGGCCGAGTTCGGTGGCGATCGCCTCGGGGTCGATCGGCGGCAGCACTTCCTGCGGCTCGGGATGCTCGTTGGCCAGTGCGATCCGCGCCTGGTCGAGCAAGGCCGCGAACTCGGCCGCCAGATCGGCTCCGCTCTCGCGATATTCGGCGGCGGCGGCCTCGCCGGCCACTTTGATGCGACCGGAGTGCAGCTCGTCGACAACGGACAGATAGTCGAATGGAATGGTCGGCTTCGCGGCGACGTCCTCCGCCTCGCCGGAGGCGACGAACAAATCGTCGAGCAACGAAGCGAAATCTCGCTTGGCCCCGGTTGCGATGTCAGCCTCCCAGCAATGCGTGCCCAACCGGGCTTTGCACGGACGATACATCCGGCCAGTTAAGAATGCATGCCTTCGGCAAGGGTTTTTTTGGCGTTGCTTAACGCTGGCGATCCTAGCCCATCATCGCGCCGATTATCCTCCTCGCTGCGACATATTGTGCAATGCAACATAAAACAGCGTTCCGTGGCCATGCTGCACTGCAACAACGGTCATGAATCACCTATATGAGGAGACGGGAGGACCAACCGGAGCCGAGAACCATGGGGTTCTTCACCGAGATGTTCGCCCGCCCGCGGCCGCAGGAACAGGTGCGCTACAGCGCATCGCTGGCGCTTATCTATGCGATGAGCCGTACCGATCGCGCCGAGACCGGTATCAGGCCGATCGACTTTCCGCGCATCGCACGCCGCCCGGCACTTCGCTGACCACCGTCAGCCAATATGCGGCAGCCGGTATTCCGGCTGTCGGCCTCAGGATCGCTGCCCGCCACTGATGAAAGTCACCTTGCCCAGCGGCACGCCGTTGTGACGCAGGATGTCGTAGGCGGTGGTGACGTGGAAATAGAAGTTGGGCATGGCGAAATGCAGCAGATATTGCAGGCCCGGCATGGCGATCTGCCTTCCACCCAGCTTCATTTCGATATTCTTCTCCTCCGACCCGTCGAGGTCCTGCGCCGAGAAAGTCGCCAGGTAATCGGTCGTGCGGCCGATGCGGGCGTGCAGGTCGTCGAAGCTCTGCTCGTCGTCCTCGAAACGCGGCGCCTCGCGCCCGGCCAGCCTGGAACTCGCGCCCTTGGCGTGATCCGTCGCGATCTGCACTTGGCGGGTCAGCGGATACATGTCCGGCGCAAGGCGCGCGAGCAAGAACACGTCCGGGTCGATCTTGCGGTCGACAGCGTTCTGCTCGGCGGCATTGAGCACGCCGGCAAGTGCCTTCAGCCTGGCTGAAAACACCGCAATCGAGGCATCGTACATGGATATCGCCATAGGCCGCTCCGTTCTTGACCGCTAAAAGAGCTAGCGCTTTCGCGCACGATTCTTCAAGTGTCGCGCAGGCGTCACGCGCCTGCCTCAATCGATGTGGATGCTGCCCCTGTCGACTGGAGATTCCCGATGAAAAGCCCCCTTTTCGCCGCGACGGCAGTCCTTGGCCTCGCAACGCTCAGTCAGGCCGCGATGGCCGCCGAGCCGCCCTATCTCGACGATCGTTCAGACGCCGCCAATGTGGTGCGCTCGCTCTACAATGCAATCAACCGCCATGAATATGCGCGCGCCTGGGACTATTTCGGCGAGACCAAGCCCGCCAAGGATTTCGACGCCTTCGCCAAGGGGTATGAAAGCACCGAGGCTGTCGAGGTGACGACCGGTATGCCTGCAAGCGAGGGGGCGGCCGGCAGCATTTTCTACACCTTGCCCGTCGCCATCCGCGCCGTCGACAAATCCGGCAACGGCAAGGTGTTTGCCGGCTGCTACACGCTGCGCCAGGTCAACGCGCAGATTCAATCGCCGCCCTTCAGCCCGATCCGCATCGAGAAGGGCGCGCTGAAACTGTCCGACAAAGAGCTCCAGAACGCACTGCCCGACAGCTGCGGCGAAGGACCGGCGCTGCCGAAACAGGACGCGGTGCTGGAAAAGGCGAAAAAGGCCTTCCTCGCCTCCTATGGCGATCAATGCGATCCCGAAGCCCCTGGCGGTGGTGCGAAAACCGGCGAACCAAGCGACCACACCATCACCTACAAGCCCAGCGACAGCGAACCGGACAAGACCGTGCGGTTGTTCCGCTTCTTCTGTTCGATGGCCGCCTACAACGAAAGCTCGGTCTATTATGTCTCTGAAGACGGGCAGAGCGTGAGCCAGCTGCAATTCGCCGTGCCCGAACTCGATATCCGCTACGAGAACGGCGACACCGAAGGCAAGGTCGAGCATATCGGCATCACCGGCCTCCGCACGACGGATCAGTTGATCAACGCCGACTATGACGAGAACGCCCACACGATCGTGTCGCACGACAAGTGGCGCGGCGTCGGCGATGCTTCCTCGACCGGCACCTATCTGTTCCGCAACGGCGTCTTCGGCCTCGTGCAATATGACGTCGACGCGTCTTATGACGGCGAGATCAACCCGCAGACCGTGCTGGACTACAACACCGCGCCCTGAGCAAAAACCATCGATCGTTCAGAGCCGCCTCGGTCGAGCCGTCCGGCTCCTTATTTGCGCGACAGCATCCAGTTCAGCGTTTCGCGCCAGTCGGTCATGCGGATCGGCGTGCCATGCGTGCCGGTCTCGAAGCGCACAAAACGCGTCGGGTAAGCCTTTGACTTGGCAAGAATAGACCGGAAGAAGGCTTCCTGGTTCTCGATGGGGAAAACGGGGTCCTTGCTGCCCTGGCCGAAAAACACCGGCACGCGCCGCTTGAAGGCAGGGCTTGCAAAGAAGCTGTCGTCCCACAACGAACCCAGCAAAAGCAGGCCGTCGATGCGGTTGCCGGTATCGGCGCGGCCGGCGAGTTTCCAGCATAGTGCGCCGCCCATCGAACCGCAGGCGACGAAGATCTTCGCACCGGGCGACCGCTCGGCATAATGGCCGATCAATGCCGCCACCTGCGCGGCGCCCTTGTCGCCGAAATCGCTGAAGTCGGGCGACAGGTAAAGACCGCCATTGTCGGCCATCAGGTTCTTGATGCGGTTGAAATTGCCGCCGAAGGTGAAGTCGTCCACCCCTTGCTTGCGGCTGCCGCCCTGCCCGTGCAGGTAAAGCACGATGATGGCGGCGCCCTCGGTCTTGCCGACGGCGACATGGCGGATGATGCCGACGTCGGTCGTCAGCGCCAGATCCTGCTGCACGCCGCGCACGCCGGTCGAGGTATATTGCGGTTTCACGCGCCGTTCCGGCACCGTGTCGCGCGCGTTGATGTCGCGCATCTCGCGATAGTCGACCACGCGATAGATATCGCCCTTTTCGGCCGACAGGATGCCCGGATAGGCGAACAGCTCGTCCTTGAGCGGCTTCAGCGTCTGCGCATCGGCCAATGCCGCGGCGGGCGCCAGCGACAAAAGGAGGATCAGCGAAAGACGGAAGCGGCGCGCGAGGCGCGGCGCGGCGGAAGAAACAGCAAAGATCATGGGAGAGCGTTGCGGCTTTCGGCGGCTGCTTGTCAATCCTGCAACACGCCGCCGGCGCCTTCCAGTGCCTCGCGCGTGTCGACATCGACCGAGGCGCCGGCGCCGATCTCGACGTCGATCACCTCCACCCCCTCCGTCTCGACGAGATGGCGGGCACCGGTATCGCCTTCGAGATGGGCAACGGCGGCAAACAGCGAACGCGGCAAAAGCACCGGGTTGCCGCGCCGGCCGTCATGCGAGGCGCGCACCACCGCCTTGCCGCCGGAACCCGCGAAGGCCTCGATCAGCCGATCGAGATCGGCGGAGGCGACGCCCGGCATATCCCCCAGCACGATCAACGCGCCGGCGGCACTGGCCGGCAGCGCCGCAATGCCCGCCTTCAGCGAGGTCGACAGGCCGTCGGCGAAGTCGGGGTTGTCGGTAAAGGCAAGGTCGAGCCCGGCGAGCGCAGCGCGCACTCGGTCGCGCTGATGGCCGGAGACCACGACCGTGCCGACGGCCTTCGAGGCAAGTACGCGTTCGGCGGTGCGGCGCACCAGCGGCTTGCCGTCGAACAGCGCCATCAGCTTGTTGGGTCCACCCATGCGGCTCGAGCGACCGGCGGCCAGGAGAACGGCATGAACCCTTTCGCCCGCATGCGCCGGTGGACGTTCGCGCGGCTCCGGCCGGCTCGGAATTTCCATCAGCAGTCCACCGACGCCCATGCCGGCGATGTCGCGTCCTGTCACTTCGAGCCCGGCAATCAGCCGGTCGAGTACCCAGTCGAACCCGTTTTCCTTGGGACTGCGGGCACACCCCGGCGCGCCGACGATTCGCTTGCCGTTCAGCCGGCCAAGTACCAGCAGATTGCCTGGATCGACCGGCATGCCGGCGCGTTCGACGCGGCCGCCGGCCCGTTCGATCGCCGCCGGCACGACGTCGGCGAAATCGGACATCGCCGAAGCGCCGAAGATGACCACCATGTCGTTGTCCCTGGCCAATGCACCGGCGGCCTCGGCCACCGCTTCCGCTTGATGCGGCACGCGACGCTCGGTGGTCACCCGGCTGCCGGAACGCGCCAGCCGCGCCTCGGTGACACGCATGGTCTTGTCGAGCACGCTGGGTTTCACCCCCGGCAGCACCGTCTGCACGACGCCGAGCCGGATCGCCCGATAGGCGTTGACCGCGAAAACCTCGCCGCCGGCGCAGATGGCCAGTACCGCGTCGACAAGAGCGCGGTCGACCGCGAAGGGAATGATCTTCACTGTCGCCACCATCTGGCCGCTCTCGACCGGGGCATGGTGGGCCAATGTCGCGATGGTGATAGCGGGATCGACGGCATTGATTGCGTCGATCATCGCCGCATCGACGGTGAACACGCCGGCCGCCAACGCATGCAGATTGACGCGACCCGTGGTCGCCGCCTTCGCCTCGATGTCGCGATGGCGCATCGCCCGCGCGATCGCCCCGGCGGCGGCATCCTCGCCAAGGTCGCGGGCCCCGAGCACCGCCGCCACAACTTCGGTGACACCCGCCGCCTGCAGCGCGGCGATATCGGCCGCTTCGAGCCGGTGCGCCTTGCGAAAACGCCGCTCGCCGGCATTCGTCGCGTGGGCCAGGATCGCGCCTTCAGCCTGATCGATCGGAACCGGACCGAATTTCACGCCGCTTCGCCCCGGCGCGCCAGCCCGCGCGAGCGGAAAGCGCCGATCACCTCGGCCAGAACGGCAACAGCGATCTCGGCGGGGTTCGCCGCGCCGATGTCGACGCCGATCGGCGAGTGGATGCGCGCGACATCGTCGGCGCTCGCACCCAGCGCCAGCAGCCGCTCGACCCGCTTGGCGTGCGTCTTGCGACTGCCCAGCGCACCGACATAGAAGCAGCGCGCATCGAGCGCCGCCTTCAGCGCGAAATCGTCGATCTTCGGATCATGGGTGACGGCGGCGAGCGCGGTGTAGCCGTCGAGCGGCTGGCGCGCCAAGACATCCTGTGGCCATTCGGCGTGCAGCGGCATGTCGGGAAAGCGGTCGGCCGTGGCAAAGGCGGTGCGCGGGTCGATAATCTCGACCGGGTAACCGGCAATCCTGGCCATCGGCGCCAGTGCCTGGCTGATATGCACGGCGCCGATCACCACCAGGCGCGGTTGCGGCAGATGCGCGTTGAGGAAAAAGGGACGCCCTTCGGCCTCGACCGCCTTGGAACGGCCGGTCCGGAAGGCAGTCTCGATGGCGGCGCCCAGTTCGCCCGCCACCTTATCGCCCTCGCGCACGACGCGGTCGCGGCCGTCGCCGAGATCGGTGACCAGCACGGCTGCACGACGTGCGCGGCGTTCGGCGTTCAGTGTCTTGAGGGCATAGGGGTCCATCGTGATGTGCCGATTTCAAAAAGCTTCATGGCGAGGCGAAAATCGCGCGTTGCAGATCGTTTTCACGTCGTTCTACCCCAGTCGTTCCACATAAACCTTGATGCGGCCGCCGCAGGACAGCCCCACGTTCCAGGCGGTTTCGTCGGCGACGCCGAATTCCAGCATCTTCGCCTTGCCCGAGCCGATGACGTCGAGCGCCTCGGCCACCACGGCGCCTTCCACGCAGCCGCCGGAAACCGACCCGTGGAAATTGCCCCCGGCGTCGATCACCAGATGGCTGCCGGCCTGACGCGGCGCCGACCCCCAGGTTTCCACCACGGTGGCGATGGCGACATCCTTGCCGTTCTTCATCCAGTCTTCCGCGATGATCAAAGGATCGCGGGCTTCGTCGAGATAGGCGCTGTTTTCCATGGGCCCTCCTCCAGACATATGGCTACGCTGCCCTGGCCGCGCCAATGTCGAGCCAGCGGCGCGGATCGACGTCGCGAGCGGAGCCCCGCGCCAACGAGGCGCAGAGATCGGCCAGCGCTTCGAGATTGTGCACCGGGCGAAACTCATCGACATGCGGCAGCATCGCCTTGACGCCGCGCGCCCGCGCCTCGAAACCGTCGAAGCGCAGCAGCGGATTGAGCCAGATCAGCCGCCGGCAGGATTTGTGCAGCCGCTCCATCTCCTGCGCGAGACCCTCGATATGGTCGCGCTCCAGCCCGTCGGTGATCAGCAGCACCACGGCGCCCTGCCCCAGCACGCGGCGCGACCACAGCCGGTTGAACTCACCTAACGTCTCGCCGATGCGGGTGCCGCCTGACCAGTCCTTGACGACGGCAGAGGCATCGGCCAGCGCCGCGTCCGGGTCGCGATGGCGCATCTGGCGGGTCAGGTTGGTCAATCGGGTGCCGAAGACGAATGCATGGACACGCCGCCGTTTCTCGGTCAGCGCGTGCAGGAAGTGCAGGAAAATCCGCGTGTACTGGCTCATCGAGCCGGAAATGTCGGCCAGCACCACCAGCGGCGGATGGATTTCGCGCGGCGAACGGAATTTCGGCAGGATCAGCTCTCCGCCCGTGCGCGCCGCCATGCGCATCATGGCGCGCGGATCGATGCGGCGGCCGGAACCATCGGCCTTGAAGCGCCGCGTCGCGACCGTATCGAACGGCAATCGCAATTCCGAAATCGCCTTGCGCGCGTCGGTGAGCTCGTCGGCGTTCATCTGCGCGAAATCCTTGCCGCGCAACACTTCGCTGCCGGACACGGTGAAACGCGCGTCGATCTCTATTTCGGGTATTTCCCGCGGCGGCCGGCCATCCTGCCGGCCTTCGAACATCGCCTGGCTGACCCGGTTTTCCGCCGCGCGCGGCTTGCGGCGCTCGGCATTGTCGACCGCCACCGGCGAGAACATGGCGAGCAGCTTCTCGACCAGCTCGCGCGACTTCCAGTAGAGGCGAAACGCCTCGTCGAAAGTGGCGTGGTCCTCATGGCGGGTGACGAGCACGGCGTGCAGCGTCCAGTAGAAATCGTCGCGGCCGCCGATGCCGGCGGTCAGCACCGCCTCGATGGCGTCCTTGACCGAGGCCGGGCCGACCCGCATGCCGGCCTTGCGCAGGGCACGCGCGAAAAAGACGATGTTGTCGGCGATCCGGCCCTCCGGCTGGCTGCCTTTCATCTCATGCTACTCCGCCGCCGAGGCCAGTTCCGCCTGGACCTCCTTGAGGATGCGCCGGCCCTCGCCCTGCTCGATCCGGGCGATGTCGTCCTGGTATTTCAACAACACGCCGATCGTATCAGACACGGTTTCGGGGTCGAGCGCGACCTTGTCCAATTCCGCCAATGCGCCGGCCCAGTCGATGGTTTCCGCCACGCCCGGCGCCTTGAACAATTCGATCTGCCGCAGCTTCTGGATGAAAGCGACGACTTCGGCCGACAGCCGCCTGTTGGCGTCGGGCACCTTACGCCGCACGATCTCCAATTCGCGCGCCGCGTTCGGATAATCGACCCAGTGATAAAGGCAGCGGCGCTTCAGCGCGTCATGGATTTCGCGGGTGCGATTGGTGGTGATGATGACGATCGGCGGTTCCTCCGCCTTGATCGTGCCAAGCTCGGGCACCGTCACCTGGAAGTCAGAGAGGATTTCCAGAAGAAAGGCTTCGAACGCCTCGTCGGTGCGGTCGAGTTCGTCGATCAGGAAGACGGGCGCCGCACCTTCCTTGCCGGTCAGCGCGTCGAGCACCGGGCGGCGGATCAGATATTTTTCGGAAAAGACGTTGCGCTCCATGGTCGAGCGCTCGACCTTGCCGGCCGCCTCTTCCATGCGGATCTCGATCATCTGCGCGGCATAGTTCCACTCATAGACCGCCGAGGAAACGTCCAGCCCCTCATAACATTGCAGGCGGATCAGCCGCCGACCAAGCGCGGATGCCAGAACCTTGGCGATCTCGGTCTTGCCGACGCCGGCCTCGCCTTCAAGGAACAGCGGCCGTTTCATGCGCAACGACAGGAACAGCACCGTCGCCAGCGAGCGGTCGGCCACGTAATCCGCGCCGGTCAGGAGATCGAGCGTTTCGTCGATCGTTCCCGGCGCGGGGCGCGGTTTCAGCTCGGTCATTCTGTCTCCGTGCGTACCCGCATCCCAGAATCAGGACCCTAGTCCTGCAGAATGCGGTAGCCGCGATCATGGTAGATCAGCGGCTTCAAATTATCGCCGATGCGCAGGCCTGTCACCTTGCCAAAAAGCACACGATGGCTGGCGAGATCCTTGATGTCGGTCAGCTCGCAGTCGAAAACGGCGAGCGCTCCGACCAGCGTCGGCGCGCCGGTGGCGATGGTGTCCCATTCGGCCAGTCCGAAGCGTTCGTCGGGCGCGAGATGAGTAAGGCCGGAAAAGCCGTCGGCCAGCCCCCGGTGCGTGGCGGCCAGCGTGTTCAACGCGAAATTGCCATTGCTGACAAAGGGTTCGTTGCGGGGATTGGAGCGATTGAGGCACACCAGTATCATCGGCGGCGTATCCGAAACCGAACAGGTCGCGGTCACCGTCGCGCCACGTCTGCCCGACGGACCGTCGGTGGTGACAATGTGGACATGACCGGCGAAACGGCTCATCGCGTCGCGATAGGCCTGCGGCTCGACATCATTCTTCTTCAGCACGGGCGATTTTCCAGACACCAAACCCCTCCCGCTATATATGGCGGTATCTTGTGCATCACAAGCGAAGTGGTTGATGCGGCTCATCGAAACTGCCTTGCTGTACCAAGATTCGACAGGCTTGTTGCACCAAGACGGTGCAGCCTTTAGGTCTGGGCCGAAGCCTGCAGGGAGACACGTTTCATTCGCATGCGACTGGCGTCCGCAATCCTTAGCCTGCTTGGCGGGTTTTTCCTCCTCGATCCGGCAGCCGCCACGACGCTGACCATTGGCGTCGCGGCACCGCTGTCGGGTCCGTCGGCTGTCCTTGGCCGGCAGATCGAATATGGCGCAAGGCTCGGCGCCGGCGCGAACGGCGCCGCGATCAGCGTTGTCGACGACACCTGCACGGCGGCGGGCGGTGCCGCGGCAGCCGCGCAATTCGCTGCCGAAAAGGTCGATATCGTCGTCGGCTTCCTGTGCACCGAGGCAATCGAGGCAGCGATGCCCATCCTCAAACAGGCGGGCATCGCGGTGATCACCCCCGGCGTGCGCACCGACAGCCTGACCGACCGGCGCGCCAAGACTGGCTGGCCGGTGTTCCGGCTCGGGCCGCGCGGCGACGCCGAACGCGACGCAGCCGGCAGGGTCCTGTCCCGGCTGTGGCGCGACCAGCCTTTCGCCGTCGTCGACGACGGCACTATCTACGGCCGCGAACTTGCCGAAGCGATGCGGGCCACCGTCGAGCAGGCGGCGCTCAAGCCGGTCTTCACCGACACGTTCCGCCCAGAAATGGACAACCAGGTCGGGCTAGTCGGCCGCTTGCGCAAGGCCGGCGCCACCAGCGTCTTCGTCGGCGGCGACGGCCGCGATCTGGCCGTCATGGCGCGCGATGCCGCCAAGCTCGGCGCCGACATGGCATTTGCCGGCGGCGAAGCCCTGCGCGCGGCGAGCGACGTGCCTTACACGCAAGGCACGCTGATGATCGCCATGCCCGAATGGGCGGATGTCGCGGACAAGAAAACGCTCGATCTGTTCAGCGCCGCCAAAGTGCTGCCCGAAGGCTATGCGCTGCCGGCCTTTGTCGCGGTCGAGATCGCCGGCCAGGCCAAGAAGGAGGCCGCCGGCAAGCCGCTGATCGAAACCCTTGCCGACCGCGACTTCACGACCGCCACCGGCATTATCCGCTTCGATGCCAAGGGTGACCTTGCCAAGAACCCCTATCGCGCCTTCCGCTTCGACGGAACGCGCTTCGTGCCTCTCGAGGGACAATGATGTTTCGCACCGGCCCGCGCAATCTGATCACCGATGTCGCCGGCCTGCGGGTCGGTAATGCCGGCGACGCCAGGCTGAAATCGGGCGTCACCGCCATCCTGTGCGACACACCGGCGGTTGCCGGCGTCCAGGTGCTGGGCGGCGCGCCGGGCACGCGTGAAACCGACCTTCTGGAGCCGCACAATGCGGTGGAAACCGTGCATGCGCTGGTGCTGTCGGGCGGCTCCGCCTTCGGGCTCGACGCCGCGTCGGGCGTGCAGGCAGCCTTGCGGGAAAACGGCATCGGCTTCGAGGTCGCGGGGTTCCGCGTGCCGATCGTGCCTGCGGCCATCCTGTTCGATCTTGCCAATGGCGGCGACAAGGGTTGGGGCCGCTACCCGCCATACAGAGAACTGGGACATGAGGCGGCGCTCACGGCGTCCGACGACTTCGAGATCGGCACCGCTGGCGCCGGTATCGGCGCGCTGACCTCCGGGCTCAAGGGTGGGCTCGGCTCGGCTTCCACCGTGCTCGACAACGGCATCACCATCGGCGCGCTGGTCGCGGCCAACCCGACCGGCTCGGTCACCGTCGGCCGCAGCCGTCATTTCTGGGCAGCGCCCTTCGAGATCGGCAACGAGTTCGGTGGACTGGGCTATCCTTCGCCACTGCCCGAGAATGCCAGGCAGA
Source organism: Mesorhizobium sp. 2RAF21 (assembly GCF_052115345.1). NCBI lineage: Bacteria > Pseudomonadati > Pseudomonadota > Alphaproteobacteria > Hyphomicrobiales > Phyllobacteriaceae > Mesorhizobium > Mesorhizobium sp. 2RAF21. The sequence continues at coordinate 191,379 of NZ_JBFRGM010000005.1, read as the reverse complement.
TACGCCTGAAATTCCGCGACAATCCGGTCGGTGCCAACACCACCATCGCGATCATCGCCACCGACGCCGTGCTGACCAAGGCGGCCGCCAAACGCCTGGCGATCGCCGCGCATGACGGCTTCGCCCGCGCCATCTGGCCGACGCACACGCCGGTCGACGGAGATCTGGTCTTCGGGCTGGGCACGGGAAAGAGCGGCATAACCCCGTCGGCGGTCGAAGCCATCGACCTTTATGCGGCGGCCGGCGCGACGATGGCGCGCGCGATCGCGCGAGCAGCCTTCGCCGCCACGCCGGCGAAAGGCGACCTGTTTCCCGTATGGTCGGCCCTGCCGGGCTGACACGAGGCGCCAGCCCGTCCGTTCCATGACAATGGCGTTGGAAGCCCGATCAGGTTGGATCGGATCTTTCTTCCTCGAACATGACGGCGACATCCGAATTCGCCGACAGCCACACCTTGCCGTCCTGGATTTCGGCAAAAAGGCTCAAGGGGATGTAGTGATGATGCCCCCGGTGGGAGCCCTGGCCGCTGTCTGTCTTGATAAGCTTGATGCGCTTTCCTTCAACCTTGTCGACGGTACCGACATGGGTACCGTCCGCACCGACGACTTCCATATGCTCGCGAATTTTGCTCGTGTCGCTCATGGCAGTTCTCCTTGTGAAGAACGCCGAGACTAGCAAAGAGCGGGCCGGCCGCATCCATCAAAATGCATTTCGCGCCATGCGACGCGCTAAAACGATTGTGATAGGAACCGGTATGTTCCAGCCGACACCGGAGAAAAGATGAACCGTCTGATGCGTTTGGCACTCACAGTTGTCCTTGTCCTGGCCGGCGCCGTCGTCGCACGGGCAGGCGATGTCGCGCGGCTGCAGATTCTCGGTTTCGCCAAGGGCGGCGGCATCTTCGCCTTCGAGGAATACGGCTGCAGGACGGTTCCGGTTTCCCTTATGCAAACCGCTATTACATCGACACGGCGACCGACACATTCGTCAGCGGCACACCCATTCGCGTACGGCTCGACGACGAGAAGGCCACGCTGCAGGCAGTGCGCGACAAGGCGCGCGAACAGGGCGAAGCCATCGTCAAACAGGCGGAACTCGAGGCCAATGCCGGCTTCACCGTTGGCGGCAATCCCGTCACCGAGTTGTCGGCCGACCCGCACCGTATGGTCGTCAATCCGCGGCCGGTGTTTCCAGCGATCGACGAGCCGCTGGAAGTGCGCTTGGACGAATTCACCCTGAGTGGCGACGACATCTGTTCCAGCCAGGGCGAAACCAAGGGTTTCCGACTGCTGCGCATCGAAGCCCGCGAAGGCGGCCAGACCAAGCTTTTGCATGAGGACAAATCGATCCCAAAGAGCCGTGGCTGTCCCAACGGCTATGGCATCGGCGCGGTGCAGACTTATGGCGGCGACAGCCTGTCGGCCTATGCGGTGCTGATCTGGGTTCGTGGCTACGGCTTTGAAGGGCCGGATTATCGCTGGATGGCGGTGACCGGGCGGCTGTGACAGACCCGGCCGCCCAGGCAACGACTTTACGCCCCGACGGGCGCGGCACGATTGCGATGCGGTTGCGCCTGGCCCTGCCCGCGCCGCGCATCGCACTCTTCGGGGCGTTGGCATGGGCGACGGCGATGGCCGTCAGTGCCGGGACCAATCTTTTCCTGCAAGGCTGGGAATCGTCCGCTGCCGTGGTTGCGATCATGTCGCTGTTTGCCATCGGCGGCGCTCTTGCCTTTCCGACTGGCCTGTTCGTCGCGCGCTTTGTCTCGCTTGGCCGCCCCGGCAGCGTGGTTTTCGCGGCCGGCTTCGTGTCGCTGTTTGCGGCGACTGTGCTGGTCACCGGTGGGCTCTATGCGATGCAGTATCGCTCCTACTACGCCGAATGGCATGGCCCGCCGCTCAGCCTGCGCTGGCTGTTCCAGTTCGCCTTCACCAGCGCCGGCGCGCTTTATCAGTTCGCCGTGCTCGGCATCCGCCTCTATTTCCCGGTCGGGTTTGTCGCTCTCTTTGCTGCTGCACTGTGGTTTGTCCGGCAACGACATTGAGCATCCGGGAGCATCTGGCGCGTTGAGCATTTTGCCGTGCTCTGTTAGGACGCGGCGTAAGTTTTCCCCAGACATCAGGACGGACCGATGATCCCACGTTATTCCCGGCCGGAAATGGTCGCCATCTGGTCGCCCGAGACGCGCTTCCGCATCTGGTTCGAAATCGAGGCACATGCCTGCGATGCGCTGGCCGAACTCGGCGTCATCCCGAAGGAAGCGGCGAAGACCATCTGGGAAAAGGGCAATGCCGCGACGTTCGATGTCGACAAGATCGACGAGATCGAGCGCGTCACCAAGCACGACGTCATCGCCTTCCTCACCCATCTGGCCGAATTCGTCGGGCCGGACTCGCGCTTCATCCACCAGGGCATGACCTCGTCGGACGTGCTCGACACCTGCCTTGCCGTGCAGCTTACCCGCGCCAGCGACATCCTGCTCGCCGACATCGACGCGTTGCTGGCGGCGCTGAAGCGCCGCGCCTTGGAGCACAAGGACACCGTCACCATCGGCCGCAGCCACGGCATCCATGCCGAGCCGACCACTTTCGGCGTCAAGCTGGCGCAGGCCTATGCCGAATTCAGCCGTTGCCGCGAGCGCCTCGTCCATGCGCGCGAAGACATCGCCACCTGCGCCATTTCCGGCGCGATCGGCACCTTCGCCAACATCGAGCCCTATGTCGAAGAACACGTTGCCAAAAAGCTCGGCCTGAAGCCGGAGCCGGTGTCGACGCAGGTCATCCCGCGCGACCGCCATGCCATGTTCTTCGCCACGCTCGGCGTCATCGCTTCCTCGGTGGAGCGGCTGGCGACCGAGATCCGTCATCTGCAGCGGACAGAGGTTCTGGAAGCGGAAGAGTATTTTTCGCCCGGCCAGAAGGGCTCGTCGGCGATGCCGCACAAGCGCAATCCGGTGCTGACCGAAAACCTCACCGGTCTTGCCCGCCTGGTGCGCGGCATGGTGCTGCCGGCGATGGAGAACGTGGCACTGTGGCACGAGCGCGATATCTCTCACTCCTCGGTCGAGCGCATGATCGGTCCGGACGCCACGGTGACGCTGGATTTCGCGCTGGCCAGGCTCACCGGCGTCATCGACAAGCTGCTGGTCTACCCGGAAAACATGGACCGGAACCTCAACAAGTTCCGCGGCCTGGTGCATTCGCAGCGCGTGTTGCTCGCGCTCACCCAGGCGGGTGTTTCCCGCGAGGACGCCTACCGGCTGGTGCAGCGCAATGCTATGAAGGTCTGGGAACAGGGCGCTGATTTCCTTGAGGAACTGCTTGCCGACAAGGAAGTGACGGCGGCGCTGTCCGAAGCGGAAATCCGCGAAAAATTCGATCTCGGCTACCACACCAAGCATGTCGACACCATCTTCAAGCGCGTGTTTGGATAAGCATATCCATGCGGCTGGCGGTCATCTCCGACATCCACGGCAACCTGCCGGCGCTGGAGGCGGTGCATGCCGAGATCAAGACGGCCTCGCCGGACCTGATCGTCAATCTGGGCGACTGCTTGTCCGGTCCGCTATGGCCGGAAGAGACGGCGCAATATCTGATCGCCGAGAATTGGCCGACGGTGCGCGGCAACCATGATCGCGCGCTGGCCGAGATGCCGCCAGGCGAGATGGATACGATTGACGCCTTCGCATACCGGCACCTCACCAAGGCTTCGCGCGATTGGCTCGCATCGCTGCCTGCGACAACGAGCCTGACGTCGGAGATTTTCCTCTGCCACGGCAGCCCGGCGGACGACGAGGTTTTCCTGCTGGAGGAAGACGGCGGCAACCACTTCTTCCCCTCCAGCGAGGGCCAGATCCGACGCAAACTCGGCGATGTGCCGGCCGAGCTCGTGCTGTGCGGCCATACGCACACACCGCGCATCGTGCATGTCTCGGACCGCCTGACCGTCCTCAATCCGGGCAGCGTCGGCGTGCAGGCCTTTCCCGGCCTGACCGTGACCGGCAGCCCGCATGCCCGCTATGCAATCGCCACGCGCCTCAACGGCAAATGGTCGTTCACCCTGCGCGCGATCGATTATGATTGGAGCTCGGCCGCCCGACGCGCCGAAGCCAGCGGCTTTGCCAATTGGAGCCATGGGCTGTCGACCGGCTTTGCTGCTAACGCCATCGGCACTTAAGCGTCGCTCAGGGCACGAACCGGTCCATCAAAACGACGGTGCCCTCCCTGGTCTGGTGCTGATTGATCAGCGGCACCAGCCGGCGGAAATGCTCGGTGCGGCAGTGGACGTCCAGTGCGGCGCGGTCTGGCCACTCCTCGATGAAAACGAAATGCCCCGGGTCCTTCTGATCGACAAAAAGATCGTAGGAGATGCAAAGCGGTTCCTGCCGCGTCTTCTCGACGAGTTCGGCATAAAGCGGCTGCACGATTTCGAGTGCCTCAGGCTTGATGAAATCGCGGGCGATAACCTTCAACATGGATGAGCCTTAGTTCCTTGATGCCAACAGCCGAATCCGCCTGACGCGGATTCGGCTGTGAATGTCTAGCATCGGTCGAGGCTCGGGGGTGTCAGGATCCTTCCTGAACGATCCATCAGGGCGGCAAAGTCAGTTTGTTATCCAGGCTGGCCGGGCACGGCGCGGATGACGGTTCCCCACGGATCTTCATAGGCGGACGGCGTCTTGGCCTCAGCCGAGCGCATCTCGACCCAGGCGAGACCCGAACGGCTGGCATCGCGCTTACCGGCGCCGGCGCTCTGCCAGGTGTTGGCGCCGATATGGTGATGATACCCGCCCGACGACAGGAACACCGCCTGCGTGCCGTATTTCTTGACGGTGTCGAAGCCGAATTCCTTGTTCCACCAGGCCTCGGCCTGGTTCGGATCGCCGACCCGCAGATGGACATGGCCGACAACGGTGTTGTCCGGCGCGCCCTTCCAGCCGGCATCGCCGGCCGGCACCGAGCCGACAACGCCTGGAATATCCATGCGCAGTGTCGCCATCTCGACGCTCGGGCCGTCCCATTTCCAGCTTTCGTGCGGGCGGTCGGCATAGATCTCGATGCCGTTGCCTTCCGGGTCTGTCAGATAGGCCGCCTCCGAGACCAGATGGTCGGACGCGCCCTCAACCTGGATCTTGTTTTCGATGGCGTGGTTGATCCAGCGGCCGAGATCAGCACGGCTTGGCAGAAGAAAGGCGGTGTGGAACAGGCCGGCACTGCGCGGATCGTCCGGCTTGGCAGCCGCATCGCGTTCCAAGACCAGCAACGGCCGGTTGGCCGCGCCCAACGTGATCGTCTCGCCGTCGCGGGCCAGCTCTTCCAGGCCGACAACAGCACGATAATAGGCGGCCAGCGCATCGGCGTCGCGGGTCTTCAACCCGACACGGGCAACACTGATCGGCGTGGTAGCGGCAAAAGGCAGATCGCTCATCATCTTCTCCGGGCGGGCTGCGCTGGTCATGGCCCCCAAGGCCATCACCCCTACGCCACCCATCATTGTACGCCGTGTCAGTCGCAAAATCCCTATCTCCGAAAGCATGCGGCGGTGATTGCATCGCCTACCAAATGGAACAATCCCATTGTTCACACAAGGCGGCAAAAATCGAACAAGGTGTTCACAATTCGAATATTCGAGTGGCATGTTGCGCCAGCAAAGGCGGAACGCTACATCCGAGCCATGAAAGTAAAGGACACCGATATCCTCATCGTGCCGGGTTACACCAATTCGGGGCCCGATCATTGGCAGAGCCGCTGGGAGGCGAAACTGTCGACCGCGCGCCGTGTCGAGCAAGCGGAGTGGTCGAAGCCGGTACGCGAGGACTGGACGGCCCGCGTTGCCGAAGCCGTCAACGAGGCGACCAAGCCGGTGGTGCTGGTGGCGCATTCGCTGGGCGTGGCAACCGCCATCCAGGCGCTTCCCTTGTGCGACAAGCCGATCGCCGGCGGCTTCTTCGTCGCCCCGCCGGATGTCGCCAATCCGAAAATCAGGCCAAAGCACCTGATGACCTTCGGCCCCTATCCGCGCGACCCGCTGCCCTTCCCCTCAATGGTCATCGCCAGCCGCAACGACCCGTTCTGCGACTTCGACGTGGCCGAAGACCTTGCCGGCGCTTGGGGATCGCTGTTCATCGATGCCGGCGACACGGGCCACCTCAACTCCGAATCCGGCCACGGCCCCTGGCCGGAAGGCTCGATGACCTTCGCGCATTTCCTGTCGCGGTTGTGATAGACGTGTTGGATTAGTCTGACTGAAGCCTAACCGATCGATTCCTTCACGCTCGCCAGCAGCGTCTTGGTGCCGAGCCCGATCAGCGCCTGTTCTGAGCCCATGGCCAGCAGCCGGTAGCCCATCTTGACAACGCGGCCTGAAATGGCCGGATCGATGACATAGATCGCGGCGTGCTTGCCCGCCTTGCGGGTGCGTTCGGCGATCGAGGCGATGGTCTCCATCATGTCTTCCAGCGTCGAATCGACCTTGGCGCCGTTGCTCCAGGCGATGGAGAAATCGGACGGGCCGACGAAGATGCCATCGATGCCGGGTGTTTCCAGGATGCCGTCGAGCGCGGCCAGCGCGGCGCGCGTCTCGACCATGGCGAAGGCCAGCGTGCGCTGGTTGCTCTCCTTCAGCCAGTCGGCCTGCGTGCCCTTGCCGTGGCGCGGCAAGGCGTAGGTCGGGCCCCAGGAGCGTTCGCCGAGCGGCGGATATTTCATCGCCGCGGCAAAAGCCCTGGCGTCGGCCACCGAATTCACCATTGGCGCGATCACCGCCTCGGCGCCAAAATCAAGCGCGCGGCTGGCCATGTCGAAGCGGCCGACCGGAATGCGAACCAGCGCCGGTTTGTTGACCGCCTGGATCGGTACGATCGAGCGCAGCACGCTGTCCTCATTGTGGCCGCCATGCTGCATGTCCAGCGTCACAGCGTCGAAACCCTGCCGGGCAACGATCTCCACCGTCAGCGCGTCCGGCACGCCCGACCATGCCGTGCACAGCGTTTCATCGGCTTCGAGACGTGCTTTCAGGGACATTGGCTCATTCCTCTCACAATGAATCCAGTTTCAGCCGGAAATGACGGAAAAGGCAAAGAAAAACCGCCCGGTAATACCGGGCGGTTCGTTGGTCCAGCCATGTCGGCGCGACCGGCCGTCGATCAGGTGTTGTTGATCTGGGCGATGGCCTCGGCCATCAGCTCGTCCATGGTGCGGCGAATCTGATGGTCGGACTGCTCGACGCCGGCGGCGTCGAAATCCTTGCGGATCTTGCGGAAGACATCGTGATCGCCGGCTTCCTCGATGTCTGAAACCACCACTTCCTTGGCATAGGCCTCGGCGTCGGCGCCGCTTTTGCCCAGCTTCCCGGCGGCCCAAATGCCGAGCGCCCGGTTGCGCCGCGCATTGGCCTTGAAGCGCAGTTCCTCGTCATGCGCGAACTTGCGCTCGAAACCTTCTTCGCGATCCTTCATGCTGCTCATGCGGCAATTCCTCCGGGTGGAAACCGAGTCATCTGGCAATTGTGCCTGTCGCGATCCCTCAAACCAAATGGGCGGCCCGCGGTCAATATGCGAAATAGCATGCTGCAATGCGGCATTTCGGTGGTCAAACCGGTTGATTCAACGGATTTGCCGATTGAGCAAAGCCCGCGATTGCGGTAGAGACCGCGACTGAGACCACCGCGCCGCCAAGCGTTGCGAAAGAAAGGGACCGGTCGTTGCCGCTTGCCCTTCCAACCAGAGAAAAAATCCAATGAAGTCACGCCGCCGCATTTACGAAGGCAAGGCCAAGATCCTCTATGAAGGACCTGAGCCGGGAACACTGATCCAGTTCTTCAAGGACGACGCTACCGCGTTCAACAAGAAGAAACATGAAGTGGTCGACGGCAAGGGCGTGCTCAACAACCGCATTTCCGAGCACATCTTCAACCATCTGAACCGGATGGGCATCCCGACCCACTTCATTCGCCGCCTCAACATGCGCGAGCAGCTGATCAAGGAAGTCGAGATCATCCCGCTCGAAGTCGTGGTGCGCAATGTCGCCGCCGGCTCGCTGGCCAAGCGCCTGGGCATCGAGGAAGGCACCGTGCTGCCGCGCTCGATCATCGAATTCTACTACAAGGCCGACGCGCTCGACGATCCGATGGTTTCGGAAGAGCACATCACCGCCTTTGGCTGGGCAAGCCCGCAGGAAATCGATGACATCATGGCACTGGCCATCCGCGTCAACGACTTCCTCTCCGGCCTGTTCCTCGGCGTCGGCATCCAGCTCGTCGATTTCAAGATCGAGTGCGGCCGTCTGTTCGAAGGCGACATGATGCGCATCGTCGTCGCCGACGAGATTTCGCCCGATTCGTGCCGGCTGTGGGACGTCGCCACCCAGGACAAGCTCGACAAGGACCGTTTCCGCCGCGACATGGGCGGGCTGGTCGAAGCTTACCAGGAAGTGGCGCGCCGCCTCGGCATCATGAACGAGAACGAGCCGCAGCGGACCGGCCCGGTGCTGGTCGCCTCGACCGAGCCGCCGAAAGGCTCGAAGCCGCATTAATAGTGTTATCGCGCGGGGTGCTTCGAAGCGAAGCTCGTAGACCCCGCGAATGGATGCAGGAACAGCATGATGAAAGCCCGCGTTACCGTAACCCTGAAGAATGGCGTGCTCGACCCCCAGGGCAAGGCGATCGAACATGCGCTCGGCGGCCTCGGCTTCGGTGGCGTAGGTTCCGTTCGCCAGGGCAAGGTGTTCGACATCGAGATCGACGGCACCGACAAAACCAAGGCTCAAGCAGAGCTCAAGGCCATGTGTGACAAGCTCCTGGCCAACACGGTGATCGAAAACTACGCGGTGGAGATCGCCTGACGTGAAAACCGCCGTCGTCCTCCTGCCCGGCCTCAATCGCGATCGCGACATGATCGCGGCGTTGACCAAGATTTCCGGCACCGCGCCCGCCACCGTCTGGCAGACCGATACGGAAATCCCCGATGTCGACCTGATCGCCATTCCCGGCGGCTTCTCCTTCGGCGACTATCTGCGCTGCGGGGCGATCGCGGCGCGTTCGCCAGTGATGCGGGCGGTGGCCGAGAAGGCCGCCAAGGGCGTCATGGTGGTGGGCGTGTGCAACGGCTTCCAGATCCTGGTCGAAGCGGGCCTCCTGCCCGGTGCCTTGATGCGTAACGCCTCGCTGAAATTCGTCTGCCGCGAAGTGAAGCTCCAGGTCGCCAACGCCAACACCGCCTTTACCCGGGGCTACCAGCCGAACCAGATCATCCGCTGCCCGGTCGCACATCACGACGGCAACTATTTCGCCGACGCAGAGACGCTTGCGCGCATCGAGGGCGAAGGCCGGGTCGTGTTCCGCTATGCCGACGGCACCAATCCGAACGGCTCGATCAACGACATCGCCGGCATCATTTCGACCAAGGGCAATGTGCTTGGCCTGATGCCGCATCCCGAAAACCTGATCGAGGCGGCGCATGGCGGCAATGATGGCCGCGCTTTGTTCGAAGGCGCGCTCGGCATCGCCGCCTGAGCAGGCCATCTTCTCTTTCGACGACAATCAAACTTCATCTCGACTGGGGGAAGCCGAAACGATGAACGCAGCAAAGATGGCCGCCCGTTTCGGCTTCGTCGCCCTGGCAGGCCTGGTTCTGGTGGCTTGCCAGTCGAAGTCCTACAATTCCGCCCCCAGCGGCGGCAGCAAGAGCGCTTCGCTGCGCGCCATGGAACAGGTGGCGATCGCCGCGCACAAATGCTGGATCGCCTCGAAGGACCCGGCCTTCAAGTCCTACCAGATGGCCAATGAGCTCAACAATTTCGGCGGAACGCCACGGTTCCTGCTGGTGCCGGGCAAACATTATGGCGGCAAGCCGCTGCTGGTCGTGCAGGCGCGCGGCAATTCCAACCGCGTCGAGGTGTTCGGCCCGCTGATGGCCGAGCCGCTCGGCGGCCGCATCGGTTCCGACATCGCCCGCTGGCAGACCGGCAACGGCGACTGCGGCGCCAAGGCCTGATCGACCCGGCCGGCGTCGATGGCACGGTTTCTGCAAATCGTCGGACTGGCAGCGGGGCTCATCGGCCTCGTCCTGCAATTCCTCATCACCATTCCCGCCGCGATGGCGGCGGGGCGCGGCTTTGTCGGCGCAATCGTCTTCTATTTCAGCTTCTTCACCATCCTGACCAACATCGCAGTGGTGCTGGTGCATGTCTCGCTGCTGACGCCCACCGGCTACGCCTGGGCGCCGGGCTTCGCCTCGCCTCGGCTGCGCGCCGGCGTGGCGGTCGCCATCTGCGTCGTCACCATCGTCTATGCGGTCGTGCTGGCGCCACTGTGGCAGCCGCACGGCCTGTTCCTGCTTTGCAACGTGCTTCTGCACTATGTGGCGCCGGCGCTGTTCGTGCTGTGGTGGCTGACCGCGGGCGCCGAAGGCACCTCGCGCTGGGAGGATATTCCGGTCTGGCTGATCTACCCGGTCCTGTACGTTGTCTATGCGCTGACGCGCGCGCATTTCACCGGCGAGGCGCCCTATCCGTTCCTCGATGTGCGTATGACCGGCATTTTTGGCGTTGTCTTGGGCACGCTCGGCGTCGCTGCTCTGTTTGTCGCGCTTGGGGTCGCCGCCGCCTTCCTCGACCGAACCATCGGCCGCCGCCGAGCTCCGGCCCCGCGGCGACGGTAAAATTAGGCACTTGCCATATCCGGCGAGGCTGCAGGCGGGCCACTATGCCCTGCCACGCTATCCGGCGCTTCTCCCCGCTCATGCTCACTCCCCCAAGACTGTCAGTCGAAAAAGGGGCGCAGTCCTTCGCGATGGGCGTCGGCGCGGGAGATGCCGATATCCTTGAGCTGGTCGTCGGTCATCTCGAGCAGCTGAAGGCGGCTGCGACGGCGCTCCAGCGCATCCGCAAGTCGATTGCTCGCGGTGACAATCACCACAACAATGCGGCGCACGAAGCCCGACAGGCCGGAAGGCTGCTTGCCAAAGCCCGCCGAAGCCGACCGGTTCCGATGAATTGTCTCGATTGCACTTGCCATCATAGCACCATTGTAACAATTGCCGCGACAATCGCGGTGCAATCCATATGTATTGACTCTGATATTGATACAATATAGAAAATTGTCACCATGACAACTTGGCTCCCCGACCTTTCGACCGGCACCGGCCCGCTTTACCAGCGCCTGGCCGACCGCATCGAAGCGGACATCGATCGCGGTGTGCTCGGCGCCGGCGTCAAGCTGCCGCCGCAGCGCGACCTCGCCTATGACATCGGCGCGACCGTCGGCACCGTCGGCCGCGCCTACCAATTGCTGCGCGAGCGAGGACTGGTCAGCGGCGAGGTCGGCCGCGGCACCTATGTGCTGAAGCGCCATTCCGACGGCGCGCCGGCGGATGCGATAACGCTCTCGTCCTACGCCGAGAGCACGAAGCTGACCGAACCGCCGTCCGGCAAGCTGCGTTTCGACACCACTGCCGCGCCAGACACCGGCCAGGGCGTCGCCATCGCCGATCTGTTGACGAAGACGGCGCAGGAACACCCCTACGAAATCGCCAGCTATACGCGCGACTTCCCCCAGCGCTGGTACGAAGCCGGCAGCCTTTGGCTCGCCCGCAATAACTTTCGCCCCGCGCCCGACACCATCGTGCCGACGCTGGGCACCCACCCGGCGGTGATGGCCGCCATTGCCGCGCTCACCGTGCCGGGCGACAGCATCGCCTTCGAACATCTCACCTATTCGCAGATTTCACGCAGCGCCGGGCTGGTCGGCCGGCGTGTTGTGTTGGTCGATTCCGATTCCGGCGGCCTCGACCCGCAGGATTTCGAACGGGTCTGCGCGCAGAAGCATCCAAAGATGCTGTTTCTGATGCCGACGGTGCAAAACCCGACGCTGGTGACGATCGACACCGACCGCCGGCGCGAGATCGCCCGCATCGCGCGCGAATACAATGTGCTCCTGATCGAGGACGATCTTTACGGCGGCCTCACCAACGATCCGACCCCGCTTCTGGCCGAACTGGCGCCGGAACGCACCATCGTTGCCGGCGGCCTGTCGAAATCGGTGGCAGCGGGCGTGCGCGGCGGCTGGCTGTCGTGCCCGCCGGCCTACCGGCACCGCATCCAGGTGGCGCACAAGATGTTGACCGGCGGCATGCCCTTCCTGCTTGCCGAGGTCGGCGCGCAACTGGTGCTGTCGGGCCAGGCGCACGACATCCGCAACAAGAGCATCGGCGAGATCAACGCCCGCATCGCCATCGTGCGCGAGAAGCTCGCCGGCTTCACCTTCAAGGCACACGACAACGTGCCCTTCGTCTGGCTCACCCTGCCCGATCCCTGGCTCTCCGGCACGTTCAAGAAGGCCTCGTTCGAAAACGACCTGCTGCTCGACGACGAGGACGAGTTCAAGGCCGGCCGCTCCGAACAGGTGCTTCACGGCGCACGCTTCGGCATTTCGGCTCCGGGCCAGCGCGCCGAAGTCGCGCGCGGCGTGGAAATCATCCGCAGGCTTCTGGAAGAAGGCCGCGTCGGCTACGATTCCTTCGGCTGAAACGCCGGCAGGCGCGCGCTTCAGCCCGTGATCGGCGGCGCGTGCGCCTCACTGTTGCCCGCGGCAGCCAGGCGATCCAGCGTCGCCACCAGCCCGGCCGTGTCCGGGCAAATGTGAAGCGAGGTCATCCTGCCCCAGGCCAGGCGCACGGCGTGAATGCCGCGATTGTGGGTGCGCACTCCGTCGGTGCCGCTGTTGGTTTCCAACCAATCGACAATGGCGAGCGTATTCCAGGGCGGTCCGCTGACGGCGATCCCGTCCAGGTCGAAATGCAAATCCGGCAGCAGGCGATAAAGGCGCTCATACCATAGCCTCGTTGCGGACAAGGAGGTGCGGACCCCGGAAAGCGCATGCCCCTCGCCCAGGAAGCGATGTTCGAAACGCGGCGCGAAAGCCGCAAGCACCGGGCCGGCATCGCCCTTGTTGACGCTCTCGAACAGGGAGCGAATGCGGGCACGAACGATCGCATGATACATGGCACGCCTCCATTCAATGATTGAACCTATCGCCTTGAGTTCAATCAAGCAACTGACTAGGATCGCGGCATGAAAAAGGTAAGCTTCGCCGACATGCGCTGTTCGCTCGCCCGCTCGCTGGAGGTGTTCGGTGACTGGTGGTCGCCGCTCATCGTCCGCGACGTCTTCCTTGGCGTGTCGCGTTTCGACGATATCGCAGTGGATTTGGGCATTTCGCGCAATCTGCTGACGCGCCGGCTTCGACACCTGGCCGAGGGCGGCATCCTGCAACGCGTGGCGTATCAGAGCCGGCCGGCGCGGTTCGAATACCGCCTCACGAAGGCCGGCGAGGAACTGGTCCCGATCATCGTCGCCCTGACGAGCTGGGGAGACCGCTGGGTGCAACCCAGGGAGGGGCAGCCCATGCGCTTCGTGCACAAGACATGCGGCAACCCGCTGGAACCCGAAATCACCTGCGCCACATGCGGCGGCAAGGTCGAGGCCGGCGACGTGCTGGCCCTTCCCGGCCCCGGCGGGGCCGCCCGGCCCGGCACGATGGTGCTTGCGAAACGCCTCGCGCCGGCGCCAAACGCCTAGTGTATCAGCCCGAAAATCAGGTCCGATTTTCGGTAAGCACAATGCGCGGATTCAAGGTTCTAAAGCGTCCTTTGCGGGTCCGAACGGACGCGTGGCGCTCTAGACTGCGCAAACTGCCTGTGGCATGCGGCTTTTTTTCTGAAATCGGCAGTGTCGCGGCGCCGGCTGTTCGGCTATAGGGGCCCCAACACGCTTTCGGAGCTGCCCGCCGCACCATGACCATCTCCAACACCGTGAAAATCACACCCGAGCTGATCGCATCGCACGGGCTGAAGCCCGACGAATACCAGCGTATCCTGGATCTGGTCGGGCGTGAGCCGACCTTCACCGAACTTGGCATCTTCTCGGCGATGTGGAACGAGCACTGCTCGTACAAATCCTCCAAGAAATGGCTGCGCACGCTGCCCACCAAGGGCCCGCGCGTCATCCAGGGTCCGGGCGAGAACGCCGGCGTGGTCGACATCGGCGACGGCGACGTCGTCGTCTTCAAGATGGAGAGCCACAACCACCCCTCCTTCATCGAGCCCTATCAGGGCGCTGCGACCGGGGTCGGCGGCATCCTGCGCGACGTCTTCACCATGGGCGCCAGGCCGATCGCGGCCATGAACGCGCTGCGTTTCGGTTCGCCCGATCATCCGAAAACCCGCCATCTGGTGGCCGGCGTGGTCAGCGGCGTCGGCGGCTACGGCAATTCCTTCGGCGTGCCGACGGTTGGCGGCGAGGTCAATTTCGACGCGCGCTACAATGGCAACATCCTGGTCAACGCCTTCGCCGCCGGCCTCGCCAAGGCCGATGGCATCTTCCTGTCGCAGGCCAAGGGTGTCGGCCTGCCCGTCGTCTATCTCGGCGCCAAGACCGGCCGCGACGGCGTCGGCGGCGCCACAATGGCGTCGGCTGAGTTCGACGACAAGATCGACGAGAAGCGCCCGACCGTGCAGGTGGGCGACCCCTTCACCGAAAAGTGCCTGCTCGAAGCCTGCCTCGAACTGATGGCGTCGGGCGCTGTCATCGCCATCCAGGACATGGGCGCCGCCGGCCTCACCTGTTCGGCCGTCGAGATGGGCGCCAAGGGCGACCTCGGCATCGAGCTCGACCTCGACAAGGTGCCGGTGCGCGAAGAGCGCATGTCAGCCTATGAGATGATGTTGTCGGAGAGCCAGGAGCGCATGCTGATGGTGCTGCGCCCCGAAAAGGAAGAAGAAGCCGAGGCGATCTTCGTCAAATGGGGGCTCGACTTCGCCATCGTCGGCAAGACCACCGACGATCTACGCTTCCGCATCCTGCATCAGGGCGAGGAAGTCGCCAACCTGCCGATCAAGGAACTCGGCGACCAGGCACCCGAATATGACCGCCCCTGGGTGGAGCCGGCCAAGCGCGCACCGCTGGCGGCGAACGACATTCCGCAGGCGGATGTGGCCGCAGCACTTGTGAAGATGCTCGGCGGGCCCGACCTGTCGTCGCGCCGCTGGGTGTGGGAACAATACGACACGCTGATCCAGGGCAATTCGCTGCAGATTCCGGGCGGCGACGCCGGTGTCGTGCGCGTCGACGGCCATGCCAGCAAGGCGCTCGCCTTCTCCTCCGACGTGACGCCGCGCTATTGCGAGGCCGACCCTTACGAAGGCGGCAAGCAGGCGGTGGCCGAATGCTGGCGCAATCTCACCGCGACCGGCTCGCTGCCGTTGGCTGCCACCGACAACCTCAATTTCGGCAATCCCGAGCGGCCCGAGATCATGGGCCAGTTCGCCAAGGCGGTGACCGGCATCGGCGATGCCTGCCGCGCGCTCGACTTCCCGATCGTGTCGGGCAACGTCTCGCTCTACAACGAAACCAACGGCCAGGGCATCCTGCCGACGCCGACCATTGGCGGCGTCGGCCTGATCGACGACTGGTCGAAGATGGCCAGGCTCGGCTTTGCCAGCGAAGGCGAAGTCATCCTGCTCGTCGGCGGTCCCGCCGGCTGGGGCAGCCACCTCGCCCAGTCGATCTATATGCGCGACATCCATGGCCGCAGCGACGGTCCGCCGCCGCCGGTCGATCTCGCTCACGAGAAAAAGGTCGGCGATTTCGTGCGCAAGCTGATCCACAGCGGCGCCACCACCGCCGTACACGACCTCTCCGACGGCGGCCTCGCCGTGGCGCTGGCCGAAATGGCGATGGCATCCGGCATCGGCGCAACCGTGCCGGGCTTGAGCGGCGCCGACCCGATCCCGGTGTTCTTCGGCGAGGATCAGAGCCGCTATCTGGTGACGGTGAAGTTCGGCGGTCAGTCGCAGGAATTGCAGGCGCTGTGGAACGAAGCCAAGGCGCTCGGCATCTTCGCGCCGTGGATCGGCACCACCGGCGGCAGCGAATTGAAACTCGGGTCGGCACGCGCCATATCAATCAAGGACTTGAAAACGGCGCACGAATCCTGGTTTCCTGCCTTCATGGAAGCCTGAGATGCGCGAGTGAAAGTCAAACATAGCGGCTGTCGCAGTGGCAAATCGAAATGGTTGAGTTTTTCTTCGGCCTGATCCTCAGATTGCTTCTCTTCGTGTTATGGGCAATCCAGCAACGTATCGGGGAAGCGGTAGTTTGGTGGCTTTTCGAAAAAATGGCCCGTCTGTCGCGATCGCTTTCGATCTACCTTTTCCCAACTGTCGGCTTGGGCAGATTTCGACCCGCACAGAATGGACAGCGGTTTTCCGACAAACGGTATTCCACCGTGCAACTGCGTAAATCTCGCATGCCGGTTCGTTTTCGAAACTAAGACCCGATGAATTGACCGAGGCTGGCGAATCCTGATTTCCTCGCCTCATCGGGAACTGAAGAAGGAACGTCCCATGGCGATGGACGCACACGACATCGAACGGCTGATCAAGGAAGGCATTCCGGACGCCCGGGTGACCATTCGCGATCTCGCCGGCGACGGCGACCACTATGCAGCCGAGGTCGTGGCGGAAAGCTTCCGCGGCAAGAGCCGGGTGCAGCAGCACCAGATGGTCTATGACGCGCTGAAGGGCAATATGGGCGGCGTTTTGCACGCGCTGGCCCTGCAGACCAGCATACCGGACTGATTTTACTAAGAAAATCCGGACGTGCCCGCGCTTCGGCCAGGCCGGCGCTCCTGCCTGCTGCTGACGCGCGATGTGGACAGAACGCCCGCGGCCGACAAAAGTGAAATGAAAAAGCGCTTTTGATTCAGACGGTTGTCGGTGACACCCCCGAAAATCGCGTCGGATTTGTCTACAAGCCGCTGTTTGCGCGCAAAATGGGTCTGTTTCGCGCGAAACGAGGTCGTCTAGCGCCCATTCTCCTTCATTCGCACCGCCAGGATCGGCCCCGCCGGGAACGAGGCGCCGACGATCGTGTCGGTGCCGTTGGAAAGCGTCGAGATGGCGCCGTCGAAGAACAGCGCGTTCCTGCAGCCGAGTGCGTCGCGGAACAGCCGGGCGAAGCTGCCGAGGCTGACCTCGCCGCGCGAGATGACCAGCACGATCGTATCGGGATCACGGACGCCGACCCCGTTGCGGATGTAGCGGGAGGAGCCATTCGGCTCGAAGCGCGGATGCAGGGCGCCGTCGATGACCAGCATCGGGCCGGATTGCGTGGCATAGGCCACCGAGGGTTTTGTCGCGGCATAGGCGCCGGTTTCCAACACGCCCGCCTTGCCGTCGGTGTCGACATAAAAGACGCCATTGGGTTTCAGGAAAAAATTTCCGTCGGCGTCGTCGCGGTTGAGCGGCGCTTCCTCGCGGCCCGCCGCCACGAACAGGCCGACCGGCGTCAAATCCTTGTGGTACATGCCGGCATTCATGGCGAGCAGCGCCGGCGTGCCGGCGGCGCGCATGGCCTGCGTGAATTTTCGCACCGAGGCGTAAGGCACACCGCCGGCGTCCGCCCGCTGCAACGTCACCGCGTAGCGGCGAAGATCGATCTCGCATACGACATAGGCGACCGTCTCGAAGGTCTGGTCGCGACAGGGCTCCGGCAATGCGGCCGGCGCGATGGGCGCCGCTTCGCTTGGCGTCGCCGGCGCCGGTGGGAGCGCGGCGGGCGCCTCCCCGTTCGGCGCCTGATTGTCCGGCGCGGTCGGCGCTTGGCCACCCGGCGGCAACGGAGGTGCCGGCGGCACCTGCGGCGGCGTGGATGGCACCTGCGATGGCGATGGCGACGCCGGTGCGGGAGCCGGCGACAGGCCGGGTTGAGGCGCGGTAGCGGGTTGGGCTGTAGGTGAAATCTCCAAGCCAGACGGGCGCGGCAGCGAGACAAACCATGCGGCAGCCAGGGCACCGGCCAAAAGCGCCGCCAGCCCGCCGAACAGGACCCGGCGCATCATCGGCTCTTCACGCCGGCCGGCGGATTGGCCCAGCCACGGCCCGTCGCTTGCGCCATTCCTAAGTGCAAATCGGCAAACATCTTGTCTCGCACGGCTGTCGGGTTTATCTGATGCTCATGTTTCAAGCCCGACTCCCACGGGCGCAGAAGGATTTTTGCCCATGAGCGGAATCAACGACTACATCGACAGCGAAGTGAAGAGCAACGACGTCGTCCTGTTCATGAAGGGTACACCGGGCTTCCCGCAGTGCGGTTTCTCGGGCCAGGTCGTGCAGATCCTCGACTATGTCGGCGTCGACTACAAGGGCGTCAACGTGTTGGACTCCAACGAGCTGCGCCAGGGCATCAAGGACTATTCCAACTGGCCGACGATCCCGCAGCTCTATGTGAAGGGCGAATTCGTGGGCGGTTGCGACATCATTCGCGAGATGTTCCAGGCCGGCGAATTGCAGGCCTTCTTCGACGAGAAAGGCATCAAGGTCAAAGGCGCCGCCTGACCTGACGCCCGCCGGACGATCGAGCCCGGCCCACAACTGAACAACCGTCCGTTCGAGGACGCGAGACCCGATGCGCCGGCCACCCGGCGCATCGTGCTTTCCGAAAATCGGGTTCGGTTTTCGGAAAGCACGATGCGCGGATTCATAATGTTAGAGCGTCCTTTGCGCGTCCGAACGGACGCGCAAAGGACGCTCTAACGGCGCATCGGCGTTTTGGCATTGGGGACGCCCTCATGGATACGCAAGTTCAACAGCCGGCCAAAGAGATGGCCTTCCCGATCCCGCGCTGGGAATTCATCGCGCTGTGCGCGGCGCTGATGGCGCTCAACGCGCTGGCCATCGACATCATGCTGCCGGGCCTGCAGGAGATCGGCGCCAGCCTCGGCGTCGCCAGCGAGAACCACCGCCAATATGTGATCTCCGCCTATTTCGGCGGCCTCGCCTTCGCGCTCCTGGCCTATGGGCCGCTGTCGGACCGTTTCGGCCGCCGCACGCCGTTGCTGGTGGGACTGACCATCTACATCTGCGCCGCCGCCGGCGCGGTCTTCGCACCGACTTTCGAGACCTTGCTGGCGCTGCGCTTCATCCAGGGCATCGGTGCCGCTTCGACCCGTGTCATCGCGGTTTCGATGGTGCGCGACCGTTTCGGCGGCCGCGCCATGGCCGAGGTGATGTCGCTGATCTTCATGGTGTTCATGGTGATCCCGGTGGTGGCGCCGTCGATCGGACAAGTGGTGATGATCTTCGCCAACTGGCACATGATCTTCATGGTGATGGCGCTGATCGCCGCGGCGATCGCGCTGTGGGCCGTCATCCGCCTGCCGGAAACGCAGCATCCCGAAGACCGCCGCGACGTCGATCTCGGCTCGATCTTCCAGGGCTTCAGGATCGTGCTGTCGAACCGGCTGTCGCTCGGCTACACGCTGGCATCCACCGCGGTGTTCGCTGCGCTGTTCGGCTTCATCAACTCGGCGCCGCAGGTCTATATCGGCATCTACCACCTCGGCTACTGGTTTCCGGTGCTGTTCGCGGCCATCGCCGGCATGATGGCGGTGTCGTCGTTCCTGAATTCGCGGCTGGTGATGCGCTTTGGCATGCGCCGCCTGTCGCATGGTGCGCTGATCGGCTTCACCATCGTCTCGACGATCTGGTTCGTGATATCGCTGTTCGGGCCGGTGCCGTTGCCGCTGTTCGTGCTTCTGTTCGCGGCGGCCATGTTCCAGTTCGGCTGGATCGGCTCGAACTTCAACGCCATCGCCATGGAGCCGCTCGGCCACATCGCCGGCACTGCCGCGTCGATCCAGGGTTTCATCCAGACATTGGGTGGCGGCCTGATCGGCGCCGCCGTTGGCCAGGCCTTCGACGGCACGGTCACACCGCTGGCCGCGGGCTTCTGCGGCGTCGGGCTGATGGCGCTGGTCCTGGTGCTGATCGCCGAGCGTGGCAAGCTGTTCACCGCGCCAAGCGCGCACCAGACGGTCAGCGCCGAGGCTGCTCACTGATTGCAAGGCCGGCAGCCAAGCGCTGCCGGTCCTTGTCAGGCCCAGAGTTCGCGCCTGATCTCGGCCCAGCTTGCCTTGTCGGGCGCCACAATCAGCCCACCGGAGAGATGCGACGGCAGGTAGGCGCTGCCGTCGAAGCGCGCCGCGTAGCCGCCTGCCTCCTGGTGGATGAGCACGCCGGCCAGGTGATCCCACGGCATCATCACGTTCTGGACGATGAAATGCGCGTGGCCGGCGGCAAGCACGCGATATTCATGCGCCGAGCAGCGGTAGCCGATGTAGGACAGGCACTTGGCCTGGTTCCTGGCGAGCAGCGAACGCTCGGGTTCGTCGAAGGCCTGCCAGCCGAGCGCACCGGTCATCAGCGAGAACGGCACCGGTTCGGCCACGGCGACACGTTCCGGCCCCTGTGCGCCAACCATGTGGCTTCCCGCTCCGCGAACGCCGATCAGGGCATCCTTGCCGACAGGATCGTAGATGATGCCCGCCACGGTCTCGCCGTCCTGGACCACCGCCAGGATGACGCCGAACACCGGCACGCCGGAGGCGAAATTGTAGGTTCCGTCGACCGGGTCGATGACGAAGGCCAGCTTGCTGCCGCCGAGCTTCGCCAGCAGCGTCTTGTCGGCCTCGCAGGCCTCTTCGCCGGCGATGAGGGCGTCCGGATAACGCGCGGCGATCGCCTGCGTGATGACACGCTCGGCGTTGATGTCCGCTTGGGTGACGAGGTCGGCGGCCGACTTCTTCTGCTGGATGTCGCCGGCACCAAGGCGCCGGAAGCGCGGCATGATCTCCTGTGCGGCCGCATCGGCCAGAACGCCGGTCAGCCATTCGATATCGCGGTCGTCAAAGTGCATCGTCATTCCCGATAGTGGTGGCCAGCGCGGCGAAATCGAACAGTTTGCGGTCGAGCAGATGCGACGGCCTTACATTGCCCATGGCGCGGATCATGGTGTCCTTGCGGCCGGGCTGCTTCTTCTCGATATCGTCCAGCATCGCCTTCATGGCGTTGCGCTGCAGGCCTTCCTGGCTGCCGCACAGGTCGCAGGGGATGATCGGGAAGGCCATGGCGGCGGCGAATTTTTCCAGATCGTCCTCGGCGCAATAGGCGAGCGGGCGCAGCACCATCATGTCGCCCTCGTCGTTGAGCAGCTTCGGCGGCATCGCCGCCAGCCGCCCGCCATGGAAGAGGTTCATGAAGAAGGTCTCGAGGATGTCCTCGCGGTGGTGGCCAAGCACCAGCGCCGAACAGCCTTCCTCCCGCGCGACGCGGTAGAGATGGCCACGCCGCAGCCTGGAGCACAGCGAACAATAGGTGGCGCCCTGCGGCAGCTTGTCGGTGACGATCGAATAGGTGTCCTGATATTCGATGCGGTGGGCGATGCCGTTGGCGGTGAGATAATCCGGCAGGATGTGCTTGGGGAAGTTCGGCTGGCCCTGGTCGAGATTGCAGGCGACGAGCTCCACCGGCAGAAGGCCGCGCCATTTGAGATCCAGCAAAAGCGCGAGCAGGCCGTAGGAATCCTTGCCGCCCGACAGCGCCACCAGCCAGCGTTCGCCGGGCTTGACCATGGAAAAGTCGTCCATAGCCTGGCGCGCCAGCCTGAGCAGCCGCTTGCGCAGCTTGTTGAACTCGACCGAAGACGACACATCGCGAAATAGCGGATGGCAGCCGCCGTCGAGATCGGGGATGGTTTCGGCTTGCACGTTCATGGCGTAACGTTCCGCAGGATGATGCCGCGCCTTATAGCGGCGCTCGCCCCGCCAAACAAACGCTCCAGACAAAAAAGGCCGCCCGGAGGCGGCCTTTTCGCAATCTGTATTCGCCGCCTGATTAGCGCGAATAATATTCGACGACCAGGTTCGGCTCCATCTGGACGGCGTACGGAACGTCCGACAGGCCGGGGATGCGAGCGAAGGTGGCGACCATCTTGTTGTGATCGGCTTCGATGTAGTCCGGCACATCACGCTCGGCGAGCGCGACCGATTCCAGGACGATGACGAGCTGCTTCGACTTCTCGCGCACCTCGATGACGTCGCCGACCTTGCAACGGTACGAACCGATGTTGGTGCGCTTGCCGTTGACGTTGATGTGGCCGTGGTTGACGAACTGACGGGCAGCGAAAATGGTCGGCACGAACTTGGCGCGGTAGACGACGGCGTCCAGGCGCGATTCCAGCAGGCCGATCAGGTTCTCGGAGGTGTCGCCCTTGCGGCGGTCGGCCTCTTCGTAGGTCTTGCGGAACTGCTTTTCCGAAACGTCGCCGTAGTGACCCTTCAGCTTCTGCTTGGCGCGCAGCTGCAGACCGAAGTCCGACAGCTTGCCCTTGCGGCGCTGGCCGTGCTGACCGGGACCGTATTCGCGCTTGTTGACCGGGGACTTCGGACGGCCCCAGATGTTTTCGCCAAGGCGACGGTCGATCTTGTACTTTGCGGATTCGCGTTTGCTCATCGCATTCCCTTTCAAAACAAAATACCCGGACCTCATGGTCCGAGTGAAGGAAACGCGCCCTCCTCTGGCCCCCGTTTTCGGAGCCTGACAGGATCTTCCGCGCAAGCGACAAGAAGATCCACGGGACACGTCGGTGATGCAAGAACCTGAAATCGGATGATTCCCGGACCTTGCGGCATAAAACAAAGCACCGGACCTCACGGCCCGGCGTTGCGCGGGTTCGATAGACCGCTGTCATCGTTCTGTCAAGCGCGGGGATCGGGCCGCGTCCGGTGCGTTGGCTCAGGCACGCGCCGACATATCGGCGCTCCGGCCTCAGGCGGCGGCGTCGAAGGCGGCGCGCGCGACACGCAGATTGTCGCGGTTGCCGGCGGCCCAGGCGCCGAGTGCCGCGATCGGCACGGCAAGCGACTGGCCGAGCTCGGTCAGCGCGTATTCCACCTCCGGCGGCGTGGTCGGCCGCACGGTGCGACGCACAAGGCCGTCGCGTTCCAATGAGCGCAGCGTCACCGTCAGCATGCGCTGCGAGATGCCTTCGATCGACCGTTTCAGCGCGTTGAAGCGCATGGTCGCCGGCTGCAGGTTGAGGATGACCAGGATGCTCCAGGTGTCGCCGAAACGGTCCAGCGCCTCGCGGATCGGACAATTGCCGTCGGCGTCGATGGCGAAACCCGGCGTGGTGTGAAGCAGCGGCACGCCCGCTTCGTTGGTTCTGGCGTTCATGCGGTTCCTTTCACGTAACCTGGGCACGAAATCATGCGTTCTTTTCGCGGCAAGCGGTCGTCGCTATGTAGTTACCCGTGATAACCTGATTACTGAAAATATCCATCTTTCCCGGCAAGGGGAAGGGGAAAGACAAGGAGACCATCCATGAAGATCGCCCTTATCGGCGCTTCCGGCTTCGTCGGCGGCGCGCTCACCAAGGAAGCCACCCAGCGCGGCCACAGCGTCACCGCCATCGTGCGCAACCCGGCCAAGGTGCAGGCTGGCGCCGGCGTCACCGCGGTCAAGGCCGACGTCACCGACGTCAAGCAGCTCGCCTCGCTGATCGCCGGCCATGACGTCGTCATTTCCGCCTTCAATGGCGGCTGGGGCGATCCCGACATCTACAACAAACACATGGCCGGCTCGCGCGCCATTGTGGCCGCCGCCAAGCAGGCCGGCGTGCGCCTGATCGTGGTGGGCGGCGCCGGCAGCCTGCACGCGCCGGACGGCAGCCAGCTCGTCGATTCGCCGCATTTCCCGGACGCCTACCGCGACGGCGCCCGCGGCGCCCGCGACGCGCTGGCCGAGCTGCGCAAGGAGAGCGGCCTGGAATGGTCGCTCGTGTCGCCGGCCGCGCATATCGCGCCGGGCGAACGCACCGGCAAGTTCCGCCTGGGTGGCGACGAGCCGGTGCTCGACGCCAAGGGCGAAAGCCATGTCTCGGTGGAAGATCTCGCCTACGCCGTGCTGGACGAAGCCGAGACGCCGAAGCACACCGGCAAGCGTTTTACGCTCGGCTACTGAGCCGAACCATCGAACGCCGTAACGGCGTATACCGGACAGGTCAGTCCTCGGACTTCCTGTCCGGTACGGTTTTTCGGCCGGCCAGGGCGAAAAGTCAGGAAACCGTGGTCAGCCCAAAGCCCTGCATCAGGCGCCGGATGGCGTGGTCGGGCTTGCCGGAGGTGAAGACGGCGATGTCGGGGCCGTTCGGTGCGAAGTCCCTGCGGCTGCCTGCCTGCGCTCCATCCAGCAGCGACAGCGCGCGCCGCGCGATCGCTTCCGCCGGGTCGATCCAGTCGACCGGCCAGGGCGCGGTCTTGCGCATGCGGTTGGCCAGGAAGGGATAGTGCGTGCAGGCCAAAACGACGATGTCGGTGAAACGGCCGTCCTGCTCGATGAAGCAGGGCGCGATCTCGGCGCGCACGGCTTCCTCGTCGACGAAGCCGTCACGCATATAGACCTCGGCGAGGCCCGCCAGCGCCGTCGAGCCGACCAGGCGCACATGACATTTCTGCGCCCATTTCGCGATCAGGTCGCGCGTGTATTGCCGCTTGACCGTACCCGGCGTCGCCAGCACCGAAACCAGGCCGGAGCGCGTGCGCTCGGCCGCCGGCTTGATCGCCGGCACGGTGCCGACGAAAAGATGGCTTGGGAACGTCTCGCGCAGCGCGTCGATGACCAGCGTCGACGCCGTATTGCAGGCGATGACGGAAATGGCCGGGCGATAACGCTCCAGCAATTCACCGAACAGGGCCAGAAGATGCGCCAGCAGCGCCGGCTCTTCCCAATTGCCATAAGGAAAGGCGGCATCGTCGGTGATGTAGATGAAGCGGCGGTCGGGCATCAGGACGCGCGCCTCGCGCAGCACGGTGAGCCCACCGACGCCGGAATCGAACATCAGGATCGGCTGCTCGCTCATCGCTTGTCCTCAGTCGTTGTCGAGACCCTTGCCGCCCTCGGGCGGCAGCGTATCGGCGTCATCGTCCGCATGGGCGGCGCGATCGGCCTTGGCCTTGCGTTCGGGATAGCCGGCGCCGCGCGGCTCCTTTGGCGAGAAATAATCGAGCGACGCAACCACACCACGCAGCACCTTCAATTCCGGCTGGGCGAAGCCGGCGCGGGTCAGAACGGCGCGCAGATTGTCGACCATCTTGGGCTTCTTTGCGGCGGGCCGGAAATAGCCGCGCGCCTCCAGCGCCGCCTCCAGATGCGCGAACAGGCCGTGCAGCTGTTCCTTGGTGGCGGGCAACATTTCCGGGCCGGCAAAATTGGTGTCGGTCTCGCTCTCCAGCCCGGACTTCATCCACTCATAAGACATCAGAAGCACGGCCTGGGCGATGTTGAGCGAGGAAAAGTCCGGATCGACCGGGAAGGTAACGATCTCGTCGGCGAGGCCGACCTCTTCATTATAGAGGCCGAAACGCTCGCGCCCGAACAGGATGCCGGTCTTCAAGCCCTCGCGCTGGCGCGACCGCAGCGCCCTGCCCGCCTCCACCGGCCCACGAACTTCCTTGAAGCCATCGCGCTCGCGCGCCGTGGTGGCGAAGACGAAATTCAAGTCGGCTACGGCCGAAGGCAGGTCATCGTAAAGCTTGACCGCGTCGATAACATGGTCGGCCCGGCTCGCCGCCGCGCGCGCCTTCTCGCTCGGCCAGCCGTCGCGCGGGTTGACGAGCCGGAGTTCGCTCAAGCCGAAATTCGCCATGGCCCGCGCGACCATGCCGATGTTTTCGCCAAGCTGCGGCTCGACAAGGATGATGGCGGGGCCGCCCGCTTCGTGTGAAGAATTCGTCATTGCAACCAGAAAACGCTCATTTGCGACATTGTCGCGACCCCTGCCATATTCGGCCGGGAAAATGAAGGGTTGGCAAAGACAGGCGTCACCCCGCGACCTTGATCTGCGGCAGGTCCCGGGTGAAGGCGCGAAAGCCGACGCTGTAATACATGTCGCGGGCGGCCGCGTGGGCCGGCGCGCCGCGACAGGCGACCAGCATGTGTTTCGCGCCGGCGGCTTTTGCCAGATGCATGCCATGCAGTTGCAACGCGGCGCCCAGCCCTCGCCGCCGGAAATCCGGATGGGTGCCGACGGGCTCGAATTCGGCGGTTTGCGTCGCCTCGTCCAGCCGGATGATCGCGGTCGCGGCCAGGGCGCCGTCCGGTGCGGCGACCAGCACATGCAGGTCGGCCCGATACGGCCAGGTCTGCCGGACCCGCTCGAACGCCGCCTCGTTGAAGGCCGAGGGATGCCATGCGTCGCGATGCACCTTGACCGCATCCGCCGCGGGGACTTCCGCGGCGGTCAGGAAGCGGAACCCTTCGGGCAGCGCCGGGTTCGGCACGTCGGTCAGCTCGCGCATGTTGAACTGCACCCAGGAGCCGTCGTCTCCACCGGCCTCCGTGTCGAAGGCGTAGCCATGCGCGGTGACGATCGCCTGCGCCGCGACATCGGCGGACTGTATCGTCAGCAGCCGGTCGACATCGCCCGCCACATCGTCATACCAGTCCAGTATGTCGACCAGCAGTTCCGGCCGGTCCGGATGCGCCTGCCAGATCAGATTGGCGGTGTCGCTCTCGCGGAACGTGCCGTCGCCGCGTGGAACCTTGTAAGGCAGATGCGCCCAGCCCCAGCCAGCCAGCCGGCCGTCGACGAGCCACAACCGATGCCGCCAGAATGGGCCGAGCGCATCGAAATCCTTGGCCCAGACCCAGGCCAATTCGCCGACGGTGGCGTCGCCGTTCAGCAACTCGGGCCGCAGCGCGGTCACCTCCTGGGCCAGGCCCTGCATCAGTCTCAATTCGGTCGGGCCAAGCTGTTCCATACGCGCAGCTTGGCAGGGCTACACTGCGCTGTCGAGCGCGTGCGGGCTGCGGGGCCTGAGTTCACGGAAGCTGGCATTCACCACGGCGCGACCATGCCGATGTTCTCGCCAAGCTGTGGCTCGCCAAAGACTAACCGGCCATCCGCTCGAGCGGACGATTCGTCATTGCTACCAGAGAACGCTCATTCGCGACGTTGTCGCGACCCCATGTTCGGCGGAGGAAATGAAGGGTTGGCAGATTCGAGGTGATTTGCAGGCGCTGCTTCCGACGTCAGGTCAGATCTTCCGTCGATGCCACCTTGTCTATTACGAAGCCTTCGCCTGAAGCGTGGTCGTCGCTTTCGCGAGGCATCACCGTGGGCAGCGGCTCAACACGTTTCCCCTTCCGTCTGCTACGGCTATATTTGCTCTGGTACTCGCGGCGCTGTTTCGCGACTTCGTACAAAACGATACCTGAGCAGGTACCGAGATTGAGGCTCTCGATCATCCCGAACATCGGAACTGCCACACACATCTCGCTGCGCTCGACGGCAAGAGCACTGATGCCGCGTGCCTCGTTGCCGAACCAGACCGCAAGCTTCGTGGGTCGTGTGTAATCGCCCTCATGCAGAAAGACGTTCGTCTTGCCCTTAACATGCGGCGAGGTGACTATCGAAACGAAACCCTTCTTCTCCAAATGGTCGAGACACGCTTCGGTGCTGTCGAAGCGCCTGACGAATGTCCATTTAACGGCGGACACGGATGTTTTGGAAAGCGACTTCCGCTCGCGCATGTCTTGCCAATCGTCGGGGAGCGCCTTTCGCGGATCGACGATGTATACTTTCTCGACGCCCAACGCGTTTACATTGCGCAGGACCGTCCCGATGTTCTTGATGTCGGACGGGTCTTCAACGACCGCGATCAAATTTTTGCAACGAAACGACTTAATCGCATCCGCACGCTTGCGGACCGACACTTTTGATTTCTCAACTTCATTTGGTTCCATGGAGATTTCTTACCACGCATGAAATGAGCTTCAAGATGTGTTCCAAGCCAAGGGCCTTTGCGAACCGTCAAAGCGGCGCCATCTTGTATCATCCCCGCTTCTCACCGTTTGCACCCCCCAACACGCTTTGCTATGAGAGCCGCATCTGACGGCCGAGCCCTGCGCGAGGCCCTTTCCCGACCAGCAGCGAGGCTTTCTTTATGGCGAAGATCAAGGTGGCTAACCCCGTCGTCGAACTCGACGGCGACGAGATGACCCGCATCATCTGGCAGTTCATCAAGGACAAGCTGATCCACCCCTATCTCGACATCGACCTCGAATATTACGACCTCGGCATCGAGCACCGCGACGCCACCAACGACCAGGTGACGATCGACGCGGCCAACGCCATCAACAAATGGGGCGTGGGCGTGAAATGCGCCACCATCACGCCTGACGAGCAGCGCGTCGAGGAATTCAAGCTGAAGAAGATGTGGAAGTCGCCCAACGGCACGATCCGCAACATCCTGGGCGGCACCATTTTCCGCGAACCCATCATCATGAAGAACGTGCCGCGCCTGGTGCCGGGCTGGACCAAGCCGATCATCGTCGGCCGCCACGCTTTCGGCGACCAGTACAAGGCGACCGATTTCAAATTCCCCGGCAAGGGCAAGCTGTCGATCAAGTTCGTCGGCGACGACGGCCAGGTGATCGAGCACGACGTGTTCGACGCGCCGGGCGCCGGCGTGGCGATGGCCATGTATAATCTCGACGAGTCGATCCGCGAATTCGCCCGCGCCTCGCTGAACTACGGCCTGCTGCGCAACTATCCGGTCTACCTGTCGACCAAGAACACCATCCTCAAGGCCTATGACGGCCGCTTCAAGGACATCTTCCAGGACGTGTACGAGAAGGAATTCGAGGCCGAGTTCAAGGCGCGCAAGCTGTGGTACGAACACCGCCTCATCGACGACATGGTGGCCTCTTCGCTGAAGTGGTCGGGCGGCTATGTCTGGGCGTGCAAGAACTATGACGGCGACGTGCAGTCCGACACGGTGGCGCAGGGCTTTGGCTCGCTCGGCCTGATGACCTCGGTGCTGATGACGCCGGACGGCAAGACGGTGGAAGCGGAAGCCGCGCACGGCACCGTGACGCGCCACTACCGCCAGCACCAGAAGGGCGAGGAAACCTCGACCAACTCGATCGCCTCGATCTTCGCCTGGACGCGCGGTCTCGCCCACCGCGCCAAGCTGGACGACAATGCCGCGCTGAAGAAATTCGCCGAGACGCTGGAAAAGGTCTGCATCCAAACCGTCGAGTCGGGCTTCATGACCAAGGACCTGTCGCTGCTGATCGGCCCCGACCAGCCCTGGCTGTCGACCACCGGTTTCCTCGACAAGATCGACGAGAATTTGCAGAAGGCGATGGCCTGACGCTTCTAACCGGAAAGCGTCGATGGTCGTTCCCCTTTCTCCGCGCGATGCCCTGACGATCGCTCGTATCGTCAGGGTCAATCATGCGGGGGAATTCGGCGCCATCCGCATCTATTCCGCACAGATCACTGTGGCCCGAAGGCTCTATCCCGAATGCGTGCCGGTGCTTTCGGAAATGCTCGAACACGAAATCCGGCATTGCACGCTTTTCAGGCAAGCCATGCCGTCACGAAAATCTCGCCCCTGCCGGGTAATGCAGCTTTGGAGCGGAGGCGGCTGGCTTCTCGGTTTCCTCACGGCGCTGCTAGGCCGGCGCGGCGTGTGGGCATGCACGGCAGCCGTGGAGGCCACCGTGCATCATCATCTCGACGATCAGTTGCATTTCCTCGCAGCCAGGGATGAGGAGCTTCATGCTCTCATCCTTTCGATCCGCGAGGAAGAACTGGCGCACCTGCACCATGCCGAACAACAACTGGTTGGCGAGGATAACTTCGCCAAAGCGCTTCGCGCAGCCATCTCCGTCGCGACCAACATATTGATATGGCTTTCCACCTGGGGCGATTCCGTACGCATGGCGCGCGCGCTACGGCAGACAGATCTATCCCACTGACCGAGATATCGGCAGCGCTTCTCACACCAGCGGCAGATGGATGTCGGTCAAGAGCTCCGAGGGAGCCACGTCACGCGGGTTGTTGAGGTACTCCTCGAACATGAGAGCATCGCGCAGCTTGCGGCCCGATTTCGGCAGCCATTCGGCATAGAGCCATTTGTAGGCCTTGTGCATCTCGGCATAGGGGCCCTTGTGGTGCAGAACCGCATACTCACCGCCCGAGATCGCGCGACGCTCGAGCGGTGCCGCGACGGGTGCCGAGGCATCGGCATTGACGCAGGCGACCGAGCGCAGCTTGTCTTCGGCGACAAGATCGGGATCGTCAAAGTAGACACCGATCATGCGCATGTCCGGCCGTGCCTGGCCGCGTGCATAGAGCGTGCCGAACAGCTGCTCGAAAGCCCTGTCGATCTGCAGGTAGGAACCTTGATGGGCAACGCCGACAAGGCTGGTATCCGGGATGGTGCGGATCTGAACGTCGAACATGTGGGAAGCCTTTCCTTTGTGGGTTTCAAACAGCGTGTGGCTTCCCTCTTTCCGGTAGCGCGCCGGCGGCATGCCGTAGGCCGCCTTGAAGATGCGATTGAACGACTGGACGTTGGGATAGCCAGATCGTTTCGCAATTTCGCCGACGCTCAGGTCCGTCTCGACGATATCGCCGGCGGCACGGTGGAGCCTCAGACGCTTGACCGTCTGGGCCGCCGTTTCGCCGTAGATGGCGCGGTAGATCCGATGCCAGTGATAGGACGACAGGCAGGCGATCTCGGCCAGGCGCTCCATATCCAGCTCCTCGTCGAGGTGTTCGTGGATGTGGTTCGAAACGCGCCTCAGACGCGCTTCGTAGACTGCCCATGCCGTTTCGCCATTCATATCGAACCTCATGCAAATCGATCGGCCGGAAACAACCATAGCCACATTTGACAAATCCTGCTGACTTGCGGGTTGCCATAAGCGGCGCCACGCGATCCCCATCTGGCCTGCCACGCGTCGGTCTCAGGGCCAGACCGACCGGCGCATTTTCGTGATATTCAGCCGAGGCGACCGGAGCCGAGCATGAGCCAGCAGCCGAAACCCATCCTCTATGGCGCCGACTACAGCGTCTATGTCCGCATCGCGCGGCTCGCGCTCATGGAAAAGAATGTCGAGCACGACCTCGTGCCGGTCGACATCTTCGCCGAGGGCGGAGCGCCCGATTGGTATCGCGCCCTGCATCCCTTCTCGAAGATACCGGCCTTCGAGCATGACGGGCTGAAGCTGTTCGAGACGACGGCGATCGCGCGCTATGTCGACGAGGCTTTCGACGGCCCTGCCCTGCAGCCTCATGAGCCGCGCCAGCGTGCGGTGATGAACCAGATCATCGGCCTGCTCGACGCCTATGCCTATCGGCCACTGGTGTGGGACATCTATGTCGAGACCGTCTCCAAGCCGCGCCAAGGCGAGACACCCGACGATGCGGTGGTGACGGCTGCCGTGCCGCGCGCCGAAACCTGCCTCGCGACATTGGCCGGGCTGAAGCAGCCCGGACCGTTCCTGCTCGGCGAGCAGTTGACGCTGGCCGACCTGCATGCGGCACCGATGTTTTTCTATTTCGCGCAGGCTGCGGTGGCGGCGCCGATGTTCGAAAAGCATCCTGCGCTGCTTGCCTGGTGGGACGCGATGCAGGGTCGCGAGAGTTTTCTCGCGACCCTTCCTTCCAGCTAAGGGCTTCCAGTGCGAGTAGCTTTTTTCGTACCGAACCTGAAATCAGGCGGTCGTTTCCTTGCCGTTGTCACGCGCGCGCCCCAGATTATGGGTGGCGGTCCGTTCGGGCCGCGACCATCCTTTCCGGCGATGTCCATCGGCCAACCCAGGCACCGTCTCCCCATCGACCGCCATCCCACGACGATTTCAGGAAAGAGACCATGAGCCCAACACTCCGTTTCAACGACGGCAAGCAGATACCGCAGCTCGGCTTCGGCGTCTGGCAGGTGCCGAACGAGGGCGCCAACGCGGCGGTGACCGCGGCCATCGAGGCTGGTTATCGCTCGATCGACACCGCCGCGATCTACCGCAACGAGCAGGGCGTCGGCGATGCGCTGGCCGCCTCCAGCGTTCCCGCCAAGGACATCTTCCTCACCACCAAACTGTGGAATTCGGACCAGGGTTACGATGCGGCGCTCAAGGCCTTCGACGCCAGCCTGAAGAAACTGCGCCGCGACAGCGTCGACCTCTACCTCATCCACTGGCCGGCGGCTTCGCTCGGCCGCTATGTCGACAGCTGGAAGGCGCTGATCAAGCTGCGCGAAGAAGGGCGCGTCGCTTCCATCGGCGTCTCCAACTTCCAGATCGCCCATCTGGAACGGCTGAAGGCGGAAACCGGCGTGGTGCCGGCGATCAACCAGGTAGAGCTGCACCCGCACTTCCAGCAGAAGGCGCTGCGCGCCTATCACGAAAAGGAAGGCATCGTGACCGAAGCCTGGAGCCCGCTCGGCCAGGGCACATTGCTGAACGACCCGGCGCTGGCCGCGCTGGCCGGCAAGTACGGCAAGACCGTCGCCCAGGTGATCCTGCGCTGGCACCTCGACATCGGCAATGTCGTGATCCCGAAATCGGTGACGCCGGCCCGCATCGTCGAGAACTTCCAGGTTTTCGATTTCAAACTCGCGCCGGAAGACATCGCGGCGATCGAAAAGCTGGACGACGCGAAGGGCAAGATCGGCCCCGACCCCGACACGTTCGCGATGGTGTAGGATAAGCCGACAGTGACAAACCGACGGGCGTCTTGCCGAAAGGCAGGCGCCCGTCGCCCTTTTCCACAACCGCCTTCAAAGCGGCACAGCTTGGTCCAGATTTCGTCCCGGTTGCGCGCATAGTTGCCGCATCGAACCCCGGGGGAAAATCATGCGCAAGCGCACAATCGCTTTTCTTGGCATCTTTGCCGCCGCTGGCGCCGTCTGGGCCGCCAACAGCAGCCTGCTGGCCGGTCAAAGCGAACAGCGCCCGATGCTGATCGCCCATCGCGGCCTTGGCCAGACCTATTCGCTTGCCGGGATCGGCCGCGACACCTGCACGGCGGACCGCATCCATCCGCCCGAGCACGCTTACCTGGAAAACACCATTGCCGGCTTCAAGGCGGCCTTCGCGGCCGGCGCCGACATCGTCGAGTTCGACGTGCACCCGACCACCGACGGCCAGTTCGCGGTGTTCCACGACTGGACGGTGGATTGCCGCACCGACGGCAAGGGCGTGACGCGCGAAAAGAGCCTGGCCGAGCTCAAGGCTCTGGATGTCGGCTATGGCTACACCGCCGACGGCGGCAAGACCTTTCCGTTTCGCGGCAAGGGTGTCGGGCTGATGCCCAGCCTCGACGAGGTGTTTTCCGCGTTTCCCGACCGGCGTTTCCTCATCAACATCAAGAGCGACGACATCGCCGAGGGAAGCCTGCTGGCCAAGGTCATCGGCGCGATGCCGGCGGAGCGGCAAAAGTCGATCCTGGTCTATGGCGGCGGCAAGGCGATGCAGGCCTACAAGACGGCGCTGCCGGAGGCGGTGGTGCTCGGCACCGACCGCGTTATCCCCTGCCTGTTGCGTTACGCGGCGCTGGGCTGGAGCGGCCATGTGCCGGCGGACTGCCGCAACACGCTGTTCATGCTGCCGGCCAACTATGCGCCATTCGCCTGGGGTTTTCCGAACCGGCTCAGCGAACGGCTGGCCGCCCACGGTTCGACGCTGGTGGTGCTGGGCGACAATGACGGGTCGCGGTATTCGACCGGCGTCGACGATCTGGCGACGCTGGAGAAGCTGCCGGCGCGATTCGACGGCGCGATCTGGACCAACCGCGTCGACCGCATCGGCCCGGCGGTGGTTGCCCGATAGCGCGCGCGTTTCGAGGCGCATCAGGTGCGGCTTTCGAGGCGCGCCCGCGCTGCTTCTTTCGCTCATCATTCCGGGCGTTCGTCATTCCGGGCAAGCGAGGCGAAGCCGAGCGTCGCCCCGGAACCCATAAAGCTGCACGGCCGGGACTTGGGTTCGCGTAGACAGTCGTGAAATATGCGACGCCAGCCCTGCTGCATGAGCGATTCAAGACGAGGACCGGGCCGGGCTCGACGATGTTGCGGCCAATAGGTTCCGGCTCTCGCTGCGCTCGGCCGGAATGACGGAGGCGTAATCGCCATCTTCACCCTGTTTCGAGCCATCAGGGGATGTGACGGAGCGGCATCCCAAACCTTCGTCATTCCGGGCAAGCGAGGCGGAGCCGAGCGCCGACCCGGAACCCATTGAGCAGCATGGCCGGGACCTGGGTTCGCTTAAACAACCGCGAAACATGCGGCGCCGATCCTGCTCCATGAACGGTTCAGAACGAGGACCGGGCCGGGCTCGACGACGTAGGGCCAATAGGTTCCGGCTCTCGCTGCGCTCGGCCGGAATGACGCGTTCTGCTAGCGCATCGGCGCGGCGGTGATGGCCGCACAATAGAAAATGCCGGGCGAAACGCCCGGCATCGATTGATCATCCGGAATTTGCGTGGCTCAGGCCGCCAGTGTCGCCCTGACCGCGGCGATCGCGTCATCGGCCTTGGAGGCATCGGGGCCGCCGGCCTGCGCCATATCGGGCCGGCCGCCGCCGCCCTGCCCGCCGAGCGCTGCCGAGGCGACACGCACCAGATCGACCGCGCTGAAACGCGCGGTGAGATCCTCGGTGACGGCGACGACGACGCTCGCCTTGCCGTCGGCCTCGCCGACCAGCACGACCACGCCGGAGCCCAGCGCCTTCTTGCCTTCGTCGGCCAGCGACTTCAGGTCCTTCGGCGCGACACCCGACACCGCCTTGCCCATGAAACCGACGCCGGCCACCGTCTCGGACGCGGTCTCGGCAGCGCCATTGGCAGCGCCGCCGCCCATGGCGAGCTTCTTCTTCGCGTCGGTCAGTTCGCGCTCCAGCTTCTTGCGCTCTTCCAGCAGCGCTTCCACCCGCGCGGGTACGTCGGCCGGCGAAATCTTCAGCGTCGCCGCCACCGTTTTCAAGCGCCGGTCCTGCTCGTCGAGATGACGGCGCGCCGCCTCGCCGGTCAGCGCCTCGATGCGGCGCACGCCGGCGGCCACACCGCTGTCGGAAACGATGCGCACGAGGCCGATGTCGCCGGTCGCCTTCACATGGGTGCCGCCGCACAGCTCGACCGAATAGGGCCGGTTGGCCTTGGCGCCATGCAGGCCTGTGCCCATTGTCACCACCCGCACCTCGTCGCCATATTTTTCGCCGAACAGCGCCATGGCGCCTTCGGCAATGGCATCGTCGACCGACATCAGCCGCGTGGTGACCGGGCTGTTCTGCACGACGATCTCGTTCGCCATGCGCTCGACCACTTCCATCTCCTCGGCCGAAATCGGCTTGTTGTGCGAGATGTCGAAACGCAGCCGCTCGGGCGCCACCAGCGAGCCCTTCTGGGCGACATGCGTGCCCAGCACCTCGCGCAGCGCCTCGTGGATGAGGTGCGTGGCCGAATGGTTGGAGCGCAGGCGCGAACGGCGCGCATGGTCGACCTCGAGTTCGACGGCGACGCCGGTCTTCACCGCGCCTTTGGCAACCTTGCCGAGATGGACGAACAGGCCATCGGCCTTCTTTTGCGTGTCGGTGACGTCGATGCGGAAACCTTCGCCGGTGATCGTGCCGGTATCGCCCATCTGGCCGCCGGACTCGCCGTAGAACGGCGTCTGGTTGACGACGACGGCAACCGTGTCGCCTTCCTTGGCGTCGTCGACCACCTTGCCGTCGCGCACGATGGTGGCGACGATGCCTTCCGCCTTCTCGGTCTCGTAGCCGAGGAATTCGGTGGCGCCAGTCTTGTCGCGCACGGAGAACCAGACGGTCTCGGTCGCCGCCTCGCCAGAGCCCGCCCAATGGGCGCGGGCTTCCGCCTTCTGCCGCTCCATCGCGTCGGTGAAGCCGGCGAGATCGACGGAGATCGAGCGCTGGCGCAGCGCGTCCTGCGTCAGGTCCAGCGGGAAGCCGTAGGTGTCATAGAGCTTGAAGGCGGTCTCGCCGTCCAGCATGTCGCCGGCACCGAGCTTGTCGGTTGCCTCGCCGAGCAGGCCGAGGCCACGCACCAGCGTCTTGCGGAAGCGGGTTTCCTCCAGCTTCAGCGTCTCGGTGATCAGCGCCTCGCCGCGCACCAGTTCCGGATAGGCCTGGCCCATCTCGCGCACCAGCGCCGGCACCAGCTTCCACATCAGCGGCTCGGAAGCACCCAAGAGCTGCGCATGGCGCATGGCGCGCCGCATGATACGGCGCAGAACATAGCCGCGGCCCTCGTTGGAGGGCAGCACGCCGTCGGCCACCAGGAAGGAGGAGGAGCGCAGATGATCGGCGATGACGCGGAAGGAACCGACATTGTCGGCATTCGGGCCATGGCCGAGGGCGGAGGACGCCGCGTCGATCAGATGGCGGAACAGGTCGGTCTCGAAGACGCTCTCCACCCCTTGCAGGATGGAGGCCATGCGCTCCAGCCCCATACCGGTGTCGATCGAGGGGCGCGGCAGGTCGACACGCTGATCCTTCGAAACCTGCTCATATTGCATGAAGACCAGGTTCCAGAATTCGAGGAAGCGGTCGCCGTCCTCTTCCGGGCTGCCGGGAGGGCCGCCCCAGATGTGCTCGCCGCGGTCGATGAAGATTTCCGAGCACGGGCCGCACGGGCCGGTGTCGCCCATCGCCCAAAAATTGTCGGAGGTGGCGATGCGGATGATGCGGTC
The DNA here is from genome assembly GCF_052115345.1 of Mesorhizobium sp. 2RAF21. Taxonomy (NCBI): domain Bacteria; kingdom Pseudomonadati; phylum Pseudomonadota; class Alphaproteobacteria; order Hyphomicrobiales; family Phyllobacteriaceae; genus Mesorhizobium; species Mesorhizobium sp. 2RAF21. The sequence continues at coordinate 154,992 of NZ_JBFRGM010000005.1, read as the reverse complement.
GTCGGAAAAACCGGCGATCTTCTTCCAGTAGCCGGCCGCCTCGTCGTCGGTGTGGTAGACGGTGACGAGCAGCTTGTCCTTCTTCAGCCCGAAATGCTTGGTGATCAGCGTCCAGGCAAGTTCGATGGCGCGTTCCTTGAAATAGTCGCCGAAGGAGAAATTGCCGAGCATCTCGAAGAAGGTGAGATGGCGCGCGGTGTAGCCGACATTGTCGAGGTCATTGTGCTTGCCTCCGGCGCGCACGCTCTTCTGGGCGGTCGCGGCGCGCGAATAAGGCCGCTTCTCGAGACCCGTGAAGACGTTCTTGAACTGCACCATGCCGGCATTGGTGAACATCAGCGTCGGGTCGTTGCGCGGCACCAGCGGGCTGGAGGCGACGATCTCGTGCCCTTCCTTGCGGAAATAGTCGAGAAAGGTCGACCGGATTTCGTTCACGCCACTCATCGAAACTGCCTTTATGGTGAAGCCGCCGCGCGAGGCGGCGGAAATGGACTAGGCCTTTTAGCGGCAGCGTTTCAGCCTGTCCAGAAACACGCGGCATTGCGCGCTCCTGCCCGTCTCGACGGGTGGATGAGGCGCTCAAACGCGAACCGCCGGCGCGGGGCCGGCGGTCGGTGAACTCAGTTGGGCGATAAGCCTGCCCTCGGGTGCTCGAAATTCGAAAAGCCAGTCAATTGGCTTTTCGCGGAACGCTTCCCGGCCCTCGGCTTTGGCCTCGGGCGTTCGAGCCCTTTGAAAGGTCCACCGGACCTTTCAATTCGCTCCAAGGCGAGCCGCTGCCCGGCCCCTCGCAGGCTCGGGGCGTTCGAAGCTCGAAAAGCCAAGCAGTTGGCTTTTCGTCCGCTAACGCGGACCGCTTCTCACCCCTCCGCGGCGTCGTCTAGGTCGTTGTCGGCGCCGCCGTTCTGCAGGAGCTTCTCGGCGATCAGCCCGGCATTCTGCCGCAGCGCCAGTTCGATTTCGTTTGCCGTATCCGGATTGTCGCGCAGGAACTGCTTGGCGTTCTCGCGACCCTGACCGAGGCGCTGGGAATTGTAGGAGAACCAGGCGCCCGACTTCTCGACAATGCCGGCCTTGACGCCGAGATCGACCAGCTCGCCGGTCTTCGACACGCCTTCGCCATACATGATGTCGAATTCGATGACCTTGAAGGGCGGCGCCAGCTTGTTCTTGACCACCTTGACGCGGGTCTGGTTGCCGACGACCTCGTCGCGGTCCTTGATCGAGCCGATACGGCGGATGTCGAGGCGCACCGAAGCGTAGAACTTCAGCGCGTTGCCGCCGGTGGTGGTTTCGGGCGAGCCGAACATGACGCCGATCTTCATGCGGATCTGGTTGATGAAGATGACCATGGTGTTGGAGCGCGAGATGGAGGCGGTGAGCTTGCGCAGCGCCTGGCTCATCAGGCGGGCTTGCAGGCCAGGCAGCGAATCGCCCATCTCGCCCTCGATTTCGGCACGCGGCGTCAACGCCGCGACCGAGTCCACCACCAGAACGTCGATGGCGCCCGAGCGCACCAGCGTGTCGCAAATCTCCAGCGCCTGCTCGCCGGTGTCCGGCTGCGAGATCAGGAGATTTTCGAGATTGACGCCCAGCTTGCGGGCATAGACCGGGTCGAGCGCGTGCTCGGCATCGACGAAGGCGCAGATGCCGCCCTTCTTTTGCGCTTCCGCCACCGTGTGCAGCGCCAGCGTGGTCTTGCCCGAGCTTTCCGGCCCGTAGATTTCAATGATGCGGCCGCGTGGCAGGCCACCGACGCCGAGCGCGATGTCGAGTCCCAGCGAGCCGGTCGGCACCGTCTCGATCTCGACCACCTGCTCATTGGCGCCGAGCCGCATGATCGAGCCCTTGCCGAATGCCCGCTCGATCTGCGACAGCGCAGCGTCCAGAGCTTTTGTTTTGTCCACCGAATTGTCCTCTACAAGCCTCAAGCTATTCTGAGCCATGATACATCACCCCTTGGTCGTCAATGAAGGCCGGATCGTCCGGTGGTTCCTGTGAATATGTACCCTTTTTGTTCTATTTTGGCAAGACACATCAAACTGTTGAAAAATATGAATTATCCGTATTTGTTCTTTTTTTGTTTTGTCAGCAAGCCGCAAAACCTGTCCCCAGATGCGATCGCGGCAAACGCTCCGGAAACGCCTGGTCGATTCGGCAGGAGCAGCGTGACGCAGCCACGCGCGGGCCTGATCGGGGCACAGGCATGAACCAGCCCCCCAAGCTTTTCGCGGCCGGCGGCGCGCATATCGACCGGCGCGGCCAGGTAGCGGGCGCCTATGTGCCGGCGGCGTCCAACCCCGGCACCATGCGCGAGGATGTCGGCGGCGGTGTCTTCAACGCGCTGCGCACGGTGGTGCGGCGCGGCGTTTCGGCCTCGCTCATCTCCACACGCGGCGGCGACGGCGCCGGCGAGACGGTGGCGCGCGCCATCGCCGAGGCCGGCATCGCCGACCTCTCCGCGACATTCCTCGACCGCACCACGCCGAGCTACACGGCGATCCTCGACCGCGACGGCGAGCTGGTGGTGGGTTTCGCCGATATGGGGCTTTATGAGCTGGCCTTTCCCAAACAGATGCGGCGCGCCAGCGTGCGCACGGCGGTGGATCAGGCAGACGCCGTGCTCACCGACGCCAATTTGCCGACGGCGGCGCTGGAGCGGCTGACCGCGACGGCCGGCGAAAAACCGGTCTTCGTCATCGCCATCTCGCCGGCCAAGGTGGTGCGGCTGGCACCGATCTTCGAGCGCCCTGCCTTGCTGTTCATGAACCGGCGCGAGGCATCGGCGCTGACCGGCCTGGCGCGCGACGCAGGCGAGGCCGAGCTGGTGGCCGGCCTGCGCGGCATCGGCCTGCGCGGCGGCGTGGTGACGGCGGGAGACCGGCCGGCGCTCGGCTTCGACAAGGACGGTGCCTTCTCGATCGCGCCGCCGCCGCCCCGCGCGGTCGTCGACGTCACCGGCGCGGGCGATGCGCTGGCCGGCGCCACTGTCGCCGCATTGCTGCATGGCCAGCCGCTGCGCGCCGCCTTGCGCGAGGGCGTGGCGGCGGCCGGGCTTGCCATCGAAAGCCCGCTCGCCATACCCGACTTCACCCCGGCATCCTTTGCCGCAGCCCTGGCCCTTGTGCCGCAGGCGCGGGAAGTGGCATGAGGACGGCCCGAACAGATTGTTGACGGCGCAGCACAGACAGCGCGGCAGCCGACCGGAGATTTCCAATGACGCTTGAAACCGCCCGCCCCTATATCGACATCCACGCCCCGGTGGCGGAAGCACTGGCAGCCGGGCGCCCGGTGGTGGCGCTGGAATCGACCATCATCACCCACGGCATGCCCTATCCCGACAATGGCGCGATGGCGGCCAATGTCGAGAAGATCATTGCCGATGAAGGCGCGGTTCCGGCGACGATCGCCGTGGTCAAGGGCCGCATCAAGATCGGCCTTTCCGACGGCGAGCGCGAATCGCTGGCCATGACGGGCGATGCCATGAAGCTGTCGCGCGCCGATTTCGCCTTCGCCGTCGCCGAAGGCCGCACCGGCGGCACGACGGTGGCGGCAACCATGATCGCCGCGCATATGGCCGGCATCAAGGTGTTCGCGACCGGCGGCATCGGCGGCGTACACAAGGGCGCCGAAAAGAGCTTTGACATCTCCGCCGACCTCGACGAGCTGGCCCGCACGCCGGTGATCGTGGTGTCGGCCGGCGCCAAGGCGATCCTCGACATCGAAAAGACGCTGGAAGTGCTGGAGACGCGCGGCGTGCCGGTGATCGGCCATGGCTGCGAGACGATGCCGGCCTTCTGGTCGAGGCAGTCGCCTTTCCGCGCGCCGCTGACGCTGGACGCACCCGAAAAGATCGCGAAGCTGTTCAAGACGCGCCAGGCGCTCGGCATCGATGGCGGCGTGCTGGTGGCCAATCCGGTTCCGGTCGCCGACGAGATCCCGGCGGCCGAAATGGCCGGCTATATCGAGGCGGCGCAGAAGGCGGCGGAAGCACAGAATGTCACCGGCAAGTCGGTGACACCGTTCCTGCTCGGCAAAATCCTCGAACTCACCAACGGCCGCAGCCTGAAGACCAATATCGCGCTGGTGGAAAACAATGCCCGCGTCGCGGCGCGGGTTGCCAAGGCGCTGTAGGGTCTCGACGCTGAAAAGGAGCGCCCTGCCGGACACTCCTTAAGTTTACGAAACGCCGTCGTTGAGAGGGATGAATGTCGATACAGCGGAAACTGACCGTCGTTGCCTTTTGCGCCACCGCTTTGCTAACCGGCATGGCAGGCGCGCAGGCCGCCGCAAAATGCTCGCCTTACGAGCAGCAGGTGGCCAAGCAGATCAAGGAAGGCAGGGCATTCGTGAAAGAGGCCAGCTTCAAGAAGTGGATCGACGCCGGCTTGCAGACCAAGGCGCCCTACAACAAGAAGCCCTATACGGCTTACAGCAAATGGTATGCTCGCTTCGATAAGCTGGGCAGCCAGGAGGCGGAAGCCGAGAACGTAAAATTCCTTGAAAAACACGGCTTTACGGCCTCAGCCGCCTATTCCGTGTTTCAGGGCTACGCGCTCAACGGCAAGCTGACGTCGTCCGTCGATATCGATTTCGAGAAAAAGATGAACGCCTATCCCTGCCGTTGATCGGCAGGGATTTTCGGACGCCTCATTTTCCGGCGCGCAGGCCCGCTTCGTAGGATTTGCGCGCCCAGGCGGCCATTTCGTCGGGATCGTCGACGGCACCGTCGGGCACGGTCCAGTAAGGCATGGAAACCTGCTTGCCATGCTTGGAGCCGACATAACTCCATTGCCTGCAGCCGGCGGCCTCGAACTCGGAAGCCAGCTGGGCATCGCCCTTCAGCATCAATTCGCCGCGCAGATCGATGGCGATGATGACATTGTCGAAATAAATGCCCTTGCCACCGAACAGGCGGCGGATGTCGACCGGGCCGAGGCCGGCGAAAAGATCGGCGATAGCGTCATTGTCCATGAAACGATCATGACACTCCCCGACGCACTCGTCACGACGCCGGGCAAGTTCTCCTGACAGATTTCGAGCCGATCGGCTGTAGGATAGGGTCGATCCAGCGAGGAGACGATCATGCCCATGCTTCTTCAAGGCTCCTGCCGTTGCGGCGCCGTCCACTTCGAGGTCGAGAGCCACACGCCCGTGCCCTATCAGCTCTGCTATTGCTCGATCTGCCGCAAGCAGCAGGGCAGCGGCGGCTATGCGATCAATCTTGGCGCCAACTCCGCGACGCTGAAGGTGAGCGGCGGGGAAAAGCTCGGCGTCTATCGCGCCGAAATCCAGGACGACGAACGGCCGGTCTGCGAAACCGCCACCGGCGAGCGCAATTTCTGCACGCACTGCGGCTCGGCGCTGTGGCTCTACGATCCGACCTGGCCCGAACTCGTGCATCCCTTCGCGTCGGCCGTCGACACCGACCTGCCGGCGCCGCCGGAGCGCACGCATCTGATGCTGAAATACAAGGCCGGCTGGACGGAGCCGAACATCCGCGACGGCGACAAGGTGTTTGCTCTCTATCCTGAGGAATCGATCGCGGACTGGCATCGGCGGACCGGCATGTGGGTGGAATGAGGATTCTGTCTTCTCCCCGTTCACGGGGAGAAGATGCCGGCAGGCAGATGAGGGGCGGCGCGGACTTTTCGAAGCTAGCTCTGCCCCTCATCCGGCCCTTCGGGCCACCTTCTCCCCGTAAACGGGGAGAAGAAAGAGGCGCTAGTCCTCGCCGGCAAATTCCTTCAGTGCTTCACCCTTCAGGCGGAAGAAGACCTTGTCTTCCTCGCGCATAGCTCCGGTTTCGTCATAGAAAGCGAGCAGGCGAGAATTATTGCGATCGGCTGTCCAGTCGACCCGGCCGAGGCCGCGTGAAACGGCAAGCCGCACATGATCGGCGGCACTGGCCGGTCGGATCGAGATGGAAGCGCTCATGAAAAAGCGCAAGCCCAGCGATAGGCTTCCGCGCCCACCGCCGCAAAAACCTTACGCCGCGCTTTGGGCGCGGGCTTCGGCCAGCGCCTTGAGGTCGGCGGGCTTCAGCTCGACCGATTCGCCGCAGCCACAAGCGGAAGACTGGTTCGGATTGCGGAAGGTTAAGCCGGTGCGCAGCGTCGTCTGCTCGAAATCCATCTCGGTGCCGAACAGGAACAGTGCCGCCTCCGGCGCGACATAGACGTGGGCGCCGTCGCGTTCGATATGGTCGTCCTTGGGATTGGGCTCGGTCACCAGGTCGACCGTATATTCCATGCCGGCGCAGCCGCCCTTCTTGATGCCGAGGCGGATGCCATGCGCATTCTCGCGCGTGGCCATGATCTCGCGCACGCGCTCAGCGGCCTTGTCGGTCATCGAAATGACGGCGAAGCGTCCCATGTCACTCTCCACTTTCGCGCGGGTTCAAGGCCCGCGGATACCCCATAGATGGTCGATGAAGCGCCGATTGGCAAGTCGGTCAGCTTTCTTCGTCGTGAAAGTAGCCATCTATATCCCTATGACCTTCCAGAACTGTCACCACTTCGACGATATCGTCTCGATAGCGGAAGAAAATGACGTAGCCCTTCAATACGATGCTGCGTAGACCGGTCCGAAGTTCGGACCTGTCGCGCCCAAGCGTGCCAGGGAGAGATGCAAGGCGGCCGCATTTCTGCGTTATCTGCTTAACGAAGTTCTCCGCAAGCGGGCGGCTGCCCGTGCTCATTGCAATATAGAATGCGATGTCAGCCAGATTCTCGAGCGCCTCGCTGGTGAAGCGCAGTCTGCTCATCAGCGCGACGCTTCGCCGAGATTCAACCGGTCGAGCCGGGCCTTGACCGCGGCTTCGACCTCTTCGGCGCTATGGCTGCCGCCGCGATCGATGGCAGCCTTGATCGTCTGTCGAAGGGACGCCAGTTTGGCCTCCCGTTCCTCCACGAGGCGAAGACCTTCGCGCACAACCTCGCTCGCGGAGCCGTAACGGCCTTCCTCGACCGCCGTCGCGACAAAGTTTTCCCAGCGCTCGCCAAGAGAAACGTTCATGACTTGGCTCCTTGCGTCAGTGCATCATAGCACATGTCAAAAATGGCGCAATTTTTGTTATTAGAGGCAGGCGTCTGGCCTAATACCAGCCGACCGCGACCTGCGCCTCTTCCGACATGCGGTCGGGCGTCCATGGCGGGTCGAACACCATCTTGACCTCGACGCCGGAAACGCCTTCGACGGCGCCGACGGCGTTCTCGACCCAGCCCGGCATCTCGCCGGCCACCGGGCAGCCAGGTGCTGTCAGCGTCATGTCGATCTTGACCGCGCGATCGTCCTCGATGTCGATCTTGTAGATGAGGCCGAGCTCATAGATGTCGGCCGGAATTTCCGGATCGTAGACGGTCTTCAGCGCCGAGACGATGTCGTCGGTGATGCGCGCCAGTTCGTCGGCGGGAATGGCCGACGCGGCAGCGGCCGGCTGCTCAGTCTCTTTTTCAGTGATGGCGGCGTCCTGCATGGTGTTTACCCGAAGAATTTCCGTGCTTTTTCAAGTGCCTCGACCAGCACGTCAACCTCGGCACGCGTGTTGTACATGCCGAAGGATGCCCTGCATGTGGAGGTGACGCCGAAGCGTTTCAACAGCGGCTGGGCACAATGGGTGCCCGCGCGTACTGCCACGCCCTGCCTGTCGATGACCATCGACACGTCATGGGCGTGGATGCCCTTGAGTTCGAAGGAGATGATGGCGCCCTTGTCAGGCGCATCGCCGAAGATGCGCAGCGAGTTGATCGAGCGCAGCCGCTCATGCGCGTAGGCCTTCAGATCGGCCTCGTGCGCGGCGATGCGCTCGCGCCCGACCTTTTCCATATATTCGAGCGCCGCACCCAGCCCGATCGCCTGCACGATCGGCGGCGTGCCGGCCTCGAAGCGATGCGGCGGATCGTTGTAGGTGACGATGTCCTCCGTCACCTCCTCGATCATCTCGCCGCCACCCATGAAGGGGCGCATGGCTTGCAGCCGTTCCTTCTTGCCGTAGAGCACGCCGATGCCGGAGGGCCCGTAGACCTTGTGGCCGGTGAAGACGAAGAAATCGCAATCCAGATCAGCCACGTCGATCGGCATGTGCACGGCGCTCTGGCTGCCGTCGACCAGCACCGGAATGCCGCGCTGATGCGCGATGCGGCAGATTTCCTTGATCGGCGTCACCGTGCCCAGCGCGTTCGACATATGGGTGATGGCGACCAGCTTGGTGCGCGGGGTCAGGCTCTTTTCGAAATCCTCGATATGGAAGGCACCGAGATCATCGACCGGCACCCAGACGAGCTTCGCGCCCTGGCGCTCGCGGATGAAATGCCACGGCACGATGTTGGAATGGTGCTCCATGATGGAAAGCACGATCTCATCGCCCTCGCCGATGTTCGGCATGCCGAAGCCGTAAGCGACGGTGTTGATCGCCGCCGTGGTGTTCGAGGTGAAGACGATGTTGTCTGTACTTGGCGCGTTGAGGAAGCGCCGCACCGTTTCGCGTGCCTTTTCATAGGCATCGGTCGCGGCATTCGACAGGAAATGCAGGCCGCGATGCACATTGGCGTATTCGTTGCGGTAGGCATGGTCGATGGCGTCGATGACGGCCAAGGGCTTCTGCGCCGACGCGCCGTTGTCGAGATAGACCAGCGGCTTGCCGTAGACCTCGCGCGACAGAATCGGGAAGTCGCGGCGGATCGCCTCGACATCGTAGGGAGCCGTAGTGTTCAGCACGTGGTCCATTTCCTGCCCGTTCGAAGCGAACAGTGAGTAGTGGTCAGTCAGTAGTGTGAGTGCGGCTCTATGATTTCTGCCCTACTCACTACTCACTATTCGCTACTCACTACCCATGGGTTGCAAACCACTCGTCAAGCCTGCTTTCCAGCGCCTCGACGATTTGTTCGTCGTCCAGTTCCTCGATGACCTCGGCGACGAAGGCCTTGACCAGAAGGCCACGCGCCGTCTTCTCGTCGATGCCGCGCGCCATCAGGTAGAACAGGTGGCCGTGGTCGATCTCGGTGACGGTGGCGCCGTGGCCGCACTGCACGTCGTCGGCGAAGATTTCGAGCTCCGGCTTGGTCGAGAACTCGCCGTCGTCCGACAACAGAAGCGTGTTGCAGGCCATCTTGGCGTCGGTCTTCTGGGCGTATTGATGCACGTTGATGCGGCCCTGGAAGACGCCGCGCGCCTTGCCGGTGACGACGTTGCGGATCACTTCCGTCGAGGTGGTGTGCGGCACGGAGTGGTCGAGCACCATGGTGACGTCGGTGTGCGTGTCGCCGGCCAGGAGGTTGATGCCGCGCAATTGGAAGTCGGCGCCTTCGCCCTTGGTCGCCACGACGATTTCCTGGCGCACCAGCTTGCCGCCGGCGTTCATGATGAACAGGGTCAGCTTGGCGTCCTTGCCGATCCAGGCCTTGAACTGCGCAAGATGCGAAGCCGTCTCGGACTGCTCCTGCACGATCAGCCAGGTGACGTCCGCCCCGTCGTCCAGCGTCAACTGGCTGACGGACGAAGTGAGCGCGATGCCCTCGCCGGCCTGCCGCTCAAGGATGACCGCCTTGGCGCCCTTGCCGACGCGCGCGGCCAGGCGCACATGGCTCTGGCCGCCGGCCTGCAGGTTCTGCAGTTCGATCGGCTTTTCCAGTTCGACGCCATCGGCGACGTCGACCAGCACGCCGTCGGCAACGAAGGCAACGTTCAAGGCACCGATGGCGTCATCGCTGCCATAAAGATCGAGCGCCGGCGCGAAACTGCCGTCGGTCAGCTTGTCGGACAGGCGCGCGAAGGAAACACCTTCGACTGCTGGGAACTTGGCGGCGGACGCGCCGTTCAGCACCGAGACCACCGCCGAGCCTTCGACGACCGGCGCAAGCGCCTTGGCCTTGGCCGCCGGATCGAAGCCCGGCACCGCCGTCAGCAAGGTGCGCAGATTGGTGTAGTGCCAGCTTTCGATGCGCTTGGTGGGCAGGCCGCCCTTCAGCGCCTCGATGGCGTTGTCGCGGCGAACCATGACGTCGCCGTCGCCCGGCAGCAGCGACTGCCGCTCGCCGAAGGCCTCGATCAGCGCCATCTCGGCCTGGGTCAGCTGCGGTTGAGCATGTACATTCATAACAGCCCCCTCACGCGGCCTCGCCGATCACGCCGGCATAACCATTGGCTTCGAGGTCGAGCGCCAGCGACTTGTCGCCGGACTTGATGACCTGGCCCTTGTAGAGCACGTGCACGCTGTCCGGCACGATGTGCTCGAGCAGGCGCTGGTAGTGGGTGATGACGATGATGGCGCGGTCGGGCGAACGCAAAGCGTTGACGCCGTCGGAGACGATCTTCAGCGCGTCGATGTCGAGGCCGGAATCGGTCTCGTCGAGCACGCACAGCTTCGGCGCGAGCAGCTTCATCTGCAGGATCTCGGCGCGCTTCTTCTCGCCGCCGGAGAAACCGACATTGAGCGGGCGCTTCAGCATGGAGATGTCCATGCTGAGCGAGGCGGCGGCCTCCTTCACCAGCTTCAGGAATTCCGGAACCTTCAGCGGCTCCTCGCCGCGCGCCTTGCGCTGGGCGTTCATGGCCACTTTCAGGAATTCCATGGTCGCCACGCCCGGTATCTCCATCGGATACTGGAAGGCGAGGAAGATGCCGGCGGCGGCGCGTTCGGCCGGGTCCATCTCCAGGATGGATTCGCCGTTGTAGAGGATGTCGCCTTCGGTGACCTCGTAGTCCTCGCGACCGGCGAGGATGTAGGACAGCGTCGACTTGCCCGAGCCGTTCGGGCCCATGATGGCGGCGACTTCGCCCTTGTTCACCGTCAGGTTCAGCCCGCGGATGATCTCGGTGCCGTCATCGGCGATGCGGGCATGCAGGTTCTTGATCTCAAGCATCGTTCTTACCTTCAGAAATTCAATTTCTTCACCGCGCTCTATCGCGGTCAGTCACTCTTGAGAGCTCGGACACAAACCTGAAAAACGGTGGCATCACAAACAACCCAAGAAAAAATCCAACAGCACCAATTCCGGCTGCATAACCGCCTAGTGCCTTAAGTTCTGGCCAGCCGCCCATCGCACCAATCAATACCAGGACGGCCCCGCCAATTGCAGCGGTGAGAAACAAGCCCAAAACACCGATCATTGCCCACTGTATTACGTTGGCAATTCGAGGGAGTTTGGGGCTCGCACTCACTACCCCACGCTCCCCTCCAGGCTGATGCCGATGAGCTTCTGCGCCTCGACGGCGAACTCCATCGGCAGTTCCTGGATGACGTCCTTGACGAAGCCGTTGACGATGAGCGCGATGGCTTCCTCTTCGGGGATGCCGCGCTGCATGACGTAGAACTTCTGGTCCTCGGAAATCTTCGAGGTCGTCGCCTCGTGCTCGAACTTGGCGGTCGAGTTCTTGGCTTCCATGTAGGGCACGGTGTGGGCGCCGCACTGGTCGCCGATCAGCAAACTATCGCAGTTGGTGAAGTTGCGCGCGTTGGTGGCCTTACGGTGGGCCGAGACCTGGCCGCGATAGGTGTTCTGCGAGAAGCCCGCCGCGATGCCCTTGGAGATGATCCGGCTCTTGGTGTTCTTGCCGAGGTGGATCATCTTGGTGCCGCTATCGATCTGCTGATAGCCGTTCGACACCGCGATCGAATAGAAATTGCCCTGGCTCTCGTCGCCGCGCAGGATGCAGGACGGGTATTTCCAAGTGATGGCCGATCCGGTCTCGACTTGCGTCCACGAAATCTTCGAGCGGTGGCCGCGGCAGTCGCCACGCTTGGTGACGAAGTTGTAGATGCCACCCTTGCCTTCGGCGTCGCCCGGATACCAGTTCTGCACAGTCGAATATTTGATCTCTGCATCGTCGAGCGCAACCAGCTCGACCACGGCGGCGTGAAGCTGGTTCTCGTCGCGCTGGGGTGCGGTGCAGCCCTCGAGATAGGAGACGTAAGCCCCCTCCTCGGCGATGATCAGCGTACGCTCGAACTGGCCGGTGTTCTTCTCGTTGATGCGGAAATAGGTGGAAAGCTCCATCGGGCAGCGCACGCCCTTCGGCACGAAGACGAAGGAGCCGTCGGTGAACACGGCCGAATTCAACGTCGCGTAGAAATTGTCCGAGGTCGGCACGACCGAGCCCAGATATTTCTTCACCAGCTCCGGATGCTCGCGGATGGCTTCCGAGATCGAGCAGAAGATGACGCCGGCCTTGGCCAGCTCATCCTTGAAGGTGGTGACGACCGAAACGGAGTCAAACACGGCGTCGACCGCGACGCGGCCGGACTTGTAGACATTGTCGCTCGCTTCGCCGTCCAGCTCTTCACCATCCAGCCCGTCGACCGGTGCCTTTTCCTTCTGCACGCCGGCCAGAATCTCCTGCTCCCTCAACGGGATGCCGAGCTTTTCATAGACCTTGAGCAGTTCCGGATCGACCTCGTCCAGCGACTTCGGGCCGGACTGGTTCTTCGGTGCCGCGTAATAATGAAGGTCCTGGAAATCGATCTTCGGATATTCGACACGCGCCCAGGTCGGCTCTTCCAGCGTCAGCCAGCGGCGATACGCTTCCAGGCGCCATTCCAGCATCCATGCCGGCTCGTTCTTCTTGTCGGAGATGAAACGGATGATGTCTTCCGAAAGGCCCTTGGGTGCCTTGTCGGTCTCGATCTGGGTCTCGAATCCATACTTGTATTGGTCGACGTCGATCTTTCGGACTCGATCGATCGTCTCCTGCACGGCAGGCATAAGCGTTCTCCATCCATGCCGAGGTCAAGGCCCGGCCGTTTTCAAACTATGGCACCGCCGACCCAAAGGGCCGTGCTGGCGGCGTAAGTTCCATATAGTGCGCTCCAGCCAGGAAATCACCCGGCCAATGCGGAACACACGGCTCTACCAGGCCGAAGCCTGAACTTTTCGCCGCCTTCAGGCGGCTTTTTCGCGTCCGGTCCGGCGCGCGGCGATGCCGGCGAGCACGGAACGAAAGCGTTCGATATCCTCGGCCGTGGTCGACGCGCCGATCGAGACGCGCAGCGCGCCCTCGCTCTCGCCGCGGCCCATGGCCTTCAGCACGTGGCTGGCCCCGACCTTGCCGGACGAACAGGCGGACCCGGCCGAAAGTGCTACGCCCGCAAGATCGAAAGCGATCTGCGCCGTCTCTGCCTTGACGCCCGCAATAGCGAAGAATGTCGTGTTGGCAAGGCGCGGCGCGCGCTTTCCGAAGATTTCGACGTCCGGCACCAGTTCCTTCACGATCGCCTCGATGGCGTCGCGCCGCTGACCGACCGCATCGATGGTGGCGAGACCGGCAAGTGCTGATCGCGCGGCCGCGCCGAAACCAGCGATACCCGGCAGGTTTTCCGTGCCGCCGCGATGGCCCTTCTCCTGGCCGCCGCCGGCGACCAGCGGCTTCGGCATCATCAGGTCGGAGGCGGCGACGATGGCGCCTACGCCCTTCGGGCCGCCGATCTTGTGCGAGGAGAGAATCACATAGTCCGCATAAGGCACTGACATATCGAGCGGAATGCGCCCTGCGGCCTGCACCGCGTCGACCACCAGCACACCGCCGGCGGCTTTGACGATTGCCGCAATTTCGCCAACGGGCTGGATGACGCCGGTCTCGTTGTTGGCGCCATGGATCGCCACCAGCGGCAGGCCCTCGGCCTTGTCATGCACGGCCAGCGCCGCAGCCAGCGCGTTGAGATCGACGAGGCCGTCGGCGTCGACGGCGATGCGCGTGATATTTTCCGGCACGAAACGGCCGCCATTCAGCAGGCAGGGATGGTCCGCCTCCGACACATAAAGCCGCGCCATGCGCAGCGCGGCGCGGCCCATGCGCCAGTCGGGCGTCAGCAGCGTGGCGGCGGCTTCCGTCGCACCGGAAGTGAAAACGACATGTTCGGGCTTGGCGCTGACGAGAGCGGCGACGTCGCGCCGCGCATCCTCGACCAGGCGCCGCGCGGCACGACCCTCGGCGTGCACCGAAGACGGGTTGGCGGCATCCAGCGCCGCGACCATAGCCTCACGCGCCGCGGCAAGCAGCGGCGCGCTGGCATTGTGGTCGAGATAGGCGCGATCGGCAGCCATTTTTGCCCGATTGTTTCCCTTCAAAACCCGCCCGTTGGGGCGAAAGCGTTATTTCCTTGAAATTCCAAGGCCAGCCGTCCTATTACCCGGCTTGCGGCGGCGATGGCAGGGTCTTACATCCCTGTCATCCAGTTTTGAACAGTTCTAAACTAGCTTCTAGGTAGACGCTCGCTCAGCGTCAAGGCCAGAGTGAGGATTGTTCGGACGACGCCAGTAGTGCGTATTTCAGGAGTCATCTATGCCAGAGGTCATTTTCACCGGTCCGGCCGGCCGCCTTGAGGGTCGCTATCAGCCTTCGAAGGAAAAGAGCGCGCCGATTGCCATCATTCTGCACCCGCACCCGCAGTTCGGCGGCACGATGAACAACAAGATCGTCTACGACCTCTTTTACATGTTCCAGAAGCGCAACTTCACCACGCTGCGCTTCAACTTCCGCGGCATCGGCCGCAGCCAGGGCGAATTCGACCACGGCACGGGCGAGCTTTCCGACGCCGCCGCGGCACTCGACTGGGTGCAGTCGCTGCATCCCGATTCCAAAAACTGCTGGGTGGCCGGCTATTCCTTCGGCTCGTGGATCGGCATGCAATTGTTGATGCGCCGTCCGGAAATCGAGGGTTTCATCTCGGTGGCGCCGCAGCCCAACACCTATGATTTCTCATTCCTGGCGCCCTGCCCGTCGTCCGGGCTGATCATCCATGGCGACGCCGACAAGGTGGCGCCGGCCAAGGACGTGCAGGGACTGGTGGACAAGCTGCATACGCAGAAGGGCATCACCATCACCCAGAAGACGCTGCCTGGCGCCAACCACTTCTTCTCCAACGACGCCGAACTGCTGATCGAGGAATGCGCCGACTATCTCGACCGGCGCCTCGCCGGCGAACTGGCCGACCCGCGCCCGAAACGACTGCGCTAGGTTTTTCCCCCAGCCAGTCCCGGCAACGAGACTGACCATGAACATCAGACGCTATACCGAGCGCGACACTGCGCGCCTGGTCGACATCTGGCTCGCCGCGGTGCGGGCCACGCACCACTTCCTGACCGAGGACGACATCCAGTTCTTCCTGCCGCGGCTGCGCGACCTGCACATTGCGGCGCTGGAGGTGCATGTCGCCGAAGACGACAACGGCCGCGTGCTGGGGTTTGCCGGACTGGACGGCGCCAATCTGGAAATGCTGTTCATCGATCCCGAACAGCATGGACGCGGCGTCGGCCGGTTGCTGGTCGACCACGCCGTGGCGCTGAAGGGCCCGCTCAACGTCGACGTCAACGAACAGAACCCCGGCGCGCTGGCCTTCTACCTGAAATGCGGCTTCGTCCAGGTCGGGCGCTCCGAACTCGATGGTTCAGGAAAACCCTTTCCATTGCTCCACCTGCGCCAAATCGCTTGATACCGTGGCATGGCCGCCGGCAAGTCCATTGCCGGCCGCCTGCATCGGCGTCAAAATAAGGCACCTCACGAGGTGTCGCCATGTACCAGCCGCCGCATTTCATCGAAACCCGCACCGAGGTGCTTCACGCGCTGATGCGCGCGCATCCGCTCGGGCTGCTCGTCTCCAACGGTCCGGACGGGCCGGCGGCCGATCTCATCCCCTTCCTGCTCGACGCGGAAGTCGGCGCCAATGGCAGGCTGCGCGCCCATATGGCCAGGGCCAACCCGCACTGGCGGCTGATCGCCGACAATCCGCAAGCGAAGGTGCTGGTCGTCTTCCAGGGCAGCGACGCCTATGTCACGCCGTCCTGGTACGAGACCAAGCGCGAGACCGGCAAGGTGGTGCCGACCTGGAACTACGCCATCGTCCAGGTGGGCGGCGCGGCGCGCATCATCGAGGACGGTGCCTGGGTGGCCACGCAGATCGGCGACCTGACGAGACAGCAGGAGAATGGGCGGCAGGAGGCCTGGGCGGTCACCGACGCCCCACCGGCATTCATCCAGGCGCAGATCAAGGGCATTGTCGGGCTGGAGATCGACATCCAGACCATCCACGGCAAGTGGAAGGTGAGCCAGAACCGTCCGGTCGCCGACCGCGCCGGCGTGGCCGACGGCCTCGATCGCGAGACGGACCCGGAGCAATCGGGGGATATGGCAAGCCTGGTGCGGCGCTACGGCGGCGTGGAACAGGGCTAGGCTAGCGCTGCATTCCGGCGCGATCCCCATACCGTCCGCTTGAGCACCGGCAGCCCCGCCGGCATGGTGCGGAACAGAAAGCCCAGCCGCGCGAAAACCAGACCTGTCGCCACGGCGAGGCCGAAACCCATGCCGAAACCGACGATGGTGTCGCTCGGATAATGCGCGCCGACGACGACGCGCGTGGCGGTGATCGCCATGCACAGAGCCAGAACCGGATATTTGGCGCGCGGGAACAAAAGCACCAGAACGCCGGCCACCGAGCCCATGGTGGTGGCGTGGCCGGACGGGAAGGAGGCGTAGACGGCGTTGACCGTGCCCGGATGGAACGAAAACGCCCCTTCCTGGGCAAACAATTTCGGGCGGGCGCGGCCAAAGACTATCTTCAGCACGATGTTCAGCAGGCCCGGCAGGCCGACGCCGACGAGCACGAACATGGCGATGCAGGTGCGGTTATAGACCGCCATCAGCTTCTCGCGGCGCAGGCTTGTCCAGTCGATCTGGTTGGCGACCAGCAGCCAGCCCGCCGCCGGCCACAGATACCATTGCCCGAGGCCGATCTGGGTGAGGATTTCGCCCGAGGCGCCGAAGATCTCGTGCCAGTTCCGCACTGAAGCCTGATCGAGGAAAGCGGCGGCGAAGGCAGCGAGAAGCGCTATGCCCCCCGCCCACAGCCACCAGGAAATGTGGCCGTACAGCGCCGGCCGCACGCGGAAGCGACGGCCGATGATGGCGAAGGTAAAGCTGGAATTATGGCGGCTGCGCGCCACCATCCGCGGCAACAGCGACCGGTGCGGATCGCCAGCGTCATTCATGATCGAGGCCCTTTGCCCGGCCCCGCTGAGCGGCGAAGCCACAATGTGTGAAGCGTGACGCTATCATGACCGATCATCAAGGCCTGGCGGACGGACGATCAAGGTTTGGCGACGCGATAGAGCGCCAGGGCCAGTTTGTCGCCGGACGAATAGTTGGTTCCGTCGATCTCGGCGATCCGCGCCGCCGTCTTGCCTGACGTGGCCAGCGCCGCCTGCAAGGCGGCATCGTCCTGGACCGTCACGAGAGCCAGCGCGCAGGCGGGATCGGCTGCGAGATGGGCCGCGGCACCTGCCGTGTCGGTGAGCAAAGTCTTCGTGCCGGCCATGAAGACGAGGCTGGGCTCGTGATAGGCCGATGAAGCCAGCACCGAGGTCGGGCATGGTCGGCTCTGGTTGATCGCGGCAACGATGCGCGGCGTCAGCCAGATCGGCGTCAGCGCCGGCACGATCAGGCCGATCAGCACGGCATAGGTGGCGCCAGCCGCGACGGCGGCCGCGCCGATGCGCTTCAGCGGCATCTGCTGGTTACGCGGGAAAGCGAGATAGCCAGCGGCAAGGGCGAAGGCGGCGGCTGGCACGCTCCAGGGATTGAACGTGCCGGTGAGGTAAAGCGGCGCGCCGACGGCAACTGCCGCCAACCCCAGCGTGACGACGACCAGGCCGAAGGCGGTCGCCCAATACATCCAGGTCTGCCAGCGTTTCAGCGGCTCCGCACTCTGCTGCGGCGTCAGCGTCAGCAGCCAGCCGACCAGCAGCGCCAGGCCCGGATAGGCCGGCAGCACGTAATGCGGCAGCTTGGTCGGCACCAGTTCCAGCAGGAGCCAGTATGGCAGATACCAGGCCAGGCAGAAGGCCAGGCGCGGGTCGCCGCGCGTATGGTTGAGCGCCCTCAGCCCGGCCGCCACCGCCAGCAGGCCGAATGGCCACATGAACAGCGAATAGGTCAGCGAATAATAGCCCGGCGGCATGCCGTGCGATTCCTGGCCCTCGGCGACCTTGCCGACGAGATCCTTGCCGACGGCCTCCTGCCAGAAGGCGCCGCCGCTTTTCCAGGTGATGGCGGCGAGCCAGGGCAGCACGATCAGCGCCAGCAGCAAAAGGCCACGTCCAGCCTTCAGCCTCGCCAGCCAGCGCCAGTCGCGCTGGAAGGCGATGAGGGTGAGGATGGTGACGATGGACAGAAGCGGGGTGATCGGCCCCTTGATCAGGATGCCGATGCCTTGTGCTGCCCAGAACAGCCAGGGCAGATAGTCGGGCGAAGCTTCATTGCGGCGGGAAGCGACGTAAATCTGCGCCAGCGCGCCCTGCGCGACCACGCAACAGGCAAGCAGCACCGCGTCGGTCTTGGCGATGCGCCCCTCGAAGGCGGTGGCGAAGATGGCGGCGACGACGAAGCCGGCGGCAAGGCCGGCATTGGGGCCGAACAGATTGGCGCCGGTCCAGGCGATCGCCACCACCGCCACCGCGATGCCCAGCGCCGAGATCAGGCGATAGACCCAGATCGGCGCGGCGGCGCCGTCGCCGCTCAGCGCCAGGGCCGCCGACTGCAGCCAGTAGATGCCGACCGGTTTCTTGTAGCGGGACGCATCCTGGAAGCGGATGTCGACATAGTCGCCGCTCTCGGCCATCTGCTTGGTGGCCTGGACGAAGCGCGCCTCGTCGCGGTCGACCACCGGCAGGCTGGCCAGGCCCGACGCCGAAAGCACCAGGCTGAACAGGAACAGGAAGAGATATCTGCGAGTCATCTCCACGCGTCCGGCCCCCTTCCCCTCGATGCGATCCGCCGAAGACGCGCTGGCCATCCGGTCAGTCGACCTTGCTCATCGCCGCCTTGCGCTCATTGGCAATCAGCCAAAGATTGCGGACGTAGATGAACAAGCCGAGCCCCTGGCCGGCGATGAAGACCGGGTCGCGACGCTGGATGGCGTAGACCAGGAGCAGCCCGCCGCCGCCGAGCGAGAAGAACCAGAAGGCGATCGGCACCACGGAACGCTTGGCGCGTTCGGAAGCCACCCATTGCACGACGAAGCGCATGGTGAAGAAGAACTGGGCGATGAAGCCCAGAAGCACCCAGCCGTCGAATTGCTGAACGAAGACCTCGTGCAGCCATGTAACCAAGCCCTGCAACACGCTATCCATGGGTCACTTCCCTTGCCTTTGGCATTCGCCGACGCCGGCGCCGCAGCCACCATACCCCGACGAGATCGGCCGTCCCCTGCAGGCCGCGGTCGAAGATGCCGTAATTGGATTTGCCGTGACGGCGCGAGCGGTCGACGACGTCACAATGAACCACGCCATAGCCTTCCTGGATGATCAGCGCCGGGACGAAGCGGTGGGTACCGTCGAAGAACGGAATCTTGCGGAATACCTCGGTGCGCACGGCCTTCAGCCCGCAGCCCGTGTCGCGGGTCTCGTCATGCAGGATGGCGTTGCGCAGCCAGTTGGCGAAGCGCGAGGCGAGCTGCTTGGCCTTGCTGTCGCGCCGCTTCAGGCGCTGGCCCTGTGCCGCGGCCACATCGGGGCCGGCATTGCGCAAGGCGTCGACCAGGACCGGGATGTATTGAGGATCGTTCTGGCCGTCACCGTCGATGGTGGCGACGATGTCGCCACGCGCGGCCCAAATGCCGGAACGCACGGCAAGGCTCTGCCCGGACGATTTTTCATGGCGGATGTGACGGACGGGAAAAGGCTGCGTCGATGCCTGGGCTGCGAGCACGGCAGCCGTGTCGTCGGTGGAACCGTCATCGACGATGATGATCTCGAAATCGCGCCCGCTCATCGCGCTAGCGATCTCGTCGATCAGGAGAGGAAGATTGGCCGCCTCGTTGCGGCCAGGAATGACAATGGAGATCAATGCATCCGCCATGGCTATCAAACTGATCTGAAACGGCAATCTGTTCGAAACTGAAGCAACGCGTGTCGATCCGAAGCAAGCTCTGGAACGGCGGCGCGCCCAAACAGGCGCGCGCTTCCATACGCTGGCACCGCCATCGAAGCAAGCAGAGCCCCTCAATTCAAGAATTCGTGATGTAGGGCACACCGGGAAATCGGCAAGCGTACCGCGATCCTTGTGATTGCGCCTGTTGAGATGCTAAACGCGCGCATTCGCCTATGCCATGGCCGGTCGCGGCCGTCGATCTTTCGGAAAGCACGAAAATGCCCGCCTTCAAGTCCGATTTCCTGCGCGTCCTCGATGAACGCGGCTTCATCCACCAGATATCCGACCCGGAAGGGCTGGACGCACTGGCGTTGAAAGGTCCGATCACCGGCTATGTCGGCTATGACGCCACCGCGACGTCGATCCATATCGGCAATCTGATCTCCGTCACCATGCTGTACTGGCTGCAGGAGACCGGCCACAAGGCGATCAGCCTGATGGGCGGCGGCACCTCCATGGTGGGAGACCCCTCGTTCCGCGACGACCAGCGCAAGCTGCTCACCATCGAGCAGATCGAGACCAACATCGAGAGCATCAAGAAGGTCTATGGCAACATCCTGCGCTATGACGGCTCTAACCCGGCCATCATGGTCAACAATGCCGACTGGCTCCTGAAGCTCAACTATGTCGAGTTCCTGCGCGATGTCGGCCGGCATTTCTCGGTCAACCGCATGCTCACCTTCGACAGCGTCAAATTGAGGCTCGATCGCGAGCAGTCGCTGTCGTTCCTCGAGTTCAACTACATGATCATGCAGGGCTACGACTTCGTCGAGCTCAACAAGCGCTACGGCACGGTGCTGCAGATGGGCGGTTCCGACCAGTGGGGCAACATCATCAACGGCGTCGACCTCAGCCACCGCATGGGCGGCGCCCAGCTTTATGCGCTGACGACGCCGCTGCTCACCAAATCGTCCGGCGAGAAGATGGGCAAGTCGGCGTCCGGCGCCGTCTGGCTCAATGGCGATCTCTTCAGCCCCTATGATTTCTGGCAATATTTCCGCAACACCGAGGACGCCGATGTCGGCAAGTTCCTGAAAATCTTCACCCGGCTGCCGCTAGCCGAAATCGCCAAGCTGGAAGCACTCGGCGGCGCCGAGCTCAACGAGGCGAAGAAGATCCTGGCGACCGAAGTGACCGCCATCGTGCACGGCCGCGCGGCGGCCGACGAAGCTGCCGAGACGGCGCGCAAGACCTTCGAGGAAGGCGCGCTCTCCGACAATCTGCCCTCGATCGATATCGCGCGAGCGGAGCTTGAAGCCGGCATTGGTCTTCTGGCACTGGTGGTGCGGGCCGGCCTCGCCGCCTCCAATGGCGAGGCGCGCCGCCACGTCCAGGGTGGTGCCGTGCGCGTCAACGACCAGCCGGTCAGCGACGAGCGGCGGGCGATCACGCTTCAGGATCTGAGTCCGGAAAACGTCGTAAAGCTTTCGCTCGGCAAGAAAAAACACATCCTGGTCAAGCCGGTCTGATCGCGGCACCCGGAACCGGCGACGGTTCCGGAGCCCGGTTGCCCGCAGGCTCCGCTTACCGGAATTCGAATATCGAGCGGAAGATGCCGGGTGCGATCACCGACAGGGGATTGATCTGCAGGTCCGGCTTGTTGGCGTTGCCCTTGAGGCGGTAGGTGACGCCGATCAGCCCACCGTCGCGACCATTGCCCAACAGCGCGCCTACCAGCGGCAGTTCGCCGAAGATGCGGTTCAGCCCATAGGCCGGCATGAAGGTGCCGGTCATGTCCATATTGTTGTTCTGGTCGTAGAGCGTGCCCTGGAAGGTGGTGCCGATCAGCGGACCGCGCAGCACGCCGTTCGACACTTTCAGATAGCCATTGCCCTTGTCGATCTCGGCATAACCGCGCTCGAACTCCGCACGGGAGGTATCGATGTCGGCCTTCACCGCATCGTTGAGCGAACGCTTGTCGCCTGTGGGCTTGGTCGAGACGATCGACGCCAGTTTCGGCTCGTTGACGATCACGAAATTGCGGGTGTCGACCGTGCCGCGCATCGGCCCGTCCGACGCGCCGGCAAGTGCCACCGTGATCGCGCCGCCCTGCATGTGCTTGTAGATATCGAGGAACCGCAGCACCGCGCCGGCATCGGTCGACTTCATGTTCAGCGTGTGCCGGCCATTGGCCGTGTCGTTGGAAACATCGATCAGCGCACCGGACTTCGACTGCGCCTTGACGCTCAGCCCGTTCAGCTTCGAACCCGAGCTGCTGTAGTCGAGGCTGAAATTCGACACCGTCTCGTCGTTGAAGCCGGTCAGTGCCTTGACGTCGGCGGAGAGCGAAATGGAATCGCCGCTACCCGGCTTGGTCGCGCTGTCGGTGTCGGCGGTGAATTGCTTGATCAGCGGGCGGGCGTCCAGCGCATCGCCATCCACCTTGACGGTATAACCTTTGCCGGATCGTTTGACCGAGACCGCGACATCGTCGCCGCGGTTCAACTGGACATGGCTGAGGTCGGCCGACACCAGGCTGCCGTCGGACAATTCGACCGCCCCGGCGGCGGAAAAGGTCTTGCCATCCAGCTTGAAGCCGGAAAGTTTCGTGGATGCGCCGGATTTCTTCATGGTGAAGGAAGCGGTCGCCGGCACCCCCTGCCCCTTGCTCCAGCCCGCCCATGGCAGGTTCAGCTTGGCATTGGTCAGGTCGGCGACAACCTGCTGGTTGTCGTTGTCGCTCTTGTCGAGGGCGATCTTCATCGAACCGGAAAGCAAGGCGGACAGGCCTGGCATCATGGTCTGGCGGATCTTGTCGTCGACTGTCAACGACACCTGGCGCGCGCGTGCCGGCCCGTCCGGCTCGAGCGGCTCGACCAGGGAGATGTCTGCGGGGATGCCGTTGAGCTGCGCCTTGGCCGTCACCGTGGCGCTCTTCGGGTCCACGACGATGCTGCCATTGGCGGCGGTGACCATCTGGTCGTCAACCGGCTTGGAGATGGCCAGGTTCTGATAGTCCAGCGAGACCAGCCAGCCGAGCTTGGAGGTGTCGATGCCGAGCTGCAACGGGATGTCGGCCCTGACATTGCCGGTGACAGTACCCGAAAGCTCTTCCGGCTTCAGGCCGACATGGCGCATGGCGTTGATCGGCTCGTAGGAGGCGAGTTCAGCAACCGCATCGGCATCGCCGACGACATCGATGTTCAGCGCGCCGATCACCGGCGGCAGATTGGCGTTCTTGACGGTGAGCGTGCCGTTGCTGGCCGAGACGACGCGACCGCTGGGCATATAGACGGTGCCGGACGACAACGCGATGTCGACATCGTTGCCGTGGAATTCGACGATGCCGTTGGCGTCGCGGATGGGCGGAATCTGGCCCGCCGTATCGAAACGCGAGCCTTCGAGCTGGAAGCGACCGAACACCTCGTTGCGGTCGAGCGGAATGCCGTTGCCGGCACGACCCGGCGCGACCTGATATTGCAGGCTCGCCTCGACGACCCTGCCGCCGAACAGGTTCTGCAACACCCATTCGCGGGCGCCATGCGCGGAGAACCACGGCCACAGCTGCTTCACATGCGAGACCGGCATGTCGTGCACGTTGAGCGCGAGCGAGACGCCGGGCGCCTTGCCTTCCACGAAAGTGAGGGCGGCGTTGCCCAGCACCTCGCCGGCGGCGCCGGAGCGCACCGCGATGGTCGGCACCACAAGCTTGCGGCTGACCGTCTGGTAATCGCCGGCAATGCGGGCAGCGATGCTCAGCGCCTGTTCGGAGGAATCGGCCGGCGCCAGCACCGATTTGTCGCTGACCAGATCGAACCGGTAGGACGGGTCTTCACCGGCAACGCCCTCGCGCGGCTTGGGACCGAGCGAGCCCTCGATGCCGATATCCGAGCGGCCGACCTGGAGGTCGAGCTTGTCGATGGCGAGCTTGTTGGCGCCCCGCAGCAGCGTGGCCTGCAATTTGGCGTCGAGCGGCAGCATGCCGCGCGCGCCGAGGTCGAGCACCGCGCCGGCCAGCGTGCCGGAAATGGCGAGCCTTGGCTGCGCGTCGCCCTGGCCCTCCGATCCTTCCAGATGCAACGTCAATGCGCCCACCCTGCCGGCGACCGGCGTCGCCTGCGGTTCGGCGCCGATCGGCTCGACCGCGATGTCGGCGGTCAGCGAGGTGACCTTGCGTGCCGCGGGATCGCGCGCCGCCAAGGCGTCGACGCTGAGCTTGCGGCCATCGATATCGAGCCTGGAGGAGAAGGTGAAGCCGCCGGGCCCCGACTGCGCCACATTGGCCTCGGCGATGGTCAGCAGGCGCAGGTCGCCAGTCTTCGACAGCACGATCTCGACATTGTCGAGGTCGATCTCGCGGACCGATTCCAGCCTTATGGCGTCCAGCGACTGGTGGACCGCCCCGAACACCGTATCGGTGATCTTGTCGGGGTCGACGAGGCCGTCGGCGTTGCGCAGCGAACCGGCCCAATCGCCGCCGCCTTGCGAGGGAAGCGCGTCGACAAACAGGCGCGCCTGCGAAACCCTGGCGCTGGTCAATTGGACCTTGCCCGTGAGAAGCGGGAAAAGCCGCACGCCGAAACGCATCAAGCCGGCTTCCATCATCGGCTTGCCGTTGCCGGTCTGCATGGTGACGTCACGAACCTGCAGGGCGAGGAAACTCGACTTGTCGAGCGTGATCGAGGCCGGGCCGACGGCCACATCGACATCGACGCCGGCCATGCCTTCGATCGCCTGTTCGGCGGCTATACGCAGCCGTTCCGAGCCGACGCCGGAGGCGCCGATCGCGTAGATGCCGGCGACAAGGACCAAAAAGAACGCGCCGATGCCGAAGGCGACACGGATCAGGAGCCGCGCGCCGCGACCGATCTTCGCCTGCCCCAGAGGCGGGGTCGGGCTGGCAGACGGCAAGGAGTGGAGATCGGCGATCTCCTCGCGCCTGAACCTGATCTTTTCGTGCCGTGGCAGCTCGTGATCCACGCAGTCTCCGTCTTCAGCCCTCTTTCGCGGACGAATCCCCGGCCGACACTATAGCGACCCGATGCCGGGCGCGAACGCCAAAAGCGGATTCCCGCTTTGCGTTCGTGCGCGCGCCAATTTATTGAGGTTCTCGCACGGTCCCGGCCTGGGCTGCTTCGGGACCGTGAGCCGGCGCATAGGTTCAAACAAAGGCAGGGTTATGGCCGATCTCGACATGGGCGATCTGGCGCCCGATTTCACGCTGCCGCGCGACGGCGGCGGCTCGTTCAAACTGTCGGACTTCATCGGCAAGCCGGTGGTTATCTACTTCTATCCGGAAGACGATACGCCGAGCTGCACCAACGAGGCGATCAGCTTCTCGCAACTCAGGCCCGAATTCGAAAAGACCGGCGCCGTCGTCATCGGGCTTTCACCGGACAGCGTGAAAAAACACGACAAGTTCAAGGCAAAGCACGGGCTCGCCGTCGACCTCGCCTCCGACGAGGAGCGCAAGGTAATCGAGGCCTATAGTCTTTGGGTCGAAAAGAAGATGTACGGCCGCACCTATATGGGCGTCGAGCGCGCCACCTTCCTGATCGGCCGCGACGGCCGCATCGCGCGCATCTGGCGCAAGGTGCGCGTCAAGGGCCATGCCGAGGCGGTGCTGGAGGCCGTCCGCGCCCTTTAACACCCGGACCGCGCCGGTAGAGACGCCTCCAGGAAATGGAGGCCGGAGGCTCGCCGCGCAAGGCTTTGTTAACCCTAACAATGTCTTATGGGCATTGTCGGGTGTTGCAAACGAAAGCCTGGTTCGGTGAACGCAAACGGTCAGTCGGCAGTCTTCGGCAGGCGCAAGGAGCCGCATACCGTCATCATCGCCCGTGGTGACGAAATCCGGCATTTCACGGTGCGTCCGTGGCTCATCGCCTGCTTCGGCTCGGCCATCGCCGCCGTCATCATCGGCTACCTTCTGGCCACTTCCTATCTCGTCTTCCGCGACGATCTGATCGGTGCCACCACAGCGCGCCAGGCACGCATGCAGCAGGCCTATGAGGACAGAATTTCCGCGTTGCGCGCGCAGGTCGACCGCATCACCAGCCGGCAATTGCTCGACCAGCAGTTGATGGAAACCAAGGTCGGCGAACTCCTGCAGCGCCAGACGCAGCTCAGCCAGCGCCACGGCCGGCTGGGACCGATCCTGGAGCGCGCAGAGGCGATCGAACCGGCCGCCGTGGAAACGCAGGCGCCCGCCCCCGCCGTCACACCCGGCGACCGCAGCAAGCCCGAGGATCACGCAGCCCTGATCGATGGCAAGGCAGCGCCGCAGCTTGCGATGCTGACCAGCTTCAGCGGCGCCGACGCCCAGCCGTTCTCACGCTGGTCGACCCGAGCCGACCTGCCGCCCGACGCCTCGTCGGCCGATCGTGCCGACAAGCTGTTCGTGGCCATCAACCAGTCGCTGCGGGCGATCGAGAGCGAACAACTTCAGCGCGTCACGAAGCTTGCCGACACCACCTACGAGAATGCCGACGCCATCAAGGAAGCACTGCAGGCCGCCGGCCTGCCGGTGGACAAGGATTTCGGCAAGAACGAAAGCGATGTCGGCGGCCCGCTGGTGCCGATCGACAGCGCCTTGCTGTTCGACACCAAGGTCAAGGAACTGGACGAGGCGCTGGACGAGCTCGACCGCCTGCGCAAGGAAGCGCGCCGCCTGCCGCTGGCCAATCCAGCGCCCGGCCGGGCGGTGACGAGCCCGTTCGGCGTGCGCGCCGACCCGCTGCTTGGCACGGCGGCACTGCATTCAGGCATGGATTTCCGCATTCCACTCGGTTCGGCTGCCCGCGTCACGGCGCCCGGCGTGGTGACCAAGGCCGGCTGGAATGGCGGCTATGGGCGCATGGTCGAGGTCGACCACGGCCAGGGCTACACGACACGTTACGCGCATCTCGGCCGCATCTCGGTGGCGGTCGGCCAAACGCTGAAGGCCGGCGACGTGATCGGCCAGACCGGCAGCAGCGGCCGCTCGACCGGCCCGCATCTGCACTACGAAGTGCGCCACGACGGCGAAGCCATCGACCCGCTGCGGTTCCTGCGCGTCGGCAAGAAGGTCGAGAAGTACCTCTAGACCCTTTTCATGAGGCGCCGCCGACGCGGCGCGCCTGCGAAATTCAGAGCTTGCGCAGCCCGATGCCATCGATGATGAGGCGAAGCCCGAGCAGGCCCATCGCCGTGCCGGCCAACCGGTCCACCCACAGCTTGCCGCGCGAATAGGCCGCCCGGGGATAATCCGCCGAGAAGACCAGCGCGACAACCGCGTACCAGCCGGCCTCGACAACAAAGACCAGCGGCGGCAGCAGCAGAAGAAGCCATGCCGGCGGCGCGGCAGGCAGCATCGCCGCGAAGATGCTGGCATAGACGACCGCAGTCTTCGGATTGCTGAGCTGGGTCAGGGTGGCGAACAGGACCGAGCGCCAAAGCGAACGGTTTTCGACCGGAACGGTGCCAATTGACGGCAAGGGTTCGGCGGCGCCACGCCAGATGCGAAGCCCCAGCCAGACCAGATAGCAGCCGCCGGCGAGTTTCAGCGCGAGATAAAGCCAGGCGACCTGGTTGAGCAGTGCGGCAAGGCCAAGCAGCGCCAAGCTGGCGAAAACCGTGCCGCCCGCCCCCATGCCGATCGCCGTCGCCAAGCCATGCATGCGGGATTGGGCGATCGAAATGCGGGTGACAAACAGAAAACTCGGGCCGGGGCTGATCGCGCCGATCAGTACGGCGGTAACGATGGCTAGCAGGGCTGCGAGCGGCGACATGGCAATCACCTCCTGGCGTTGAGATCGCTTGGGCAAGCGGCGGTCGATACCCGTGCTTGCCGATGGTTCCCCGCCGTCGTTCGCCAGTCGCGCGGGAGCGGAAGTTAGCCAAGGCGCCTGCGCCGGACAAGGGCGTCGAACGGCAACTGCCTGTGCCAGTCCGCGCCCCTGATTTCGTACCCGCCAACCCATCCCCTCGTCGGGTCCGACAGAGACCCCACCCCAAATTGCATCTTGACGAGCGCGCGACAAAATGGAATGAATATTTCACAAGAAGCCATCAATGGCTCAATCATTCCGAAATTAACACTCGGGAGGCCAGCCTCCCCATCGTTTACCTGTCAGTCCGCAAGTGAACGGTGCGGACGGCGGCGCATGCAGTTCCCCTTTCCGGGGCAGTTATCCGGATCATTCAGGTGCCACCGGACACCAATCGTGGAGGAGAAGAGACATGAAGACTTTTATTCTGGGTGCGGCATTCGCCGCGCTGATGACCGGCTCGGCATTCGCCGGTGACATCGGCGTCTCGATGGCCAATTCGGACACCTTCCTGACCGTCCTGCGCAAGGGCATCGAGAAGGCGGCGGCCGACGCCAAGCAGCCGGTGCAGGTCGAAATCGCCGACGACGACGTCAACAAGCAGCTCAGCCAGGTGCAGAACTTCATCGCGGCCAAGGTCGACGCCGTCATCGTCAATCCGGTCGACACCTCGGCCACCGCGCCGATGACCAAGCTCGCCCACGACGCCGGCATCCCGATCGTCTATGTCAACCGCCAGCCGATCGACACCGACAAGCTGGGCGACAAGGCCGCGTTCGTCGGTTCGAACGAAGTCGATTCCGGCACGCTGGAGACCAAGGAAATCTGCCGCCAGCTGAAGGAAGCCGGCAAGAAGGAGGCCGGCATCCTGGTCATGCAGGGCGACCTCGCCAACCAGGCGGCCGTCATGCGCACCAAGGACGTGCATGATGTGATCGCGACGCCGGATTGTTCCTTCATCAAGGTCATCGACGAGCAGACCGCCGGCTGGGATCCGGTCAAGGCGCAGGACCTGATGACCAACTGGATCGCCGCCGGCCACAAGCCGGACGCCGTCATCTCCAACAACGACAACATGGCCATCGGCGCCATCAACGCCATGAAGGCGGCGGGCTGGAACATGAAAGACGTGATCGTGGGCGGCGTCGACGCCACCCAGGAAGCGCTTGCCTATATGAAGGCCGGCGACCTCGACGTCACCGTCTTCCAGAACGCGGCTGCCCAGGGCAGCGGCGCCGTCGGCACGGCCATGAAGCTTGCCAAGGGCGAGAAGGTGCAGTCGCCGGTCTGGGTGCCGTTCGAGCTGGTGACCCCGACCAACATGGACAAGTACGCCGCCAAGAACTGACGGCAGGCAACAGGGATGCGCCGCCGGAGGAGCGGCGGCGCATCTTTTCCATCGACGGACAAGTGCCTGAACCTGATCCGGGAGGACTGATCGGTATGCAGAGCCATGCAACGGCGGCAGCCGCGCACGACAGCAGCGCTGCGCCCGCAAGCGGCTATCTTCTCGAGGTCGAGAATGTGCGCAAGGAATTCCCCGGCGTGCTGGCACTCGACAATGTACAGTTCCGCCTGCGCCCGGGCAGCGTCCACGCCCTGATGGGCGAGAACGGCGCCGGAAAGTCGACGCTGATGAAGATCATCGCCGGCATCTACACGCCCGATTCCGGCACCTTCAAATTCCACGGCCGCGACATCCGGCTGAAAGGCCCGCTGGACGCGCTGGAGAACGGCATCGCCATGATCCATCAGGAACTGAACCTGATGGCGCCGATGACGGTGGCCGAAAACATCTGGATCCGCCGCGAACCGACCAACCGTTTCGGCTTCGTCGACCATGGCCAGATGCGCCGCAAGACGATGGAACTGTTCCGGCGGCTCAACATCGACATCGGCCCTGACGTCAGGGTCGGCTCGCTCAGCGTCGCCAACCGGCAGATGGTCGAGATCGCCAAGGCGGTTTCCTACGAATCCGACGTGCTGATCATGGACGAGCCGACCTCCGCGCTCACCGAGCGCGAGGTGGATCACCTGTTCAAGATCATCCGCAGCCTGCGCGAGCAGGGCAAAGGCATCATCTACATCACCCACAAGATGAACGAGCTGTTCGAAATCGCCGACGAGTTCTCGGTGTTCCGCGACGGCAAATACATCGCGACCAAATTTTCCACCGAGGTGACGCGCGACGACATCATCCGCATGATGGTCGGCCGCGAGATCACCCAGATGTTTCCCAAGGAGACGGTGCCGATCGGCGACGTCGTGCTGTCGGCGAAGGGGCTGGCGCTGAAGGGCGTGTTCGCCGACGTCTCCTTCGAGGTGCGTGCCGGCGAGATTCTCGGCATCGCCGGCCTGGTCGGTTCGGGGCGCTCCAACATCGCCGAGACCATTTTTGGCGTGACGCCCGCCGATGCCGGCACCATCGAATTGTTCGGCAAGACGGTGCGCGTCGACAGCCCGGCGACCGCCATGCGCCACGGCATGGCCTTCCTGACCGAGGACCGCAAGGATACCGGCTGTTTCCTTCTGCTCGACATCCAGGAAAACACCCAGATCGCGGTGTTGCAGTCGGGCTATGTCAAGGGCGGCTTCGTGCGCCAGAAACAGCTCTCCAAGGCTTCGGTCGAGGTCAGCAACGCGCTGCGCGTCAAGACGCCCGATATGGCGGAGCCGATCAACAACCTCTCCGGCGGCAACCAGCAGAAGGTGCTGATCGGCCGCTGGCTGCTGACCAAGCCGAAGATCCTCATCCTCGACGAGCCGACGCGCGGCATCGATGTCGGCGCCAAGGCCGAGATTCACCGCCTGATCTCGAAGCTCGCCGGCGAAGGCGTCGCCGTCATCATGATCTCGTCGGAGATGCCCGAGGTGCTCGGCATGAGCGACCGCATCATGGTGGTGCACGAGGGCCGGGTCACCGGCTTCCTCGACAGGGAAGAAGCCAACCAAGTCAAGATCATGGAGCTGGCGTCGCATTGAGCGCGCCGCCCGTTTGGGGTGGAGACGAACATGACTACGAATGACGTTGCAGGGCCTGCGAGCATCATAGGATCGAAGAAGCGCCTGCCGCCCGAGGTTTCCATTCTTGCCGTCCTGATCGGCATCGCGCTGGTGTTCGAGATCCTTGGCTGGATCCTGGTCGGCGACAGCTTCCTGATGAACAAGCAGCGCCTGTCGATCATCATCCTGCAGGTGTCGGTCATCGGCATCATCTCGGTGGGCGTGACGCAAGTCATCATCACCGGTGGCGTCGACCTGTCGTCGGGATCGGTCGTCGGCCTGGTCGCCATGGTGGCCGCCAGCCTGGCGCAGACGGCCGCCAATCCGCGTGCCGTCTACCCTTCCCTCACCGACATCTCGCCGATCTTCGCCATCCTGGCCGGCCTCGGCGTCGGCCTGTTGGCGGGCTGGATCAACGGCTTCATCATCGCCAAGACCAAGATACCGCCCTTCATCGCCACGCTCGGCATGATGGTGTCGGCGCGTGGCATCGCCAAATGGTACACGATGGGCCAGCCGGTGGCGCTCCTCAGCGACAAATTCACCTGGTTCGGCAAGAGCTTCGAGGTGTTCGGCTTCCCGCTGCCGCTGCCGGTCATCATCTTCCTTTTGGTGGCGCTGATCTTCCACATCGCGCTCGGCTACACGCGCTACGGCAAGTTCACCTACGCCATTGGCGCCAACCAGCAGGCAGCGCGGGTGTCCGGCATCAACATCGGCAACCACCTGGTCAAGGTCTATGCCATCGCCGGCCTGCTTTCCGGTCTCGCCGGCGTGGTGACGGCGGCGCGCGCCGCCTCCGGCCAGCCCAATATGGGCGTCGCCTATGAACTCGACGCCATCGCGGCGGCGGTCATCGGCGGCACCTCGCTGTCGGGCGGCGTCGGGCGCATCTCCGGCACGGTGATCGGCACCATCATCCTGGGCGTGCTGACCTCCGGCTTCACCTTCCTCAAGGTCGGCGCCTACTACCAGGAGATCATCAAGGGCATCATCATCGTTGCCGCCGTCGTCATCGACCAGCAACGCCAGAACCGGCGCAAAAAAGCCTGAGCCGCTCCTCCCGAGCCAACTGCCAGCCGTGCCGGCCTCCGGCGCGGCTTTTTCATGGCCACGGGCAAGTGCGAGCGCGCCGAGCATGGTTGGCGCGCAACTCAACGATGGCTAGACCGGATCGGCTTGATGAAGGAACTGGTGGGCGATGACGGGCTCGAACCGCCGACATCTTCGGTGTAAACGAAGCGCTCTACCAACTGAGCTAATCGCCCGCTCCGGGGCGGACCTTTAAGCAGTTAGCGTGCGCTGCGCAAGGCCAAATGACGGCGTGGATGAGACGCCCCACCCGTCCTTCCGCGGCTTTTCGGCATGCTGTCAAAAAACCTTCGCATGAACTGCAATTAGCCACGGCGCGCCGCTTGACACCTGCCGGTGAACCCCGTATCCAGCCGCCAACGACGAACGCGGCCAGCCGAATTCGTCCAGTGCGCGGGTGTAGCTCAGTCGGTTAGAGTGCCGGCCTGTCACGCCGGAGGTCGCGGGTTCGAGCCCCGTCACTCGCGCCATTTTCTCTCCTCCAAGCCATTGTTTGCAAGGAACGAGGCAACGCGGCCGCGTAAGCGGTTTTGCAGCCACGCTGCCGACCTGCGAGCCAGTTGCGCGATATCGATCTTCCGATGCGCGTTGCAAGGGCGCGACAGCGATGGCGATCGATCCAGTTCCCATACAGTCCCGGCAGGCGCTTGCGCGCGCCCTTCCCCGCCTTCGCATCGCTCACGACCGCGGCGCGTCCAAAGCCATTGCCAAGCCTTTTGGCGACAGTGCGCCGGCGCACCAACCAGGCAACAAAAAAGCCGGGCTCAAGGCCCGGCTTTTCGCAGTTCTGAACAATAGGACGTCTTAGTTGACGGCGTCCTTCAGGCCCTTGCCAGCCGTGAACTTCGGCACCGTACGCGCCGGAATCTTCACTTCAGCACCGGTCTGGGGGTTGCGGCCGGTCGAGGCAGCGCGCTTCGAGACCGAGAAATTGCCGAAGCCGACCAGACGGACATCGCCACCATTCTTCAACTCGCCGGTGATTACGGAGAACACCGCATCCACCGCCGACTGCGCGTCACCCTTAGAGATCTTCGCGGCATCGGCGACAGCGGACACCAGTTCGTTCTTGTTCATAAAAATTCCCTTCCATGAGAAAACCGGAACTTGCGACTCATCCGGCAGGGATTGGACTTTAGAAAGAAGCGTTCCCACAACCAAGCCGCAAGACCGACAAAAAGACGAAAAAAGCCCGGAAAACCGGGCTTTTTCACAAGAAAGCCGGGCTCAAAGGCCCGGCTTTCCGTTTGTGCGTCGCACTCTTGGCCGCTGTTAATGAGCCAGCGACTTTCCGGCATCGTCGGCATCGGTGCTCGCCGGCGTGTTGACGGGCTCGACCCATTCGATCGGTTCCGGCATCCTGACCAGCGCGTGCCGCAGCACTTCACCCACTCTGCTGACCGGAATGATCTCCATTCCGTTCTTCACATTGTCCGGAATCTCCGCCAGATCCTTGGCGTTCTCTTCCGGGATCAGCACCTTCTTGATGCCGCCGCGCAGTGCCGCCAGCAGCTTCTCCTTGAGGCCGCCAATCGGCAAAATGCGTCCACGCAGCGTGATCTCGCCGGTCATCGCCACATCGGCCCGGACCGGGATACCGGTCAGGATCGACACAATGGCGGTGGCCATGGCAGCACCGGCCGACGGACCGTCCTTCGGCGTGGCACCCTCGGGCAGATGCACGTGGATGTCGCGCTTGTCGAACAGCGGCGGCTCGACGCCGAAATCGAGCGCCCGCGAGCGGACATAGGATGCCGCCGCAGAGATCGATTCCTTCATCACGTCGCGCAGGTTGCCGGTCACCGTCATGCGGCCCTTGCCGG
Organism: Mesorhizobium sp. 2RAF21; assembly: GCF_052115345.1. Taxonomy (NCBI): domain Bacteria; kingdom Pseudomonadati; phylum Pseudomonadota; class Alphaproteobacteria; order Hyphomicrobiales; family Phyllobacteriaceae; genus Mesorhizobium; species Mesorhizobium sp. 2RAF21. The sequence goes on along the minus strand of NZ_JBFRGM010000005.1, from coordinate 121,409 downwards.
GCATCATGACGCCTTCCACCGTCAACAGCTCGCCGCCGACCTCGGTCCAGGCCAGGCCGGTGACGACACCGACCTGATCGTCGGATTCGGCACGGCCGAAGCGGTAGCGCTCGACGCCGAGATAATCAGCCAAGTTGGCGGCGGTGATCTTCACCGACTTCTTCTTGGTCTTCAGGATCTCGGTCACCGCCTTGCGGCCAAGCTTCATCAGCTCGCGCTCAAGGCTGCGCACGCCCGCTTCACGGGTGTAGGTCTGGATCACGGCACGGATGGCGTCCTCGGAAACCGAGAACTCCTTCGGCTGCAGGGCGTGGTCGCGCACCACCTTCGGCATCAGGTGCCGCTTGGCGATCTCGACCTTCTCGTCCTCGGTGTAGCCGGCGATGCGGATGATCTCCATGCGGTCCATCAAGGGCGCAGGGATGTTCAACGTGTTCGCCGTCGTCACGAACATCACGCTCGAAAGGTCGTATTCGACCTCCAGATAGTGGTCCATGAACGTTGCGTTCTGTTCCGGATCGAGCACCTCGAGCAGCGCCGACGACGGATCGCCACGGAAGTCCTGGCCCATCTTGTCGATCTCGTCGAGCAGGAAGAGCGGGTTGGACTTCTTCGCCTTCTTCATCGACTGGATGACCTTGCCGGGCATCGAGCCGATATAGGTGCGGCGGTGACCGCGGATCTCGGCTTCGTCACGCACGCCGCCGAGCGCCATGCGGATGAACTCGCGACCGGTCGCCTTGGCGATCGACTTGCCGAGCGAGGTCTTGCCGACGCCGGGAGGGCCGACGAGGCACAGGATCGGCCCCTTCAGCTTCTTCTGGCGGCTCTGCACGGCCAGATACTCGACGATGCGGTCCTTGACCTTGTCGAGGCCGAAATGGTCGGTGTCGAGCACTTCCTGGGCGAAGCTCAAATCCTGCTTCACCTTGGAGTTCTTGCCCCACGGGATCGACAGCAGCCAGTCCAGATAATTGCGCACGACGGTGGACTCTGCCGACATCGGCGACATGGTCCTGAGCTTCTTCAACTCGGCTTCCGCCTTCTCGCGGGCCTCCTTGGTCAGCTTCGTCTTCTTGATGCGCGCCTCGATCTCGGCGGCCTCGTCGCGGCCGTCCTCGCCTTCGCCGAGCTCCTTCTGGATCGCCTTCATCTGCTCGTTGAGGTAGTACTCGCGCTGCGTCTTCTCCATCTGGCGTTTTACACGCGAGCGGATGCGCTTCTCCACCTGCAGGACGGAGATTTCGGCTTCCATGAAGCCCATCGCCTTCTCCAGCCGTTCCTTGACGGACAGCGTGGCGAGCATTTCCTGCTTCTCGGGGATCTTGATGGCGAGATGCGAGGCAACCGTGTCGGCGAGCTTGGAATAGTCGTCGATCTGGCTGGCCGCGCCGACCACCTCGGGCGAGATCTTCTTGTTCAGCTTGACGTAGTTCTCGAAGTCCGAAACCACGGAACGCGCCAGTGCCTCGACCTCGACCTCTTCCTCCTCGGGCTCGGCCAGAACGCTGGCCTTGGCCTCGTGGTAGTCGGTGCGGTCGGTGAACGAGACGATCTTGGCACGCGCCACGCCCTCCACCAGCACCTTCACGGTGCCGTCGGGGAGTTTCAGGAGCTGCAAGACGTTGGCGAGCGTACCGATGTCGTAGATCGCATCGGCTTCGGGATCGTCGTCGGCGGCATTCATCTGGGTGGCAAGCAGGATCTGCTTTTCCTGGCCCATCACCTCTTCCAGCGCCTTGATCGATTTTTCACGCCCGACGAAGAGCGGAACGATCATATGTGGGAACACCACAATGTCGCGCAGTGGAAGAACCGCAAAGGCGCCGTCGCCGGGAGCCTTGGATATTTTGGCCATTGTCCAACCTTTCCTTCGCGACCGCCCTTAGCCAATCGCGAATCTCATATTAACGACCGCGGGTCATTCCGCCTACCACCGATTGTGACGGGAGTTTTGCAGCACAGAATTCGGCCCTTGGCCTTCGGTGATTAAGTGGATGCGGCGCCGGCAAAGATCAAGGTCCGCCGGCACCTGCCTTTAGTGCTAGGCATGGCCTTTCGCCAAGCCCGCATCCAGGAAACGAAAACGGCGCCTTTCGGCGCCGTTCCAACCCTGGAGGAAGGCACGTCAGGCGCTGACGTTGCCCTTCTTTTCCTTCTGTTCGGAATAGATGTAGAGCGGCCGGGCGTTGCCCGAGACGACCTCTTCCGAAATCACGACTTCGCGAACGCCTTCCAGCGCCGGCAGCTCGAACATGGTGTCGAGCAGGATCGCTTCCATGATGGAGCGCAGGCCGCGCGCGCCGGTCTTGCGCTCGATGGCGCGCTTGGCGATAGCCGACAGTGCGTTCTCGTGGAAGGTCAGGTCCACATTCTCCATCTCGAACAGCCGCTGATACTGCTTGACCAGCGCGTTCTTCGGCTCGGTCAGGATCTGTATCAGAGCAGGTTCATCGAGGTCCTCAAGCGTCGCCAGAACCGGCAGACGGCCGACGAATTCCGGGATCAGGCCGAATTTCAGCAGATCCTCGGGCTCGACCTGGCGGAACAGATCACCGGTGCGGCGATCTTCCGGCGAGGCAACCGTCGCGCCGAAGCCGATCGAAGTCTTGCGGCCGCGGTCGGAGATGATCTTGTCCAGGCCGGCGAAGGCGCCGCCGCAGATGAACAGGATATTGGCGGTGTCGACCTGCAGGAACTCCTGCTGCGGGTGCTTGCGGCCGCCCTGCGGCGGCACGGAAGCAACGGTGCCTTCCATGATCTTCAGAAGCGCCTGCTGCACGCCCTCGCCCGACACGTCGCGGGTGATCGAGGGGTTGTCCGACTTGCGCGAAATCTTGTCGATTTCGTCGATGTAGACGATGCCGCGCTGGGCGCGCTCGACATTGTAGTCGGCCGACTGCAGCAGCTTCAGGATGATGTTTTCGACGTCCTCGCCGACATAACCGGCTTCGGTGAGCGTCGTGGCGTCGGCCATGGTGAAGGGCACGTCGATGATGCGGGCCAGCGTTTGGGCGAGCAGCGTCTTGCCGCAGCCGGTCGGGCCGATCAAAAGGATGTTCGACTTCGCCAGTTCGACGTCGTTGTTCTTGCCGGCATGCGCCAGGCGCTTGTAGTGATTGTGGACCGCCACCGACAGCACGCGCTTGGCGTAGGGCTGGCCGATGACGTAGTCGTCCAGAACCTTGAGGATTTCCTGCGGTGTCGGCACGCCTTCGCGCGACTTCACCATCGAGGTCTTGTTCTCCTCGCGGATGATGTCCATGCACAGTTCGACGCATTCGTCGCAGATGAACACCGTCGGGCCGGCGATCAGCTTGCGCACTTCGTGCTGGCTCTTGCCGCAGAAGGAGCAATAGAGGGTGTTCTTGGAATCACCGCCGCTGTTGCTGACCTTACTCATCGTCCCAGTCCTTTCATGGGCACCCGCCGATGCTTTGGCGTATGGCACACCTAATTATCTATCGCGGGATTCCGCGCCGGCCAGTGGTCTGGCTCCTGCAACGCATTCCGTACGAAACACAAATCAGAAAACGTGGCAATGATTCCTGCAACCCCGCTGAAAGCTAAGCCGCCGAAAATCAACATAGCCTTAACGTAGGCAATCGCCGCAGTCGAGGAAACAGCCAATTGTGGCCGAAATGCCGCAAACCACACCAAAAGCGTGGTCTGCGGCCAGCAACTGCCATTTTAACGTCTTCGGTTTCAGGCTGCGGAAGCCTCGACCGGATCGCGGCTTTCGATGACCTTGTCGATGAGGCCGAAATCCCGGGCTTCGTCGGCGGTCATGAAATGATCGCGGTCGAGCGTCTTCTCGATCGTCTCGTAGTCCTTGCCGGTGTGCTTGACGTAGACCTCGTTGAGGCGGCGCTTCAGCTTGATGATGTCCTGGGCGTGGCGCTCGATATCGGAGGCCTGGCCCTGGAAGCCGCCGGAAGGCTGGTGAACCATGATCCGGGCGTTCGGCGTGGCGAAACGCATGTCCTTGTGGCCGGCGCACAGAAGCAGCGAGCCCATCGAGGCCGCCTGGCCGATGCACAGCGTCGATACCGCCGGCTTGATGAACTGCATGGTGTCGTAGATGGCCATGCCGGAAGTCACCACGCCGCCCGGCGAGTTGATGTAGAGGTTGATCTCTTTCTTCGGGTTCTCGGCTTCGAGGAACAGAAGCTGCGCGCACACCAGCGTCGCCATGCCGTCTTCGACCGGGCCGGTGATGAAGATGATGCGCTCCTTCAGGAGCCGCGAGAAGATGTCGTAGGCCCGCTCGCCGCGATTGGTCTGCTCGACCACCATCGGAACGAGGTTCATGTAGGTTTCGAGTGGGCTCTTCATAAATGGTCCCTTGCCTGGATGGGATTTCCGCGGCGGACGCGCGGAATCGATGCTGACTGTCGTGTCCGTAAATAGGATGCCGCCTCACCTTAGCGCAAGACCGGTCGGCCTAGCCATCCGGCCAGCGCATTTTCGCGGGCGGCGCCGGCGTTAACGAATTTTAAAGAATTCGCTTTTCCGGCCTTCGCCTTTCGCTAAAGTTGCAGCGAGCGGCGTCAGTACGCGTAAAAAGGGGTGGCATATGTTGAAGAAGCAGCTTTCGCTGGCCGTGTCCGCACTGATCGTGCTCGGTACCGCCTCCGAAACCGTGGCCGGCGGCCGCGCGATCGAGTGCTACGAGCCGTACAGGACGCAGCCGGTCTACGACACTGTCTACGGCGAGGTCCAGGTCAGCCCCGGCTACAGCCGCGTGGTGCGGACGCCCGCCATCTATGGAACCCGCCAGCGCGAAGTGATGATCCGCCCCGCGCGCGTCACCTACGAAGTGGTGCCGGCCGTGGTTGAGACCCGCTACCGCACCGTCCAGGTCTCCGACGGCGGTTATGGCTGGGAATGGCGCGTCATCAACGGCCGCCGGGTGCTGTGCAAGGTCCAATACAAGCCGCGCTACGAGCAAGTGGCCGAAAGGGTCGTCGTCCAGCCGGAGGCCCGCCGCCGCGTCGTCATCCCCGCCGAATATGGCTACCAGACCGAACAGGTGGTGGTGCAGGAGGAAACCCAGCGCGTGCTGGAAGTGCCGCCGACCTACCAGCGCGTCGCGCGCAGGGTGATGGTCTCCGAAGGCGAGGCCGGCTGGCGCCGGGTGCACATTCGCAACCACTGCCAGTACTGAGCGGTTTTGTCATAGAGATGGAAGAGCCGGGTCGCTGACCCGGCTTTTTTCCGTTGGCGGCTTTCGTCCTGGCGGTCGCAGGTCTTGCAGGAAGATCTTCGCAGGCGGGAGCATCATTCAATGTCCGCGCCGCCCCAATACTACCCGCGACTACGCGATCTTGCGGCGATAGGTGGCCATGGCGAAAGCGTAGGCGACGACGAGGATGCCGATACACCAGGCTAGTGCAACCCAGATGTCGGCGCCGACCGGTTGCCCGGCGAACAGGCCGCGAATGGCGTTGACGATAGCCGTCACCGGCTGGTTCTCGGCGAAGGCGCGCACCGGGCCGGGCATCGTGTGTGTCGGCACGAAGGCCGAACTCAGCATCGGCAGGAAGATGAGTGGGTAGGAAAACCCGGTGGCGCCGTCGATGGATTTTGCCGAGAGACCGGCGATCACCGCGACCCAGGTCAGCGCCAGGGTGAACAGGATCAGGATGCCGGCGACGCCAAGCCATGCCGCTACGCCCGCTCCCGAGCGGAAACCCATGATGAGAGCGACCAGTAGGACGACGCCAAGCGAGATCAGATTGGCGACCAGCGAGGTCAGCACATGCGCCCACAGCACCGACGAACGGGCGATCGGCATCGACTGGAACCGCTCGAAGATGCCGCTTTTCATGTCCACGAAGAGCCGAAACGCGGTGTAGGCGATGCCCGAGGCGATAGTGATGAGCAGGATGCCGGGCAACTGGTAGTTCACATAGGAAGCCGCCCCGGTATTGATGGCGCCGCCGAAGACGTAGACGAACAACAGCATGAAGGCGACCGGCATGATCGTGGTCGTGATGATGGTGTCGGGGCTGCGGGCGATGTGGCGTAGCGAGCGTCCCAAGAGGACGGCAGTATCGCCGAAAAAGTGCGTGGTCATCGTCGTTCCTCAGTTATCCCTGCGGCTGTTGGCCGCCGCGTTGTCATTGCCGGCGGCATCGTCGTTGCCGATAACGGCAAGGAAGACCTCCTCCAGCGTCGGCTGTTTCTCGACATATTCGATCGTGGTGGCCGGCAGCAGCTGCTTGAGCTCGGCCAGCGTGCCGTTCACGATGATCCGGCCCTTGTGCAGGATGGCGATGCGGTCGGCGAGCTGTTCGGCCTCATCCAGATACTGCGTCGTCAAAAGCACCGTTGTGCCCTGCGATGCGAGTTCCCTGACCGCCTGCCACACTTCGAGGCGCGCCTGCGGATCGAGCCCGGTCGTCGGCTCGTCGAGGAAGATCACCGGCGGGTTGCCGATGAGGCTCATGGCGATGTCGAGGCGCCGGCGCATGCCGCCGGAATAGGTCGACACTTTGCGCGCCGCCGCCTCGGTCAGCGAAAAACGCTGGAGCAGGTCGTCGGCGACCTTGTCCGGATCGTCGAGGTGCCGCAGCCGGGCGACCAGGATGAGGTTCTCGCGCCCGCTGAGGATTTCATCGACGGCCGCGAACTGGCCGGTGAGACTGACGGTCTCCCGCACGCTCTGCGCCTGCGTGGCGACATCGAAGCCGTTGACGCTGCCCGCGCCGGCGTCGGCCTTGATAAGCGTGGACAGTATCTTGACCACCGTGGTCTTGCCTGCCCCGTTCGAGCCGAGCAGGGCAAAGATGCTGCCCCGCGCCACGTCGAAGTCGACGCCGCGCAGCACATGCAGTGCCTCGTACGACTTCTCCAGGCCCCGCACGCGGATCGCCTGTGCCTGATGAGCCATCATTGAACAGCCCCTTCCGGTTTTCCAGCAACGCGATCGATGGTGTCGATCAGCCGCTTCCGCTCCTTGTTGATCCAGCGGCCATCCGCGTAATTCTCGAGAAACGTCTCGACGAATTCCACCGGGTCTTCGCCGACGATCGCGCGGATCGGGGTTCCGATCGCGGCACTTTGCTCGAAGAGATCGATGAGATCCTCCGTCATCTTCACCAGCACATCCCCTTTCGTAATCCCGCCGAAATACATCAGGTACCGGTCGATCGCCTCGACCGCCTCGCGGTAATTGGCGGGAAGCTGTTGCGTGCGCGCCTTGTATTGGCGGTATCGCTTCTTTTCTTCGAGCGACCCCGCGATCAGTTCGAGCCATCCTTTGGCCATGTCTATTTCCTTTCCGTGTTGAGCTGTTCGAGCCGTTCGGTGAGGAAGCCCCAGGTCCTCCAGAATTCGTCGAGATAGTCCCGCCCCTGCGCGTTGAGGGTGTAGACCTTGCGTGGCGGGCCCTTCTCCGAGGGGACCTTTTCCACATCGACGAGGCCGCGCTGCTCGATCCTGACGAGCAGCGCGTAGACGGTGCCTTCGGCGATGTCGGTGAAACCCTGCTCGCGCAGCCGCGCCGTGATCTCGTAGCCATACGCGGCCTGCATCGACAGGATCGCGAGAACGATACCCTCCAGCGTGCCCTTGAGCATTTCCGTCATCTGCTTGCCCATGCGCCTCTTTCCTACCTACTAAGCGTTACTGACTACTGGTACTTAGTGTCAATGAATAGCAATGTCAACGGGACAAAATTCGTCCGCGGGGCGGCGCGTGGTCAGGCCGGCCGCCAACGGGTTGCGCCATGGCTGGCGCAGCGACCGCACGGCCGGCGCATGCGGCTGCGCGCCGCCCCCAGAGGACCAGCGTTCACAGATTCGATTTCAGGATTTGGGTTGGCGGTGCCGCGCAGGCGCCGCCTACGCGGCGATCGACACGCCCCCGGCGTGCACGTTACGCCAATTCGGCGCGCAGCCAGCGCTTGAGCCCGGCAATGTCGCCGTCGTCAACCGACCGCGCCACCCGCCGCCCGACGGCGGCGCCGAATTTGTAGCCGTGGCCGGAACAGGGCGAGACGATCAGGCAATGGCCCTTTTCGCGGGCCAGGAACTTTTCATCGGCGGTGAAGGTGTAGGCGCAGGTCACCACCTCGGTGACGCGATACTCGTCGATGCGGGCGATGGGCGGCGAAAACAGGTCGCGGATCTGCTCGCCCTCTCCCGGCACCGGCACGCGGTTCCAGTCGGCGTCGCTCGTCGGCACCTTGTGCAGGCCGGAGCCGAACTTCATGCCGGTGCCGCGTGTCGGCGGGATCATGTAGCCGTCGGTCTTGCCGCCGATATCGAGGATGACCGGAGCGGCCTCCCAGGCGGCCTTCAGGTCCGCCGGCGGATCGACATAAGCGAGCGCGGTGCGATAGGTCTTGAGTTCGGTGCCGAGCTCGGGAAACAGTTTCAGCACCCAGGCGCCGGCGGTGACCACCACCCGGCCGGCATGCAGGGTTTCGCCACTGGCAAGCGTGACCCGGCCGGCCTCGGCATCGACCGCCGTCACCTTGCAGTTCTCGCGCACGTCGGCGCCATGGGAGCGCAGCCACCGGGCCAGCCCCGCCGCGATCCTGCGGCAATGCAGTGCGCCGCCGTCCGGCGAGAAATAGGCGTAGCGGAAGGTGCCGGCCTCAAGGAACGGCCAGCGCTTGACCGCGGCCGCCGGGTCCATGAGCTCGATCGGCCAGCCGCCCGCCTCCATGCCTTCCCGGTATTCCTCGGCCTCGTCGCCCGGCTCGCGCGACACACACAGGAAACCGCGCTGGTCGAGATGGTTCTCGCCAAGATCGCTCCACAACTCCTCCCACACCGCATAGGCCTCGCTGATCAGCTGGCCATAGCCGGTGCCGGCACGATAGGCGCGGCGGATGATGCGGTGATGATCGCCGGAGGCGGCGAGCGGATTGGGGATCGGCCCCTGCTCCAGAATGGTTACGCCGTAGCCCGCCTTGATCAGCGACCAGGCCGTGGAGAGACCGGCAATACCGGCGCCGACGACGATGACATTCATGTTGGCACGTGCCCCCTTGTGCGGGAAAGTCTGATCATTTCGCCACTCAGGAGCATGTCTTGCAACATCGCCTCGTCCGCGTCGACTGTTCGCAGATCAATGACACCGCCGATCTGCATGATCGTTTCGCGCAAACCTTTGGCTTTCCGGCTTTTTACGGCCGCAATTGGGATGCCTGGATCGATTGCATGTCGCATCTGGACGAACCCGGCGCTGGCCTTTCCGCCATCCATGTGGAAGAAGGCGGCATCGTCGTCATTCATTTGAGCGAGGCCGAGGCGCTGAAACGCCGACGGCCGGATTTGCTCGCGGCACTCTGCGAAAGTGCGGCCTTCGTGAACTGGCGACGCATCGAGGCGGGTGCCGCCGCCATCCTGAGCCTTTCCTTCGCAGCCTGAGACCCGACATATGCCGAGCAAGCCAGCCTATCTCTCCTTCGACCCCGCCACCCGGCATCTGAGCCTCGACCCGCATGAGCCGGCCTTCGTGCAGAACCCCTATGCGGCCTATGCCTGGCTGCATGCCGAGAGCCCGGCCTTTTTCTGGAAGGAATTCGGCTTCTGGTGCCTGGGCGGCTACGACACGGTGAACGGCCTGCTGCGCGACCGCCGCTTCGGCCGGCAGAACCCGGCCGGCATTCCCGACAGTCGCGGCCTCGACCAGGACCGCAGCCACCTCACAGACTTCGACGCCATCGAGGCGAACTCGATGCTGGAGCTGGAACCGCCGGTACACACCAGGCTGCGCACGCTGGTCAACCGCGCCTTCGTCTCGCGCCAGGTGGAGCGGCTGCGGCCACGCGTCGAGGTACTCGCCAACGAACTGATCGACCGTTTCGAGCCGGGCAAGCCGGTCGACCTTCTGCCTGCCTATGCCGCGCCGCTGCCGATCACCATCATCGCCGAAATGCTCGGCGTTCCGGTGGAGATGGGGCCGCAGTTGCTCGACTGGTCGCACGATATGGTGGCCATGTACATGCACGGCCGCACCCGCGAGACCGAGGACAGAGCCAACCGCGCCACGCGCGAATTTTCCGACTTCCTGCGCGGCTATGTCACCGAGCGGCGCAAGCAGCCGGGCGACGATCTTCTGTCGCTGCTGATCTCGGCGCAGGAGGACGGCCAGAAGCTGAGCGAGGACGAACTGGTCTCCTCGACGATCCTCCTGCTCAATGCCGGCCACGAGGCGACCGTGCACCAGACCGGCAATGCGGTGCGCTCGATCCTTTCCCAGGGCGGCGACCCGTCTCGCTTCTTCACCTCGCCCGAAGCGACCGCCGCCACGGTGGAGGAATGCCTGCGTTATGACGCGCCGCTGCACATGTTCACGCGCTACGCCTATCAGGAGATCGAGGTGGTGCCCGGTGTGACGGTGAAGCCCGGCGAGCAGGTCGGCCTGCTGCTTGGCATGGCCAATCGCGACCCGTCGGCCTTCGCGGAGCCCGACGCCTTCACTCCGGGGCGCGGCGACCAGAAGAACGTGTCCTTCGGCGCCGGCATCCATTTCTGCATCGGCGCGCCACTGGCGCGGCTGGAATTGCAGGTTTCGCTGAAGACGCTGTTCGAGCGCCTGCCGACGCTGAGCTTTGCCGAGAAGCCGCAGTTCCGCGACACCTATCACTTCCACGGGCTGGAAAAACTTTCGGTCCAGCGGTGAAAGAAAAACCCGACCCGCATGGCGCGGATCGGGTTTTGCCAGCGGATCAGACCGCTCAGATCTTGAGCGTGCGGCTCTGCTCGCGGCCGAGGCCACGAACCTCGATCTTGTCTGCATAGACTTCGACCACCGAATAGGCTGTTTCGGCCGGGGTATCGACCATGCCCTTGAAGTTGAGGAAATGCTTGCCCTTGACCTCGCCATAGTTGCCGGCGTGGTTGTGGCCGTTGAAATAGGCGACGAAATTGTCGAAGCCGGTCAGCAACTCCACGACCCGCTCCGAATCCCACATATTGTGTTCGTTCACCGGGAACACCGGGTAGTGGCCCATGACGATCACTTTTTCGCCGGCGAGCTGCGCCTTCTTCATCGTTTCGCCCAGCCAGGCGAACTGTGCATCGCCGAGCGAGCCGTTCCATGTCTGCGCGTTGACGGCGCCCTTGGCGGTCAACTCCTCCAGCCGCTTGGCGGCGATGTCGCGGCGCGGGTCGTCCTTCGGCGGTGCGAACAGGCTGACGTCGTTGCCGTCCAGCACGATGAAACGGTAACCGCCGCCGGTGAAGTCGTAATAGGCCTTCTCCATGCCGACGGTTCGGGTGACGGAGGTCAGATATTCGGCGGCGATATCGAAATCATGGTTGCCGAGCAGGAAGAAGTGCTCGTGCCTCAGCTTGTCGTAGAGCGGCAGGATATGGTTGTAGCTCTCCCAATGCCGGTCGATGATGTCGCCAAGCGTGGCGACGAACTGCAGGTCCTCCTTGTTGAAGGCCTCTATCGCCTCGGAAAGCTTCCACAGGCTGTTGGAATAATAGCGGTTGAGCTTCAGGTTCGGCACCACCGGCGCGTATTGCGGGTCGGCAACGATGCCGAAGCGGAAAAGCGGGCCGTTCTGCGCGGCGGCCTGGGAGACGGTGAAGCCCGCGAAGGGCATCAGCAGCGCGGTAGCAGCACCTGCCTGGAGGATGTTGCGGCGGGTCGGCATTGGAGCCTCCTTGCTTGTTGAAAAAACAGGCTGGGGCTACCGCGCGGCCATGACAGCGCGGTGACGGAGCCGCGCGAATTTCCCGAAACCGGCCTGACGGCGCAGTCCTCGGGCTGCTCCCCCACGTTCACAAGCGCTGCGCGAAGTTCCCTGCGCCAGCGTGGCGGTTCCGTGCTATCCTCGCCTTTTCGCAGGCATAGTTTCGCATCGCCGTACGTCTCGATGAGGGGGAGCGTGCACCATGCGGCAGGACAAATATCTGCTCGGCCGCGGCCCGGCCGAGGAAGCCAGGCTGAAACGGCAGATCGCCAATCTGGCGCCCGATTCCGATGCCCAGTTCGAGCGCATCGGCATCAGGCCGGGCGAATGCGTCATCGATCTCGGCTGCGGTCCGGGCGGCGTGCTACATCTGCTCGGCAAGCGGGTCGGCCCGACCGGACGGGTGCTCGGCCTCGAACGCAGCCCGCATTTCGTCGAGATGGCGCGGCGCTTCGTGGCCGACCATGCATTATCCCAAGTGGAAGTGCGCGAGGGCGACGCCTACGATACCGGGCTGGAACGCGGCTCCTTCGACGGCGCGCATATGCGGCTGGTGCTGGTCAACGTGCCGGAGCCACAGCGCATCGTGAACGAAATGGTGGCGCTGGTGCGGCCCGGCGGCTGGATCGCCAGTTTCGAGGCCGATTTCGTCGCCCATTTCTGCGACCCGCCGCTGCCGGCCTGGGATCGGCTGCTCAACGCCTACATCGCTTATTCGGCCGCGCAAGGCATCGACCTGTTCGTTGGCCGCCGCACGCACCGCCTGTTCCGCGAAGCTGGCGTCCGCGACATCCATGTCGACGCCGTCTACCATGTCTATCCGCCCGGTCACGATCGCCGACCGATGCTGCACCAATTCATCACCAATGTGCGCGACAGGATGGTCGACCAGGGTTTTGTCGCAAGCGACGATCTGGAAAACGACATGGCCGTGCTCGATGCCCATGTGGCCAATCCGGACGTGCTGGTGACCTCGCACACCTTCTTCAGGCTGTCCGGGCGGGTGCCGGGATAGGTGCAGCGATCGGCATCTCGACAAGTGCCGGCAAGTGGCTTGTGGCCTGCTCCGGCGCCAGCACGGCAATCGTCATCGCAGCCCCTCTGCTCCCAGCCTAGGCTGCACGGATCGCGCGACGGCGACCTCGATGTTCGCCCGCGGCGCGATGTGGTATAAGCAAAAGGCAATCAGCGACCAACGGATGTTCAAGGTCAGCTAACCGGTGAGCAGTCGTCCTCAGAGAAGGCCTTCCTACGATCGGTGCGACGACGACGCATAGTCGTCGGCATTCCCGCATCGCCGTCGTTTCAACCTTCTCATGAGGGCTACCATGCCATCACTGTCGCCACGCGTGGCGATCGTCGGAGCGTGCCTGTGCTGGGCGCTCGGGACGATCCTCAGCAAAACCCTGCTTTCCTCGTTTCCACCCGTCACCGTTCTTGTGTTCCAGCTTGCCCCGAGCGTCGTCGCCCTGTGGCTGGCGGTCGGCGCGACCGGCGCGCCGGTTCCGCCGCAACGGTTGCTGTTGCCGATCGCATTGCTCGGACTGCTCAATCCCGGCTGGGCCTATACGTTCAGCATGTTCGGCCTGACAAGCACGAGCGCCAGCGTGACGACGCTGCTGTGGGCGTTCGAGCCGATCCTGATCCTCGGTCTCGCCTGGACCTTTCTGAAGGAGCCGGTCGACCGCCAGCTCGCCATGCTGGTCGCGGCCGCCACCATCGGCGTGCTCCTGGTCAGCGGGCTGGTCGCCAGCGGCTCGACGCTTTCGACCGATATCGGCGTCGTCCTCATCCTTGCCGGTGTATGGTGCTGCGCGATCTACACGGTGCTGGCGCGCAACATCGACGCCGATCCGTTGTTTACCGTCGCCTTGCAACAGACGGTAGCTTTCGGCTGGATGCTGGCGATCTGGCCGATCGAACTGCGATCGGCGCAAATGCCACCCGTTGCGACAATCCCAATATCGGACATTGCTACGATCATCGTCTCCGGGCTGCTTTATTACGCCGCCGCCTATTGGCTCTATCTGCGGGCGTTGCGTTCAATGCCGGCAAGCATCGCCGGCAGCTTCTTCAACCTCATTCCGGTGTTCGGGATCATCGGAGCGTTTGTCTTGCTCGGCGAACGGCTGAGCCCGCCGCAGTGGTGCGGAGCAGTCATGATCGTCGGAGCGGCCATCATCGTGCTGCGGCGGAACTATGACGCGCCCGGCACGGAAGCGGATCGGCGCGACCCGCAACAAGAAAGACCGCTCTCAATGCTCGACGACCACCAACTCGACGATCTTGGCATAAGCCATGAACAGGCGGGCGAAATCGATGAGCAGGCAAGACATCGGCACGGACGGTGGGACACCTTCGCCTCAAGGTGGCGATCTCCATGACGACATGGCCGTTCTTGACGCCCATGTAGCCAATCCGGGCGGGCTGGTGAGGCCGCACACCTTCTTCAGGCTATCCGGGCGAGTGCCCGGATAGGCAGCGGCGATCAGAGCTTGATCACGTATTCCTTGCGAGTCGTTTCAAGCACTTCCCAGCTTCCCTTGAAGCCGGGTCTCAGAACGAAACTGTCGCCGGCACGCACGGTGCGCGCCTCGCCGCCCTCTTCCGCGATCACCGAGACGCCGGCGAGGATGTGGCAGAACTCCCACTCGTCATACACGATGCGCCATTTGCCGGGGGTCGATTCCCAGATGCCGGCGTAAAGGCCGCCATCGCGCTCCTCGGCATTCCAGGTGCGGAATTTCGGATCGCCCGAGACCAGCCGGTCGGGCGCCGGCGCACCATGTTCGGGCTCGACGCCGTCGACGGAAACGGAGAGGAATTTCGGCTCGGTCATGAAAAAGGCTCCGGTCTGATCCGGAGCCTTCTGTGCCATGCCAATCAGGCTTTGGCGAGCGCCTGTTCGAGATCGGCGATGATGTCCTCGATATTCTCGATGCCGACCGACAGGCGCACCGTGTCCGGGCCGGCGCCGGCCGCCACCTTCTGCTCGTCGGAGAGCTGGCGGTGTGTGGTCGAGGCGGGGTGGATGACCAGCGACTTGGTGTCGCCGATATTTGCGAGGTGCGAGAACAGTTCCAGCCCCTCGACGAACTTGACGCCGGAATCGTAGCCGCCCTTGAGGCCGAAGGTGAACGCGGCACCGGCGCCAAGCGGCGAATAGCGCTTCTGTAGGGCGTTGTTCTTGTCAGTCGGCAAGCCGGGATAAGACACCCAGGACACTTTCGGATGCTTTGACAGCCAGGCGGCGACGGCGGCGGCGTTGTCGCAATGGCGCTGCATTCTGAGCGGCAGCGTCTCCAGCCCGGTCAGGATCAGGAAGGCGTTGAAGGGCGAGATCGCCGGGCCGAAATCGCGCAGGCCAAGCACGCGGGTGGCGATGGCGAAGGCGAAATTGCCGAAGGTTTCGTGCAGCACCAGCCCGCCATATTCGGGGCGCGGCTCGGACAGCATCGGATATTTGCCGGACTTCGACCAGTCGAAGGTGCCGCCGTCGACGATGACGCCGCCGATCGAATTGCCGTGGCCGCCGATGAACTTGGTCAGCGAATGGACGACGATGTCGGCGCCGTGCTCGATCGGCCGCATCAAATAGGGCGTGGCCAGCGTGTTGTCGACGACGAGCGGAATGCCGTGCTTGCGGGCCAGCTCGCCGAGCGCCTCGATGTCGACGAATTCGCCGTTCGGGTTGGCCAGGCTCTCGGTGAAGATGAATTTGGTCTTCTCGTCGATCTGCTTTTCGAAGGTCGAGAGATCGTTGGTGTCGCCCCAGCGCACTTCCCAGCCGAAATTCTTGAAGGCATGGCCGAACTGGTTGATCGAACCGCCGTAAAGCCGGCGCGCGGCGACGAAATTCTCGCCCGACTTGAGCAAGGTATGCGCCACCAGCAACTGCGCGGCATGGCCGGACGCCACGGCAAGTGCGGCCGTGCCGCCTTCGAGTGCGGCGACGCGCTCCTCCAGCACCGCCTGCGTCGGGTTCATGATGCGGGTGTAGATGTTGCCGAACGCCTTCAGGCCGAACAGCGAGGCGGCGTGGTCGGCATCGTCGAAGACATAGGAGGTGGTCTGGTAGATCGGCGTGGCGCGGGCGCCGGTGGCCGGATCGGGTTTGGCGCCGGCGTGAACCGCGAGCGTGTTGAAACCGGGTGCGCGCTGGCTCATCGAAAACCTCCTGAAATAGCCCCTGAAAATCGCCGGGCATTCTTGGGCGAGCGGCGCGCTGAAAGCAAAGAAGATTTTGCCCCTGGACCGCTATTTTTCGAACAGCGGGCCAACGTTTCGACGCAACCGCGAAAAAACGTTCCGGATTACTTCTGGCGCACGCCGAAACTCTGGAACCCGGAACGCATGATCGGCCTTTTGGACGACAGCACGCCGGAATTGACGCCGGTCCAGCCGATCTCGCCGGACAGGCGGCCATATTCGATCTTGGGGCAGCGGTTCATCACCACCTTGATGCCGGCGGCTTCCGCCTTGGCGGCCGCCTCGTCGTGGCGCACGCCAAGCTGCATCCAGATCACCTTGGGCAGCGGGTCGAGCGCCAGCACCTCGTCGACGATGCCGGGCACCGCCGCAGGGGCGCGGAAAATGTCGACCATGTCGATCGGCTCGGGGATGTCGGCCAGCCTGGCATAGGTCAAACGGCCGAGGATTTCCTTGCCGGCATGGCCGGGATTGATCGGGAACACCGAAAAACCCTTGGCCAGCATGTATTTCAGCACGAACCAGCTCGGCCGCACGTCGTTGGCCGAGGCGCCGACCATGGCGATGGTCTTCACCGAATTCAGGATGCCGGCGATGTAGGCGTTGTCATAGGTATCGTGTTTCATGCTGCATCCGGTGCGAAGCGGTAGTGATAGCTGTAGAGTTCGGTGTTGAAGCCCAACGCCCGGTAAACCGCAAGAGCCGGATGGTTGTCGGCCACAACCTGCAGGCAGGCCTTGTCGGCGCCGGCGCCTTGCGCCCAGTTCATCAGCGCGCCGACCGTGCGCCTGGCGAGCCCCTTGCCGCGATGATCGGGATGAGTGGCGACCGATTCGACCACCAGCATGCCATGGCAGAGTACGCCATAGGCGATGGAGGCGGTGCGCCCGCCGGCGCGCGATGAAGCGAAGGCCTTGGGCAGGCCGATCGATGCCACCATGTCGCGGAAAATCAGCGGGTCCTTGGCCAGCCGGTCGCGCAGGTCGAACCAGCTTTCGGTCGGCTCCGTGGTCACGACAGTAGCCTCGGCATCCAGCGCGGATTGGCCGGCCAGCAAGGCAAGCAGCGTGCGCGTGCTGGCCTCGATGGTGTAGCCGCGCCGGTCGAGCTCGGTGGAAATCTCGCGGGTGAAATCGGTGAGGCGAAACACCGGCATTTGGCGAAAGCCGCGATAGAAGGTCTCGACGCGGTCGATCAGACCGGCATCGCAATGGCGCTCGCCGGCAAGCGGGTTGGCTGAATTAGTGCGCCGGATGCCGCCGCCCGAACGCCTGAGCAGCCAGCCGTCGGCAAGTTGCTCGACCGCCGCCGGCCATGCCTGCCGGCACGCCTCCTCGACATGCCAGACGGTGTTGGGCCGGATATCGAGGACGGGGCTGTTTTTCATGCGGGACAAGTCGCCAGGAGATGCGAAACGAACGACACGGCCACAGCCGGCCGCTTCACTCGCCCTTCCACTCCGGCTGCCGCTTGCCGATGAAGGCGCTGATGCCTTCTTCCGCATCGCGCGCCAGCATGTTGTCCACCATCACGCGGCCAGCATAGGCATAGGCGTCTGAAAGCCCCATTTCCGCCTGACGGTAGAAGGCTTCCTTGCCGGTTTGGATGGTCAAAGGCGATTTCGAAGCAATGGTTTGCGCGTATTTGGTCACGACCTGATTCAAGTATTCGCGCGGCACGATGCGGTTGACGAGACCGAAATCCTTGGCGGTGGTGGCATCGATGGTCTCGCCGGTTAAAAGCATTTCCATCGCCTGCTTGCGCGAGACGTTGCGCGACAGCGCCACCATCGGCGTCGAGCAGAACAGGCCGATGTTGACGCCCGGCGTGCAGAAGGTCGCCTCGTGCGAGGCTATCGCCAGGTCGCAGCTTGCGACCAGTTGCAGGCCGGCGGCGGTGGCCAACCCGTCGACCGCCGCGATCACGGGCTTCGGATGATGCACGATAGTCTGCATCAGCGCCGAGCAGGCGGCGAAGGTCTTTTCGAAAAACGCCCTGCCCCGGTCGGCTTCGCCGCGATGCGCGGTGAGTTCCTTGAGATCATGCCCGGCGCAGAACACCTTGCCCGAGGCGGCCAGGATGATGACACGCACGGAACGATCGTCGCGCAGCCGGTCGAGCTCGGCCTGCAGGGCGGCCATCACCGAAAGCGACAGCGCATTGGCCGGCGGGCTCGCCAGCGTCAGCCTTGCGATGCCATTGGCCTGTTCGGCAAACACGGGCCCGGCAGGCTCGGTCTTGATGGCGACGATTTCGGCCACGCGTGATCTCCGCAATTCATTCAGTCGGCGGCGACGGCCACCATGGAACAAAAGAACTAGCACGCTGCCGGTTGAAGGAAAGGCTTCCGCCGTGCTTTCTCACCCCTGCAAGATCATAACAGGCGCCGAATAGCCACCCATGCGCCACGACAGCAAACGGACCATGCCATGCCGAAGCAGGACAATCTGAAGCCAGTGCTGACGGCGCAAGAGGTCAATGCATTGCTGAAATCAGTCTATCCGCAACTCAACAACGACCTTCAGGCCTATGAGGCGGTCGACGTCTTTCCCGGCGGCTGCACGGTCAGGCTCAACGCCGACGAAAGACACCTGCGCCCCGGCGGCACGGTGTCCGGCCCCTGCCTGTTCACGCTGGCCGACATCGGCGGTTATGTCTGCGTGCTCTCGCATGCCGGGCCGGACGCGCTGTCCGTCACCACCAATCTCAACATCAACTTCATGCGCAAGGCCGAGGCCGGGCCGATCGACGGCCATTGCCGTATCCTGAAGCTCGGCAAGAACCTGATGGTCTACGACATCGATATCGTCGCCGGCGGCCACACGATCGCGCACGCGACCGGCACCTATTCGATCCCGCCGAAGCGCTGAGCGAGGCTTTCACGCCGTAGACCTCCCCCGATTTCGAGAGAGGTGTCGCCAAAGGCGACCGAGGGGCACGACGCTTCTCCAATCAGACGTAGCGCCCCTCCGCCTAGGCCGGCACTACCTCGTCACGCCGCTCGAGCCTGAAGCCTTCCCGCGATAGCGCCGATCGAATCCTCCAGCGAACGCGGCTTTTTGCCGGACAGAAGCTCGACGGAGTCGGTGACGGCGGCGACCCAGCCCTCGGCGACGGGATGAAAGATCGCGGCCAGAAGCTCGGCATAGCCCTGCGACAACCCGTTGCGGACGGTATCCGCGACGAAGGTGCGGTCGTCGACGGAACGGTATTGGATCGTGCGTCCGAGCGCGTTCGACAACAGCGCGGCCGCCTCGACATAACCGTAGGCCTTGGAACCGGTGAGCGCGAAGGCTTTGCCGTCGTGCCGGTCGCTGGTCAGCGCGCCGGCGGCGGCGGCGGCGATGTCGCGGGCATCGATGAAGCTCGTCTTGCCCTCGCCGGCGGGAACGCGGATTTCGCCGGCCTGGACGCCAGCCGCCCAATAGGTCGCGAAATTGTCGCTGAACCAGTTGGGCCGCAGAATGACGGACGGCGCGCCGGAGCGTTCGAGCCGCAATTCCAGCTGCCGGAACGGGATGGCGTCCGAGGCATCGACACCGATCGCCGTCTGCAACACGACCTTGATGTTGCGCGTGGCGGCTGCTTCGACGACGGGGCCGAGCAGGCCGACCTGGTCGAGATAACCGGTCGGCGACACCGCATAGATGCGGTCGACGCCTTCCAGCGCCGGCTCCAGGCCGCGCGGGTCGCTGAGGTCCAGCCGCACAGCTTCGGCACCGGCGGACAGAGCAGGCGTGGCGCTGCGGCTCGCTGCCTTGACCTTCTCGCCCTTGCCGAGGAGTTCGGCCACCAGCGGCGCGCCGACATTGCCGGTGGCAGCCAGAACCAGGATTTTTCCTTTGGACATATCAAGCTCCTTGACGCTTTCTTTTGGAAAGTGGGTTTCAAACGGAAGCTTGTTAGCGACTGGATAGCTGGGTAAAAAGAGAGCACTTCGCGGTTACAAGGTGCCGCCGCCGGTATGCAGGTTACCAGCAGGAAATCGCCTTCAAGGGATGCCCGATGCGCAAATACGATGTCTATGCCGAGAATTGCCCGACAAGGCTCCTGCTCGACCACATCGCCGACAAATGGACGGCACTTGTGTTGTGGAAGATCTCGCGGGAGCCGGTGCGCTTCAACCAGTTGCGGCGCGACGTCGAGGGCATCTCGACCAAGGTGCTGTCGCAGACGCTGAAACGGCTCGGCCGCGACGGGCTGATCCTACGTGAGGTCTTCCCCACAGTGCCGGTGACGGTGGAGTATTCGATCACCCCGCTTGGCAGGACGCTTTCGGAGAAGCTCTCCACCATCACGGAATGGGCCGAAGCCAACATCGATGCGGTGCTGGCGGCGCAGGATCGCTTCGACCGAGATTGCGCCTGCGCCGACAATGCGGTCACGGCCAATGGTGCCAAACGCGGGCTCATCCAGCCCGCCGGGATGAGGTAAAATAATACCTTTTTCATAACATGCTGTTTTTGAATGAATTTTCGGCGCGATGGCCACTTTTCGCGCCTTGACGGGGGCGTCACCCTCCCCTATAAGCCCATCCAAAGCAGCGGCCCGTAAAGGCCGCCGTTTTGTTATTGACCAAGGGCTCCGGCCTCTTGCCAATAAAAGCAACAAGAAACGCCTTCTTTTGAAGGTCCCAAACGAAAGCATGTAACCATGGCAACCTTTTCGCAGAAGCCTGCGGACGTGGTGAAGAAGTGGGTGCTGATCGATGCCGAGGGTCTCGTCGTCGGCCGTCTCGCCTCCATCGTCGCCAACATCCTCCGCGGCAAGAACAAGCCCACCTTCACGCCCCATGTCGACGATGGCGACAACGTCATCATCATCAACGCCGACAAGGTCGCGTTCACCGGCAAGAAGTACACCGACAAGGTCTACTACTGGCACACCGGCCACCCCGGCGGCATCAAGGAGCGCACCGCGCGCCAGCTGCTCGAAGGCCGTTTCCCGGAGCGCGTCGTCGAGAAGGCGGTTGAACGCATGATCCCGCGCGGCCCGCTCGGCCGTCGCCAGATGAAGAACCTCCGCGTCTATGCTGGCGCCGAGCATCCGCACACCGCCCAGCAGCCTGTGACGCTCGACGTCGGCGCGCTGAACGCCAAGAACAAGAGGGCTTGATAATGGCTGAGCTTTCCTCGCTCGCAGAACTCGGCACCGTCGCGCAGACCGCGCAGCCGGCTGCTCCGGTCCACGTCCAGAAGCTCGACAAGTCGGGCCGCGCCTATGCCACCGGCAAGCGCAAGGACGCCATCGCCCGCGTCTGGGTGAAGCCCGGCTCCGGCAAGATCACTGTCAACGACAAGGAATTCGGCGCTTACTTCGCCCGTCCGGTCCTGCAGATGATCCTCAACCAGCCGATCATCGCGGCCAACCGCGCCGGCCAGTACGACATCATCGCCACCGTCACCGGCGGCGGCCTCTCCGGCCAGGCCGGTGCCGTGCGTCACGGCATCTCCAAGGCGCTGACCTATTACGAGCCGGCGCTGCGCGGCGTGCTCAAGAAGGGCGGCTTCCTGACCCGCGACAGCCGTACTGTCGAGCGTAAGAAGTACGGCAAGGCCAAGGCCCGTCGTTCGTTCCAGTTCTCGAAGCGCTAAGCGCTTTTCGGAACCGAATACGAAAAGGCCGCCTCCGGGCGGCCTTTTTTGTTTGGGCTGGTGGCTAGCCAATCACCCGGCGACACCATTGCGCCAATGCCACGACAGTTCGTCAGACAGGCGCGGACAGAGCCCTCAGCCGCAAATCGAGATAGCCCCTCACCTGTGCGACAGCCGTGTCGCGGTCGACACTGCCCGCCTCCAGGCCAAGGCGCAGCCACAGCCCATCGATCAGGGCGCTGATACCGAGGGCGATGTCCCGCGCCTGTTCAGGCGCCACAAGACGAGACAGCCCCGACATCAGGTTTGAATGCATGCGGGCATGAATGACCTTCTGGATGCGCTTCAGCTTTTCGTCGCGCGGCACCTCGGCACACAGCGACAGCCAGGCGTGACAGGTCGGCGGCTGGAACAGCTCGGGCTCGAAATTGCCGTCGATCACCGCCTCGAGCCGCTCCATGGGTGTGCGCGCGCGTTTCAGCCGCGCCACGACCGCATCGCGAAGTGCGGCGTTGGCCTCGCGCATGGTGTGCTCGAAGAGTTCCTGCTTCTTGCGGAAGTAGTGCAGGACGATGCCCTTCGAGGCACCGGCGTGGCTGGCAACCTTTTCCAGCGTCATGCCTGCCACCCCCTCCTTTTGCAGAACGGCAAAGGCTGCCTGCCGCAGTTCCTTGCGGCGGATCTCGCTGATGCGGGTGAGTCTGGCTGGACGATCATGCATGAATCGAGATTGACATTTCTGCCCCTCCAGATCAATTATTGTCCCATGGGTCAATAATCATACCAAACGGATAATGGGAGCGCTCGACATGCGGAACTTCGCCATCATCGTCTTGATCGCCTGCGGCGTCGCCACCGAGGCCCACGCCGCCGATCCCGCCGGATGCAAGGCGGTTCGCATGGCGGAACCCGGCTGGAACGACCTCGCCTTCACCACCGGCGTGGCCCATGTCCTGTTCGAAGCCCTGGGCTATGAGCCGAAGAGCGATGTGCTGGGCATCAACGTCATCTACGAAGGCATGAAGAACAACGACCTGGACGTGTTCCTCGGCTACTGGGACCCGGCCATGGTGACCTACTACAAGCCCTACAAGGAGGACGGCTCGGTCGAGACCCTGAAGCTCAACCTCGTCGGGGCGAAATACACATTCGCCGTGCCGGCCTATGTCTGGGATGCAGGGGTCCGGGATTTCAAGGATCTGCACAAATTCGCCGACAAGTTCGGCCGCAAGATGTACGGCATCGAACCCGGCTCCAACCAGCTGATGATGGATGCCATTGCCGATCCCACGCTGGAACTCGCGAGCTGGGAAGTGGTGGAGTCCAGCGAAGCCGGCATGCTCTCGGAGGTCGGCTACAAGATCAAGGAAAAGCAGTTCATCGTCTTTCAGGGCTGGGCGCCGCATCCGATGAATGTCAGCTACGACCTGCGCTATCTGACCGGAGGCGACAAGTTCTACGGCCCCGATTTGGGCGCCGCGACGGTCTCCACCCAGACCCGAAAGGGCTATGCCGCCGCCTGCCCGAACGTCACGAAATTGCTGACGAACCTGACATTCAATGTGGCGCTGGAAAATGCCGGCATGGGCTACCTCATCAATGACGGCATGGCGCCAACCGCCGCGGGCCGCAAGGCGATCGCCGCGAACCCTGCACTGCTCGAGACCTGGCTTGCCGGCGTGACCACGTTCGACGGCCAGCCGGCACTGGCCGCGGTGAAGGCGAAGCTTGGCCTATGACAGGCACTGACGCGTGGCTGGGCCGCAAGCGCTTCGTCGACGCTGGCGGTGCCCGCATCGCCTATGTCGAATTCGAGGGGGCCGGCCCGCCGCTGCTCTTGCTGCACGGTTTTACCGACAGCAGCCGCAGCTTTTCGCTCATTACCTCGCAACTGGCGGGCCGTCGCCTCATCATCGCGGACCTGCCCGGCCATGGCGGCTCGGCGCCAGGCCATGATGGCTGGACGCCAGCCGATCTCGCCCGGCAGATGTCGGCCTTCATGACCGCCCTGGACATGGAGCCGGCCGTGCTGGTCGGACATTCGCTCGGATCGATGGTCGCGATCGAACTGGCGGCAACCCGACCTGGAGCGTTCGCAGGGCTCGTCCTGCTGGCGGCAACGTTGCAGCCCGAACTCGCCGATGATCACCCGGTCGTCGTTGGGGTGAACGCGTTGCGCGACCCTATCGACCCGAACGCTCCGTTCTTCGAGCTTTGGCATCACTGCCATCCAGGCGTGCCTGAGACATTTCTGGCGCGACTGGCCGAGGAGGCCGCCGCCATGCCGGCGCACAGGTGGCGTGCCATCCTGCAGGCTCTGCGCGACTGCGACCTGACCGAACAGGCGTCGCGCATCGACATGCCGGTCCTGATCATCAGCGGCGCGGACGACGATCTGTTCAGCAAGGCGCATCACGAAGCGCTGGCGGCCGCGTTTCCTGATGCGGTGGCGATGCGTCTTGCGGATTGCGGGCACAACCCGCACTGGGATTCGCCGAAACGGGTGGCAGCGGCCATCACGCAGGCATTTCCGGCCACGGTATAGAACACCCCCTGCTGCCATGACCGAAGCCCATGGTGCTTACGCCCCGGACGATGATCTCAGTTGATGCTCGCCGTCGTCGTCGGCATTTGCGGTCGCGCCATGCCATAGGGCACGCGATAGCCGTTGGCGGTCAGCCATTCGATCGCCGCGCGCGGCTCGTCGGTCTGGATGATGGTGGCGCCGCGCTCGGCCCAGAAACCCCAGCTCTCGGCCGGCAGGCTGGCCGCCACCGCCAGTTCGTCGCCGCGCCCGCCGGCAAGAGAGCCGCCCGGCTTGTTCAGGATGGCGTAGGTGTCGGCCCACAGATGCCAGTCGCCGCGCACGGCCGCCGCCCGCACTTTTGTCGAAAACAGCGCGCCGCCGGTTTCGGTCAGCCTTTCGGCACCGTTGCGCCAGTTGATCARCTCGATCGCATCGACGGCGAAGGCGCCGGCGACCTTGGCGACGAAAACCGGATCGCGCACGGCATCGTCGGCAACGATCGGCATGAACTGAAAACCGCGTCCCGCCGCCTTCAACGCCGCGCCCACCTCGGCGATGCGGGCGTCGTTCCAGATGTTTTCCTTGACCACGACCTCATTGGCCATGCCGAGGTCGCGCGCCTCGGCGATGATCGCCGGCAGCGCCTCGGTGCCCAGCTTGTTGTCGACATTGACCAGGATGCGGCCCCGGGTCGCCGATAGGAATTCGCGTAGCGTCGAGACGGTCTCTGGCGTGGCGACGCGGCCGGCCTCGATCACCAGCCGGCATGTCTTTATTTCGGTCAGCGTGCGTTCCGCCACCTCGCCGTTGCAGGTGGTCGTGCGGTCGAGCCAGCTGTCGTGCATGATCACCAGCACGCCGTCCTTCGAGCGACGGACATCGACCTCGACCATCTCGGCGCCAGCGGCGATTGCATCCTCGACGGCGGCCAGCGAATTTTCCGGGAACCGTGCCTTACCGGCCTGCAGCCCGCCGGAGCGATGGGCGACGACCATGACATGGTCGCGCCACTGGTTGGCGTTGTGCAGCCGCTCCAGGATCTGCGCGGCACGGCCGGTGTCGGCCGCCACCGCGGGAAAAGCCGCCAGCATCGCGGCCACCGCCGCGCCCAACCACGCCATCCGCATTGAGAATCGCTCCGTGCCGGACCAGTCGGCGCCGCAATAGCGGCCCGCCATGACGGCGCCGTGAACGAAGCCGGCTTGCGAAAGACGTGGCCAGGAACCCGCATCGCCGCCAGGCCAACAAAAAAGCCCCGCCGAAGCGGGGCTTTTTCGAATTCTCTACCGGGCGTTCAGGCGCCCTGGAAGACGATCAGTTGGCGGTCTTGGCCTTGTCCTGCTCTTCCTTGAGCTTCTTGGAGAAGTCCTGGTTGTTCTTGTTGACGAACTCCTGGAGCTTCTTCTGGCGGTCCTCGATGTCGGACTGCTGCATGGCCGGGCCGTCGAAGGCGGTGCCGAAGCCAGCCAGCGAAATCTTGATCGGGTTCGGCTGGTTCTGGAAATTGATCGAGGTCAGCGTGATCTGCTGGCCCTTCTTGAAGGACGAAACCAGTTGGTCGGTCAGCGGCACTTCGGCCACGCAGCGGTCCGGGAAGCAGATGACATAGTCAAGCTTCTGCGCCTTGCCGGCGTCGATTTGCAGGCCGATGCCGGGAGGCACCAGACGGCCGGTCGGCACGGTGACCTGGAACACCTTGCGGTTCACCTTGCCGCGCAGGTCGATCAGGCTGACGCCGGTGATCAGCTGGCCGTTGTTGGCGGTGGTGATGTTCTGCACGTTGCAGATGTCGACGTCTTCCTGCTTGGTGCAGGCCTTGAACCAACCCTGCGGGATCTGCTGCTGGGCGGATGCAGCCGGAACGCCAGCACCCAGCACACCGGCGACGCCGGCAACCATGAGCGGGAGGCGGAAAGCTTTGCTGTTCAAGCTCATCATATGATGGAATTCCTCTAACGTGATCCCCGAGCGGCCTTCGGCCCTTTGGCGTGCTACCTCTTGCCCAAATGAGGCAACAGAATGGCTTGGTCGGCGTGTTACACCGGCATTGCAGCCGAATCCAGCCCAACGACCGTATTTCTTGGCTATGACCACGGTACGGCCACAGCTCATGCTAGGTTGCGTCCCGAATCACACAATCTCGTTCGAGGATACGGCATGAGCCGCTCGTTTCCCTGGCTGACCGCCGCGTTTCTTCTGCTCGGCAGCGCACTTGCCCAGGCCGAGCCAAAACACGGCATCGCCATGCAGGGCGAGCCGGAACTGCCAGCCGGCTACACGCATTTCCCCTATGCCGACCCCGAAGCGCCGAAGGGCGGCAATGTCACCTATTGCGTGGTCGGCTCGTTCGACAATCTCAACCCGTTCATCATCAAGAGTCTGCGCACCACCGCGCGCGGCATGATCGACACGGTCTACGGAAACCTCGTCTTCGAGCCGCTGATGCAGCGCAATTACGACGAGCCGTTCGGCCTCTACGGCCTGCTAGCCGACACCGCCGATATGAGCGAGGACCGCAAGTCGATCGAATTCCACCTCGACCCCAAGGCCAAATGGTCGGACGGCCAGCCGGTGACGCCGGAAGACGTTCTGTTCAGCTACAACGTCTTCACTGAAAAGGGCCGCCCGCCCTATTCCGACCGCATGAAGAAGATCGCCAAGCTGGAGAAGACGGGCGAGCGCAGCGTGCGCTTCACCTTCAACGACCAGTCCGACCGCGAATTCCCGCTGATCATCGCGCTGACGCCGATCATCCCCAAACACGCCTTCAACAAGGACACGTTCGACCAGACCACGCTGAAGCCGCTGGTCGGCTCCGGTCCCTATACCGTGGCGCAGGTGGCGCCCGGGCAGCGCATCGTGTTCAAGCGCAACCCCGACTACTGGGGCAAGGACATCCCCTCCAAGCGCGGCTTCGACAATTTCGACCAGATCACCATCGAATATTTCCTGAACGCCAATGCCCAGCTCGAGGCGTTCAAGAAAGGCATCTGCGCCGTCAACACCGAGAGCGACCCGGTCAAGCGCGAGCGCGACATGGACTTTCCCGCCTTCAAGCGCGGCGACGTGGTGGCGGAAACCTTCAAGACCGGCATTCCGCCGGTGGTCACCGGCTTCCTGTTCAACACCAGGCTGGCGAAATTCTCCAACCCTGAGGTGCGCCGCGCGCTCGGCATGCTCTACGACTTCGAATGGGCCAACAAGAATCTGTTCAACGGCCGCTACACCCGCACCATGAGTTACTGGCAGGGGTCGGAGTTGTCGGCGCTCGGCCACCCGGCCTCCGACAAGGAAAAAGCGCTTCTGGCACCCTTCCCCGGCCGCGTGCCGCCGGACGTCATGGACGGCAGCTGGCGTCCGCCCGTCACTGACGGCTCGGGACAGGACCGCAAGGTGCTGAAGGCCGCCTTCGACCTGTTCAAGACGCAGGGCTATCACATCGAGAACGGCCAGATGCTCGACGCGCAGGGCCACCCCTTCGGCTTCGAGATCATCACCGCTTCGCAGGACGAGGAGCGGTTGGCCGCGCTCTACCAGCGCACGCTCGCCAAGATCGGCATCGCGGTGACCATCCGCGCGCTGGACGGCGACCAGATCCAGTCGCGCAAGCAGCGCTACGATTTCGAGTCGCTGATCGGGGCCAGCGGCTTCAACAATTCGCTTTCGCCCGGCATCGAGCAGACCATGCGCTGGGGTTCGGCCGCGGCCAAGGTCGACGGTTCGTTCAACCTTGCCGGCGTCGCCGACCCGGCGGTGGACGCGGCGATCAACGCCATGCTGAACGCTCACAGCAAGGAAGATTTCGTCGCCGCGGTGCGCGTGCTCGACAGGCTGCTGATCTCGGGCAACTATATGGTGCCGATGCAATACAATGCCGAGCAGTGGATCGCCTATTGGAACTACCTGGATCACCCCAAGGCGACAGCGCTGTTCGGCTACCAGTTGCCGGTGTGGTGGCGTAAGCCGAACTGAGCTGGGCCGAACTGAGTTGCCGAAAGGATCGAGGATGAGCGAGACAACCTCCCTGACCATCGATGTCGTGTCGGACGTCGTCTGCCCCTGGTGCTTCCTCGGCCAGAAACGGCTGGAGCAGGCGATCGAAGCGGTGAAGGATGTCGATGTCACGGTGCGCTGGCGACCCTTCCAGCTCGACCCGACCATTCCGGCGGAAGGCAAGGACCGCAAGGCCTATATGCAGGCGAAGTTTGGCGACGGCGACCGGCTCAAACAAATTCACGCCAACCTCGTTTCGCTCGGCGCCGCGGAAGGCATCTCTTTCGACTTCGACGCCATCAAGGTGGCACCCAACACGCTCGATGCCCATCGCGTCATCCGCTGGGCCGGGCCGGTCGGCGAGGCCGTGCAGAACCGGCTGGTGACCGGCCTGTTCGGCGCCTATTTCGAGCGCGGCGAAAACACCGGCGACCATCAGGTGCTGATCGCGGCCGCGCGCGAGGCGGGCATGGACGCCTCCGTCGTGGAAACGCTGTTGCCGACCGACGCCGATGTCGAAGCCGTGCGCACCGAGATCGCCACCGCCGCGCGCATGGGCATTACCGGTGTGCCGTGTTTCCTGATCGAGGAGCGTTATGCGGTGATGGGCGCGCAGGACACCGAAACGATCGCCGACGCGATCCGGCAGGTGGCCGCCGCCAAGGCACGCGGCGAGCTCGACAAGGCGGGGTAACCGCCCCGGCATATGAATGCCGCCGGCCAACGCGGATCACCGTGCCATATTTCTCGGCGGCCCACGCGAATCCAGGTCCCGGCCGCGCTTCCCAATGGATTCCGGGTCGGCGCTCGGCTTCGCCTCGCTTGCCCGGAATGACGACCGGATGTTCTACGCTACCAGCTTCGCCAGTTGCGTCATCACCACGGCGGAACCTGCCAGGCGCTTTTCGGCCGTCGGCCAATCGCGGATGAAGACGACACTCTGGTCCGGCCTGATCTTGGCCAGGGAGCCCTGCTCGCCGATGAAGCGCACCAGCCCGGCCGGGTTGGAGAACTCCTTCTTGCGGAACTGCACGACCACGCCCTTCGGCCCGGCATCGAGCTTCTCGACATTGGCCCGGCGGCACAGAACCTTGATGAAGACGATCTTCAGCAGGTGCTTCACCTCTTCCGGCAACGGGCCGAAACGGTCGATCAGCTCGGCGCCGAAACCGTCGATCTCCTCGGTGGTCTCAAGGTCGCCGAGGCGGCGGTAGAGCGCCAGCCTGAGCTGCAAGTCCGGCACATAGCTTTCCGGGATCATCACGGCGGTGCCGACGGTGATCTGCGGCGACCAGCCGGTGTCGGCCACCTCGCCGCTGTCCTTCACCTCGGCCACCGCCTCCTCCAGCATCTGCTGGTAGAGTTCGAAGCCGACCTCCTTGATGTGGCCGGACTGCTCTTCGCCGAGCAGATTGCCGGCGCCGCGGATGTCGAGGTCGTGGCTGGCGAGCTGGAAGCCGGCGCCGAGCGTGTCCAGCGACTGCAGCACCTTCAGGCGGCGGTCGGCGGTGTCGGTCAGCTTCTTGTTCGCGGGCAGCGAGAACAGCGCATAGGCGCGCACCTTGGAGCGGCCGACACGGCCCCGGAGCTGGTAGAGCTGCGCCAGGCCGAACATGTCGGCCCGGTGCACGATCAGCGTGTTGGCGGTCGGGATGTCGAGGCCGGATTCCACGATGGTGGTGGAGAGCAGCACGTCGTACTGGCCATCGTAGAAGGCGTTCATGATGTCGTCGAGTTCGCCGGGCGGCATCTGGCCGTGGGCGACGGCCACCTTCAGTTCCGGCACCTCAGCCTTGAGGAAATCCTGGATTTCCGACAGATCCGAAATGCGCGGCACGACGTAGAAAGAATGGCCGCCGCGATAACGCTCGCGCAGCAGCGTCTCGCGGATGACCAGCGGGTCGAAGGGCGAGATGAAAGTGCGCACCGCCATGCGGTCGACCGGCGGCGTGGCGATCAGCGACAGTTCGCGCACCCCGGTCAGCGCCAGTTGCAGCGTGCGCGGAATGGGCGTCGCCGACAGCGTCAGCACATGCACATCGCTCTTCAGTTCCTTCAGGCGTTCCTTGTGCTTGACGCCGAAATGCTGCTCCTCGTCGACGATCAAAAGACCGAGGCTCTTGAAGGAGATTGCCGAGCCGAGCAGCGCATGGGTGCCAACGACGATGTCGACGGTGCCGTCGGCGATGCCCTTCTTGGTCTCGGCCAGTTCCTTGGCGCCGACCAGCCGCGAGGCCTGGCGCATCTTGACCGGCAGGCCGGAGAAGCGCTGCGAGAAGGTCTTGAAATGCTGGCGCGACAGAAGCGTGGTCGGCACCACCACCGCCACCTGGAAACCTTCCATGGCGGCGATGAAGGCGGCGCGCAGCGCCACCTCGGTCTTGCCGAAGCCGACGTCGCCGCAGATGAGGCGATCCATCGGGCGGCCGGCGGACAAATCCTCGGTGACGGCGTCGATGGCCGACTGCTGGTCGTCGGTCTCCTCATAGGGGAAGCGCGCGGCGAACTCGTCATAGAGCCCGTCGGCCGGAACCATGGCGGGCGCGGCGCGCATCTGGCGCTCGGCGGCGATGCGGATCAACTGGCCAGCCATGTCGAGCAGGCGGCGCTTCAGCTTCGCCTTGCGCGCCTGCCAGGCGCCGCCGCCCAACTTGTCGAGCGTGGCTTCCGCCGAATCCGAGCCGTAGCGCGACAGAAGCTCGATGTTCTCGACCGGCAGGAACAGCCGGTCGTCGCCGGCATAGCGGATTTCGAGGCAGTCGTGCGGGGCGCCGGCGGCCTCGATGGTCTTCAGGCCGACGAAGCGGCCGATGCCGTGGTCGGCATGGACGACGATATCGCCATGCGACAGCGAAGCGGCCTCGGCGATGAAATCGGCGGCGCGCTTCTTGCGCTTGGAGCGCCGCACCAGGCGGTCGCCCAGAATGTCCTGCTCCGCGACGACGACGAGCGCGTCGGTCTCGAAGCCGGTCTCCAGCGGCAGCACGGCGAGAGCCGCCTCGCCCGGCGCCAGTTTTTCAACCTCGGCCAGCGACGCGACCGGCTTGAAATTGCCGAGATGATGTTCGGCCAGGATCTGGCCGAGACGGTCGAGCGAGCCTTCGGTCCAGCCGGCGACGACGACGCGGCGTTTGGCGGCGCGTTCCTCGGCGATGTGCTTGACCGCCACGTCGAAGACATTGGCGTTGGGGTCGGCACGCTCCTCGGCGAAAGAGCGGCCGGCGCGCGAGCCGGCGTGGAATACCTTGCGGCCGCCGGCGTCCGGCGCGTCGAAAGGCGTGAACTCGATCGCCTCGCGTTCGCCGGTCGCGGCCTTCACATCGTCGGGCGCCAGATACATCAGCCCCGGCGCCACCGGCTTATAGGGAACCGCGTCCTTCAGCGCCGCGTCGGCCTGCTTGCGGCGTGCCTCGTAGTGATCGACGATCAGGTCGTGCCGCTCGCTCAGCGCTTCGTGCGCAAGGTGATCGAACACCACCGGCGCGTCTGGCAGGTAGTCGAAGACCGTTTCCAGCCGCTCGTAGAAGAACGGCAGCCAGTGCTCCATGCCGGCGAAACGACGTCCCTCCGAGACCGCCGCGTAAAGCCCGTCGTCGCGCGACGGGGCGCCGAAAGCTTCGATGTAGGAACGGCGGAAGCGGCTGATGGTTTCCGGCGTCAGCGCCACCTCGCTCATCGCCTGCAGCGACATCGACTTGCGCTGGCCGCTGGTGCGCTGGCTGGCGACATCGAAGCTGCGGATCGATTCCAGCGTGTCGCCGAAGAAATCGAGGCGCAGCCCTTCGCTCCAGCCCGGCGCGTAGAGGTCAAGAATACCGCCGCGAACCGCGAATTCGCCGACATCGCGCACCGTCGGCACGCGCTCGAAGCCGGAATTCTCCAGCCGCGAGATCAGCTTGTTCATGTCGACCTGGTTGCCGGGACGGGCATGGAAGGTCTGGGCTTCCAGCAGTTCGGCCGGCGGCATGCGCTGCAACAGGGCGTTGACGGTGGTGAGCACGATGGCACGGTGCGGTTTGCGCGCCAGAGCAACCATCGCCGCCAGTGCATCCAGCCGGCGCGCGGCGGCGTCGGAGCCGGGCGAGACGCGATCATAGGGCAAACAGTCCCAGGCCGGCAGTTCGAGCACCGGCAGGCCGGGCGCGGCGAAGGCAAGCGCCTCGACGATGGTCGGCAGGCGTTGACCGTCGCGGGCCACGAACAGCACCGGGCCGTCGGGCGCGATCTCGCTCGCCGCCTGCACCAGCGCGAAGGCCTCGAAGCCGTCGGCGACGCCGTCGACGATAAGGGAAGTAGCGCGGCCCTTCGGCAGACCGATTTTGGGGATCAGAACCATGGTCGTTTCAATGTCGGGCTTAGAATTCGATCGTTTGGCGCGACGCCAGGATCTTTTGCAGGATCGGCAATCCGGTATCGGCCGGCACCGGCTCGCCACCGGTCAGCCAGGGCATCAGCACCGTATCGGAGATTTCGAGGAGCCTTTCATATTGGTCAATCTCGTCGGCGGTCAAGGCGGCGATCTCGCGCTCCGCGAAGTTGCCGAGAATCAGGTCCACCTCAAGCATGCCGCGATGCCAGGAACGGAACAGAAGTTTCTTGCGGCGCGGGTCCAGATGCTCGTTCGTCCGCTCTGCATTCAATGCTGTCGTTGCGGTCATGGTGGCGGCGTCCCTCACTGGCAGGGGCGATATAGCGTGGATAGGAGGCGGTGTCAGCCTCGCAACGCCTGACCGCGTACGGCTCATGCCAGCAACTGCCCAATCGGCCGCTTGGCAGGCCGACTGTGACCGCGCTCACAGTCGTGCCGGCGATTTTCTGGTCATCTGCGCCAGCAAATCAGCCGCATCCGTCTCACAGCAACAGGGAGTATGAACATGGTCAAGGCAACCACCATCAAGACACCCAGTAAGACCGCTGTTTCCAGCTTGAAAAGCACAGACGTCAAGTTCGGCGACAGTTTTATCAGCGACCCGTCCAAGGCCCTGAAGGCCAAGGGCCTGGTCATTTCCGACGCCGAGGCATCACGGCTTTCACGCGAAGTCGAAAAGCTGAGAGCGCGCCCCGGTGGCGGCTTGGCGGGGTCGGCGGCCGCTGAAACCGAAGTCACCGTGTCGGTCGGCGTCAAGTTCTGACCGACGCTTAAGCCTGGCCGGCGAAATTCCGGCCAGGTCAAGAGAACCCGGCATCCGTCCGTCGTCCCAAGCCTTCCGCGCCGCCAGCCGGTGCGGAAGGCTTCGCCAAAAACCGCGCAGGTGCACAATGTTCGACGCTGACTATAGAATGGCCGACATCCTGGTGATCGTGCCGCCCTTCGCCAGCCCCGACCGGCCGGCACTCGGGCCCCATGTGATCGCGGCGCGCGCCGAACAGGCCGGCTACCGGGCAAAGGTTCTCTACGCCAACCTCTCTTTTGCCGGCCGCATCGGGGTGCGGCGCTACCAGAAACTTTGCGGAACGCCCACCGGGCTCCTGATCGGGGAGCGGATCTTTGCCCGTGCCATGTTCGGAGCGCGGGCGGACCGCCGCATGGAACCCGAGGTCGAACGCGCCATCGCCGACGCGACCGGTCCGTCGGTCGTCACGCTCGACTGGCTGCAGAATGCGGCCGAGCAATGGACCGATGCCTTTGCCGACAATCTGGCGAAGATGCCGGCGCGGATCGTCGGCTTCAGCACCGTCTTCGAGCAGACGCTGGCGGCACTATCGATCGCTAAGCGAACCAAGGCGGCCGCGCCGGACAAAATCTTCCTGCTCGGCGGCGCCAATGTCGACGGCATCATGTCGGAAGGCATCCAGCCGCTCGCAGGCTCGATCGACCACATCTTCTCGGGCGAGAGCGATGTCACCTTCGTGAATTTCCTCGACGGCCTGCATGAGGCGAAGCCGACCCCGGACAGGATCATCCGGGGCGAGCCGCTGGAAGCGCTCGATGAATCGCCGACGCCCGACTATGACGACTATTTCACGCAGCTGGCGCAGACCGTGGGCTGCGACATCCATCCCGACGGGTTGCGCCCCGAAGAAATCTGGCTGCCCTACGAAACCAGCCGCGGCTGCTGGTGGGGGGCGAAGCAGCATTGCACCTTCTGCGGCCTCAACGCGAACGGCATGCAGCACCGCCAGAAGTCGGCCGAGAAGGCATTCAGCGAGCTCACCGAACTGGTCGCCCGGCACAAGGCGACGCGGATCATGATGGTCGACAACATCATGCCCCATTCCTATTTCTCGACCCTTTTGCCGGAGCTGGCCAAGGCCGAGAACAAGGTCGGCATCTTCTACGAGCAGAAGGCCAATCTTTCCTTCCAGAAGATGAAACTGCTGAAGTCGGCGGGGGTCGAGCGCATCCAGCCCGGCATCGAATCGCTTGCGACCTCGGTGCTGAAACTGATGCGCAAGGGCAGCACACTCAAGATCAACCTCGACTGCCTGCGTTTTGCCCGTGCGCTGGGCATTGAGGCGGCATGGAACCTGCTGACCGATTTCCCCGGCGACGAGGACGCCGCTTATGAAGCGACCGCCAAGCTGATCCCGCTGCTCCAACACCTGCAGCCGCCGGTAGGGGTCGGCCAGCTCAGCATCGAACGGTTCAGTCCGTATTTCGACAAGCGGGACGACTACAAGATCACCAATGTCCGTCCCATACCGGCCTACGGGCTGGCCTTCCCGGCGATCGAACGCGCCGACGACATGGCCTATCATTTCATCGGCGACTACGATTCCAGCCTGAGGCGAAGACCCGACCTTGCCCGGCGTCTGGGCGACGGCGTCGCGGCCTGGAAGGCGGCGTGGGCGCCGGACCGCACCATGCCGGTTTTGTGCGTTCTCGACCTGTCGCCCGGCCGTTATTTGATGATCGACACCCGCGCCTGCGCCCATGTCGACGCCGAAATCCTCAACGAGGCAACCATGGCGGCTTATCTCTCCGGGATCGGAGAGGACGCCGTTTTGAAGCGCGCACTGGATTGGGGCTATCTGCACGACGACCACGGGCTGCTGTTGCCGCTGGCAACCGCGTCCGAAAATCTGTTGGAGCGGTTTGAAACGCGGGCCGGCGCGGGCAGATGCGACCCAGCTTCGGCTGGTCCGACGCAGACAGGGTTCGTGATGCCCAAGGGAGCGACAGCACCATGATAGAACCCTGTCGGCGACGGACAGTCGGCCCCACTTGCAGTTCCCTGTGGTGCCGGCTGCATACGGCTTGCGCAAACAGCGGGTTCCGCGCTTATTGCAGGCCATGCGCCCTTCGCTGCTCGATCCGTTATTCTCGCCCATCACCGCGCTTGCCGGCGTCGGGTCGAAGGTCGCCGCCCTGATCGAAAGGGTGGTGCCGGCCGATCTTGGCGACCGTGACGCACGCGTCGGCGATCTTCTGTTCGTCCTGCCCAATACCGTCATCGACCGGCGCAACCGGCCGGGTATCGCCTATGCGGCCGAGGGCGCGATCGTGACGCTGGATGTGCGCATAGACCGCCACCAGCCACCGCCGCGCGGCAACAAATCGGTGCCCTACCGGGTCTACGCCCATGACGATACCGGCGAGATCGCGCTGACCTTCTTCCATGCCCATGCCAGCTATCTGGAAAAGGCGATGCCGGAAGGCGAACAGGTGGTGGTGTCGGGCCGCATGGAGTGGTTCAACGGCCGCCCGAACATGGTGCATCCCGACCACATCGCTCTGGCCAGCGAAGCCGGCAGCCTGCCGCTGGTCGAGCCGGTCTATCCGCTCACCGCCGGGCTTTCGACAAAGGTGTTGCGCCGTGCCATCGGCCAGGCGGTGGGCCGCGTGCCGACGATGCCGGAATGGCAGGACGGCGCCTTCATGCGACGCCATACTTTTCCGGCCTTCACTGCCGCGCTCGACCGCGTGCACAACCCCGAAAGTCCACTCGATGCCTTGCCGGACAGCGTCGCCTGGCGTCGGCTTGCCTATGACGAATTCCTTGCCGGCCAGGTGTCGCTGGCGCTGGTGCGGGCCCGCGTCAGGAAGCTTTCCGGCCAGCCGCTGACCGGCAGCGGCGCGATCCTCGAACAACTGCGATCCGCCCTGCCCTATTCGCTGACCGGTTCGCAGGAAACGGCGCTTGCCGAAATCCTGTCCGACCTTGCCGCGCCCGAACGCATGCTGAGGCTGCTTCAAGGCGATGTCGGTTCCGGCAAGACAGTGGTGGCGCTGCTTGCCATGGCGCACGCGGTCGAAGCCGGCGGCCAGGCAGCACTGATGGCGCCGACCGAAATCCTGGCACGCCAGCACCTCGCCACCATCCAGCCGCTGGCGGAGAAGGCCGGCCTCAGGACAGCCATCCTGACCGGACGCGAAAAGGGCCGCGAAAGGACCGAGACCTTGGCCGGTCTTGCCGACGGCACGATCGACATCGTCGTCGGCACGCATGCGCTGTTCCAGGAGGCCGTCGCCTTCAAGAACCTGGTCTTCGCGGTGATCGACGAACAACATCGCTTCGGCGTGCACCAGCGCCTTGCCATCACGGCCAAGGGCGACGCACCCGACATGCTGGTGATGACGGCGACGCCGATCCCACGCACGCTGGTGCTGACCGCCTTTGGCGACATGGATGTGTCGAAACTCACCGAAAAACCGGCGGGACGGCAGCCGATACGAACCGTGACTTTGCCCCTGGAGCGGCTCGACGAACTGGTCGGCCGCATCCGCGACGCGGTGGCGGAAGGCCAGAAGATCTACTGGATCTGCCCGCTGGTCGAGGAATCGGAAGAGATCAAGCTGATGTCGGCGGAAGATCGCTTCGCCTCGCTGAAGCCCGTCTTCGGCGAGCGGATCGGCCTCGTGCACGGCCGCATGAAAGGGGCCGAGAAGGACGAGGCGATGCGCGCCTTCAAGGAAGGCGAGACACGCGTTCTGATCGCCACCACAGTGATAGAGGTCGGCGTCGACGTGCCGGACGCCACCATCATGGTGATTGAGCACGCCGAGCGCTTCGGCCTTGCCCAGTTGCACCAGTTGCGCGGCCGCGTCGGGCGCGGTTCGAAACCGTCGAGCTGCGTCCTGCTCTACAAGGACCCGCTCGGCGAAACGGCCAAACGCCGGCTGTCGGTGATGCGCGAGACCGAGGACGGCTTTGTCATCGCCGAGGAGGACCTGAAACTGCGTGGCGAAGGCGAACTGCTCGGCACGCGCCAGTCCGGTACGCCGGGATTCCAGGTGGCGCGCATCGAGGCGCATGCCGATCTTTTGGAAGCCGCGCGCGACGACGCAAGGCTGATCCTGACGCGCGACCCGGAATTGCAGGGCGAACGTGGGCAAGCGCTCAGGTTGCTGCTTTATTTGTTCGGGCGCGACGAGGCGGTGCGGCTCTTGCGGGCCGGCTGAGGCAAGGTGCCGGCCGGCGGGTTGGCAAGATCGATCAAGCGCCCGTCCGGTCCCTTGATCTTCTTCTTGGGGTCAGGCGCGACGAGACCGGCCGACACGATCAGCCGCGCGCCTTCCTCGATGGTCATGTCGAGCATGACGATCTCGGATTTGCGGACATACATCAGGAAGCCGGTGGTCGGGTTGGGGGTGCAAGGCATGAAGACGCCAAGCAGCGGGTCGCCCTCCACATCGAGCTTCTCGTTGATCTCGGTGTGTTTTTCGCCGGCGACGAAGACCAGCGACCAGACATCCTTGCGCGGGTATTCGACCAGTCCGACTTGCCGGAACATGTCGTTCCTGTTGGACAGGACGGTTTCGAAGATCTGTTTCAGCGAACCGTAGATACCGCGCACCAGCGGCATGCGACCGAGCAGGCGCTCGCCGAAGCCCACCACGGCGCGGCCGACGATGTTGGCTGCCAGGAAACCGATCAGCGTGACGAGGATGAGCGCGACAATCAGCCCGAAACCGGGCACCGGGAACGGCAGATAGGTATCGGGACTGTAGCGCGCCGGGATATAGGGTTTCACCCAGGAATCGACCCAGCCCACGAACGACCAAGCGATATAGGCGGTGATCGCCAGCGGCGCGCAGACGACGAAACCGGCGAGGAAATAGTTCCTCAGACGGGCCATCGCCGAGGTCTTGTGGCTGTCGGACATACGATGCTCGGTGGATTGTGCGCTGCACTTATCTTAGAGCATCAAGTCATCTGCCCGACAACCGATATTGCGTTGCGACCTGCTGCCGACGTTTGCCGGAGGCGCCCATGCGGGTCGCTCCGGCACAGAGCGCGGCACTTCTTGTGCGACGGGCTACTTCAGCGTTTCGATGACGCAGATGAAGCGCGTGGGGTCGGCAAGGGGCTGCTTGATCAGACCGTTCGACTTCAGCCGAACGACCCGGTCGCCAACAGTGTCGGCCTCGTTGCCACCGACAGTGCGGACATAACGCCCGCTTCCGTCGGAACCTTCCTCGACGACGACCGCGGAATGCGATTCGTAGGCGTGATTTGCCGCCGCGTGCGCGAAGTCGAAATGGTTCCCGTTGCGGTTGTTTTGGATGATGTCACCGATCTTCGGGGCGTAACTGACGATGGGCCGTCCCCGGAAAACGCCGGTTTCGGCCTTGCCGTTCTTGATCGCCTGGAAGACGAATTCGGAATGCCTGGGCGCGAAACGGAACTCCGACGACGTTGCACCGGCCGATTTCACGAAAAAGGACACGAAAACCGCCGACCAAGGCGTGCTGACGCCTGGAAACCCCAGACCAAGGTCGCCCCAGTATTTTCTGATCCGCGTCGCCATCCTCGACGTCGTCTCATGATGGCCACCGTAATTGTCGTACTCGGCCTCCGCCAGCGAGGCCAGTTTGGTCGCAAAAGCTGTCGCCATGTCGATCCCCCTCTCCTGAAAAGAAGGATGATATTCGGATCATCAGCAATTTCAACTATTAGTTACATAATTCAAATATATGCGTCTTTAGATTGTAGTCCTGCCGCAGGGCATTGCGTAGGCTGAATTACGGAACTTCGATCGAAACGACAAAGCCGTCGCGGCGCGAGGGCTTTGGAAAGGAGACAGCTTGGTGAAAAGCGGAGCCCCAGAGAGGGCTACTCCACCGTCACCGACTTGGCCAGATTGCGTGGCTGATCGACGTCGGTGCCCATGAACACGGCGGTGAAGTAGGCCAACATCTGGACGGGCAGCGCATAAAGGATCGGCGCGATGATTTCGGGCACGTCGGGC
This sequence comes from Mesorhizobium sp. 2RAF21, assembly GCF_052115345.1. Taxonomy (NCBI): domain Bacteria; kingdom Pseudomonadati; phylum Pseudomonadota; class Alphaproteobacteria; order Hyphomicrobiales; family Phyllobacteriaceae; genus Mesorhizobium; species Mesorhizobium sp. 2RAF21. The sequence continues at coordinate 82,291 of NZ_JBFRGM010000005.1, read as the reverse complement.
AGCACGATGGTATCGATGGTGTTGACTGTCGATTTCTCGGCACCCTTCTTGTCGGTGATCAGGATGATCTTGCCGCCGCGCGCCGCCACTTCCTGCATGTTCGACACGGTTTTTTCGAAGATGCGGTCGTAGGGCGCGATGACGACGACCGGCATGTTCTCGTCGATCAGCGCGATCGGGCCATGCTTGAGCTCGCCGGCGGCATAACCCTCGGCGTGGATGTAGGAGAGCTCCTTCAGCTTGAGCGCGCCCTCCAGGGCCAGCGGGAAATTGGTGTCGCGGCCGAGATAAAGCACGTCACGATGATGGGCGAGGTCGCGCGATACCTTTTCGATCTGCTCTTCCAGCTTGACGACCTGGCTGGCGAGGCGAGGCGCCTCGGCCAATTGCTTGACCAGCTTCTGCTCTTCGTCCGGCGAGATGTGTCCACGCGCCACGCCGGCACGCACCGCAAGCGCTGCCATCACCGAAAGCTGGCAAGTGAAGGCCTTGGTCGAGGCGACACCGATCTCAGGACCGGCCAGCGTCGGCAGGATGACGTCCGCCTCTCGCGCCATGGTCGATTCGCGCACGTTGACGACGACGCCGATCGGCACGCCTTCCTTGCGGCAATAACGCAGCGAGGCCAGCGTGTCGGCCGTCTCGCCCGACTGCGACACGAACAATGCCGCGCTGTTCTTCGACAGTGGCATTTCGCGGTAGCGGAATTCCGAAGCGATATCGATGTCGACCGGCAGGCGCGCCAGACGTTCGAACCAGTATTTGCCGATCAGGCCGGCCAGATAGGCCGTACCACAGGCCGAGATCGCCAGACGATCGATCTTGGCGAAATCCCAGGGCAACTCCAGCGCCTTGGCCTTGCCGTTGGTGAAGTCGATGTAGTTGCCGAGCGTGTGGGAGATGACCTCCGGCTGCTCGTGGATTTCCTTGTGCATGAAGTGGCGGTGGTTGCCCTTGTCGACAAGGAACGAGGTGCCGATCGACTGCTGGCGCTTGCGCTCGACCTTGTTGCCGTCCATGTCGAAGATGGCGATCTCGTTGCGACGCACAACCGCCCAGTCGCCATCCTCCAGATAGGTGATGGAGTTGGTGAACGGCGCCAGCGCGATGGCGTCCGAGCCCAGATACATCTCACCTTCGCCGTGGCCGACGGCGAGCGGCGGGCCGTTGCGGGCGCCGACGATCAGGTCCTCGTCACCCTTGAACATGATGGCCAGCGCAAAGGCACCCTCCAGCCGTTTCAGCGCCTTGTGGGCGGCTTCGACCGGCTTGGCGCCTCGCGCCATTTCGCGCGAGACGAGATGCGCGACGACTTCGGTGTCGGTCTGCGAAGCGAAGTTGTAGCCGTCGGCGATCAATTCATCGCGCAATTCGGCGAAGTTCTCGATGATGCCGTTGTGGACGATGGCCACGCCGTTGGAGAAATGCGGATGCGCATTGGTTTCGTTCGGAACGCCGTGCGTCGCCCACCGTGTGTGGCCGATGCCGATGGTGCCGTCGAGCGGTTCGGCGTGCAGCTTGCGCTCAAGATTGACCAGCTTGCCCTCGGCGCGGCGGCGCGCGAGCTCGCCGTGTTCGATGGTGGCGACACCGGCGGAATCATAGCCGCGATATTCGAGCCGCTTGAGCGCGTCGACGATCAACGGTGCGACAGGCGTGTGTCCGACAATTCCAACAATTCCGCACATGAGGGATGCCCCGATTCCTTGCGACCAAAACCCGGTCGCTGTTTAGTCGACCGCCACAGCTTGAGAAAATCACATTGCGTTTCGACCAGTCTTTTGACTTAGCCCGCCGCTGTGGCCTCGTAAGACAAGCGTTCCGTCAAGTCCAGCGGCGAGAAACTCTCACTTCTTCGCGGCGGAAGCTTGACGCGCGCGCAACTCCTTGCCCTTTCCAGGCAAGGTTTTCTGGCGCGCGCGGCCGAAAGCCAAAGCATCTTCTGGCACGTCTTCCGTAATCACGCTGCCCGAAGCGACGTATGCGCCGTTGCCGAGCTTGAGCGGGGCCACCAGCGACGAATTCGAGCCGACGAAAGCGCCCTCGCCGATATCGGTGAAGAATTTGGAGTAGCCGTCATAATTGCAGGTGATGGTGCCGGCACCGATGTTGGCGCCGGCGCCGATGCGCGCGTCGCCGATATAGGTCAGGTGATTGACCTTGGCGCCAGCCTCGATCCTGGCGTTCTTGACCTCGACGAAGTTGCCGACCTTGGCCTTGGCCGCAAGGTCCGCGCCGGGGCGCAGCCGGGCAAAGGGCCCGATATCGGCACCGGTTGCCGCTGTCGCGCCCTCGATATGGCTGAAGGCATGGATCTTGACGCCGCCGGCTATTTTGACGCCCGGGCCGAAGACGACATTGGGTTCGACGACCGTATCGGGTCCAAGCTCGGTATCGTGCGAAAAATAGACCGTTTCCGGCGCGATCAGCGTGACGCCCGACAGCATCGCCTGTTGGCGGCGGCGCTTCTGCCAGATCGCTTCGGCCTCGGCGAGCTCGGCGCGGTTGTTGATGCCGAGTGCATTCTCGAAGCCGGCCTCGGTCGCGACCACATCGAGGCCCTTCGCTCCGGCGATCTCGACGATGTCGGTGAGGTAATATTCGCCCTTGGCATTGGCGTTGCCGACCGCGTCCAGCAATTCCAGCGCATGCCGGCCCGAGACCGCCATCATGCCGGCATTGCAGAAGCCGATCTTGCGCTCCTCGTCCGTGCAGTCCTTTTCTTCGCGGATCGCCACCAGCTTGCCGGCTTTCTCGATCAAGCGACCGTAGCCGGCTGGGCTCGGCGGACGGAAGCCGATAACCACGACGGCCGCGCCGGCGGCAAGCTTCGCCCGCGCCTCGCCAAGAGCCGCGGCGTCGATGAGCGGGGTGTCACCGAACATGACCAGGATGTCGTCATACCCCTTGGCCACCGCATCGCGCGCGGCCAGCACGGCATGGGCGGTTCCCAGGCGCGGTTCCTGCACGAAGGTGCCCGCGCCAGGCGCGAATTTCGCCGCCGCCTTGCGCATCTCGTCGGCGCCATGGCCGATGACGAGCGCCAAATCCGTCGCCCCCGCCGCCTCCGCCGCCTTCACGACATGGGCGACCAGCGGCAGCCCGGCGATCGGATGCAGGACCTTGGGCAGCGCGCTTTTCATGCGCGTGCCCTCGCCGGCGGCAAGGATAACGGACAGGCAGGTTCTAGAGGTCATGAGCAGCTACCGATGGAGAAGAGGTGGAAGCCTTCTAGCATCGGCGCGATATGGTACCAATACGGTTAAATTCCGAGATGCCGGTTAGAGCGCCGGCGTGACAGGCCGGAACTCTAACCCAAGCGGCCGAGGGCCGGAAAATTCTCCAGAAGCCAATAGGCCATCACCTGCACGCCGCCGGTCAGGAAGAAGACGCCGGCAACCACAAGCAAGGCGCCGATCGCCTTTTCGACACGGCCGAGATGCAGGCGGAACTTGCCGAGGAAGCGCATGAAGGCACCGGAAAACAGCGCCGCGATGAAGAAAGGAATGCCGAGGCCGAGCGAATAGGCGGCGAGCAACAGAGCGCCCTCGCTCATCGTCTCGCGCCCGCCGGCAAGTGTGAGGATCGGGCCGAGCACCGGGCCGATGCACGGTGTCCAGCCAAAGGCGAAGGCCAGGCCCATGACATAGGCCGCTACGGCGCTGGCCGGCTTGCCCTGCGACTGGAACCTTGCTTCGCGCGACAGGAGCGGAATGCGCACGATGCCCAGGAAATTCAGCCCCATCAAGATGATGAGCGCGCCGGCGATCATCGCCAGCGGTTCCTGGTAGACACGCAACAACCTGCCGATGGTCGAGGCGCCGGCGCCAAGCGCGACGAAGACCGTGGAGAAGCCGAGCACGAAGGCGATGGAGGCGATCAGCAATGCGCCGCGCGCGCCGGCCTTGGCGGCGATGCCGGCATTACCGCGGAAATCGTCGACCGAAACGCCCGCCATATAGCAGAGATAAGGTGGCACCAGCGGCAACACGCATGGCGACAGAAACGAAATCGCCCCTGCCCCGACTGCGCTGATATAGCCGATGTCCAATGCCATTCGCCGCTCCGTCCGATGCGAACGACGATATAGCGTTCCAAGCGCCCAGGCTCCAATCACCATTCTGTGGCAAGTCAGCGCAGAGCCTACTCGATCAGGTCAAACCAATGGGAGGAAAGCCAGCCCCTCGACAGCCGTCGTTCAGGCGTTGCCTTTGCGCCTCACAGGGTAGACCCGTGCCGGCCGCTCGTTTCGAATGATGTCTCCCGCTTCGATATAAGCCATCTCGATGAGATAGGTCAGCATGTCGAAACGTTCGGCTTCCGCCATGCCGCGCAGTTGGCCGAGCATCGCATGCATATAGTCGAGTGTATCCGTGCGCCCTTGCGGATAAGATTGAGGCATCGACAGAACCTTCCCCCTGCAGCGAAACTGAATTCAGCTTCATCGGTCCGCGACGTTCGACTTCGCGAAGGCTACACAGCGGACCGTCCGGACAGTGTATTATGACAATCTAAAATTGCAATATTGATGCATAACACCCAAAAGTTGCATCGCGTTGTAAGCCGCCAATTTACCCCCGCCTCTTGACCAGACTGAAAAGCACGGCCATTTGACGGGCGGATTTTCAGCTTCCCGCGCCACGGTTCCCGGTTTGGCGCCGCACAGGAATGCAGTCGCACATGGACGTCGTCGTCGTCGAATCGCCGAACAAGGTCAAAAGCATCAACAAATATCTGGGCAAGAACTACAAGGTTCTGGCCTCGTTCGGCCATGTCCGTGACCTGCCGGCCAAGGACGGTTCGGTGAAACCCGACGATGACTTCGCCATGTCGTGGGCAGTCGACACTGCCTCCGCGAAACGCCTGTCCGAACTCGCCAAGGCGGTGAAAGAAGCCGACGGCCTGATCCTCGCCACCGACCCGGATCGCGAAGGCGAAGCCATTGCATGGCACGTGCTGGAAGTGCTGAAGCAGAAGAAGGTGCTGAAGGACAAGCCGATCAAGCGTGTCGCCTTCAACTCGATCACCAAACAGGCGGTGCTCGACGCCATCGCCAACCCGCGCGAGATCGATCCGCCGCTGGTGGATGCCTATCTGGCACGGCGTGCGCTCGACTATCTGGTCGGCTTCACGCTTTCGCCGGTGCTGTGGCGCAAACTGCCCGGCGCCCGCTCTGCCGGTCGCGTGCAATCGGTCGCGCTGCGTTTCGTCTGCGACCGCGAGGCCGAGATCGAGCGCTTCGTGCGCGAGGAATACTGGCAGATCGCCGCCATCCTCGGCACGCCGCGCAATGAAAACTTCGAGGCACGGCTAACCGCCTTCGACGGCAAGAAGCTGCAGAAGCTCGACATTTCCTCGCAGGCCATGGCCGACGACATCAAGACGATGCTCGAAGGCGCTTCGTTCCGGGCACTGTCGGTGGAAGCCAAGCCGACCAAGCGCAATCCGGGACCGCCCTTCACCACCTCGACGCTGCAGCAGGCCGCGTCGTCGCGGCTCTCCTTCTCGGCGCAGCGCACCATGCAGGTTGCCCAGCGCCTCTACGAAGGCATGGACATCGGCGGTGAGACCACCGGCCTGATCACCTATATGCGAACCGACGGCGTGCAGATGGCGCCGGAGGCGATCGCCGCCGCCCGCGATGCCATCGTCAAGGAATTCGGCGCGAAATATCTGCCGGAGAAACCGCGCCACTACACCACCAAGGCCAAGAACGCCCAGGAAGCGCACGAGGCGATCCGCCCGACCGACTTCAACCGCACGCCGGCCGAGATGCGCAAATTTCTCGATGCCGACCAGGCCAGGCTCTATGAGATGATCTGGAAGCGAGCGATCGCCAGCCAGATGCAGCCGGCGGAGATCGAGCGCACCACGGTGGAGATCGAGGCGAAGAACGGTGCGAAGACCGCCGGTCTGCGCGCGGTCGGATCGGTCACCCGCTTCGACGGCTTCATCGCCGCCTATACCGACCAGAAGGACGAGGATTCGGAGGACGAGGAAAATCGTCGTCTGCCCGAAATCCGCCCCGAGGAAACGCTGAAGCGCGAACAGATCAGTGCCACCCAGCATTCGACCGAGCCGCCGCCGCGCTATTCGGAAGCCAGCTTCATCAAGAAGATGGAAGAGCTCGGCATCGGCCGGCCGTCGACCTATGTCGCGACGCTGAAGACGCTGGAAGATCGCGATTACATCAAGATCGAGAACCGCAAGCTGATGCCCCAATCCAAGGGCCGGCTGGTCACGGCCTTCATGGAAGGCTTCTTCGAGCACTATGTCGAATACGACTTCACCGCCTCGCTCGAGGAGAAGCTCGACGAAATCTCCGACGGCAAGCTCTCCTGGAAAGACGTGCTGCGCGACTTCTGGAAGGATTTTTCCGGTGCAGTCGACGGCATCAAGGAACTGCGTGTCACCGAGGTGCTCGATGCGCTGAACGAGGAATTGGCGCCGCTGGTTTTCCCCGAGCGCGAAGACGGCTCCAACCCGCGCATCTGCCCAAAGTGCGGCACCGGCAACCTGTCGCTGAAACTCGGCAAATTCGGCGCTTTCGTCGGCTGCTCGAACTATCCCGAATGCGGTTTCACGCGCCAGCTCGACGGGCCGAACGGCAATGGCGAGAACGGCGCGGTCGAGGACGGCACCAAGGTCCTCGGCAAGGACCCGTATACGGCAGAGGAAATCACCCTGCGCTCCGGCCGCTTCGGACCCTATGTCCAGCGCGGCGAAGGCAAGGATGCCAAGCGTTCCAGCCTGCCCAAGGGCTGGGCGGCGGCGTCGATCGACCACGAGAAGGCGCTGGCGCTGCTTTCATTGCCGCGCGATGTCGGCCAGCATCCCGAAACCGGCAAGATGATCTCGGCGGGCCTCGGGCGCTATGGACCGTTCGTGCTTCACGACGGCACCTACGCCAATATCGAAAGCATCGAGGACGTGTTTTCTATCGGCCTTAACCGCGCCGTTTCGGTGCTGGCCGAGAAACAGTCCAAGGGCAAGGGTGGACGCAATGGCGGCACACCGGCGGCCCTGAAGGAGCTTGGCGACCATCCGGCCGGCGGCGGCAAGATCACCGTGCGCGACGGCAAATACGGTGCCTATGTCAATTTCGGCAAGATCAATGCGACCTTGCCCAAGGACAAGGACCCGCAATCGGTCACCATGGACGAGGCGGTCGCGCTGATCGCCGAAAAGGAAGCCAAGGGCGGCGGTGGCAAGAAGCCATTCCGCGGCAAGAAGAAGGGGTAAGACATTGGCGCGCAGGATCTCCGGACGAAGCCATGGCGATCCCCGCGCTGCCGATACCCGCCGGGGGCCGCGCGACCAATATCGCCCCTCCCGTGACGAGATCCTGCGTTACATCGCGGAAAATCCCGACCGCTCGGGCAAGCGCGAGATCGCCAAGGCCTTTGCACTGCGCGGCGACGATCGCGTCTGGCTGAAGGAGCTGCTGCGCGACCTCCAGGACGAGGGCCTGCTGGAGCAGAAACGCAAGCGTCATATTCGGCCCGGGGCCTTGCCCCATGTGACCGTGCTCGACGTGATTGGCCGCGACGACCAGGGCGGCCTTATCGGACGGCCAGCCGAACATCAGGGCAATGGCGAACCGCCAGTGGTCTCGATCCGCGCTTCGCGCGGCGGCCCGGTGGCCGGCATCGGCGACCGCGTGCTGGCCAAAACCTTCCCGACCGACGAGGTCAGCGGCCCCGCCTACACGGCGCGGATCATGAAAGTGTTCGAGAAACGCAGCGATGCGGTGCTCGGCGTCTTCCGCGTGCTGAAGGACGGGACTTTCCGCATCGAGCCGGTGGAACGGCGCCAGCCCGAACTGATCGTCGACAAGGAATTCCAGAACGGCGCCAAGCATGGCGATCTGGTCGAGGTCGAGCCTTCGCGAGCCGGCCGCTATGGCCTGCCGCGCGCCAAGGTGCTGACGGTGCTGGGTTCGCTGACCAGCGAAAAAGCGGTCTCGATGATCGCCATCCACGCACACGACATCCCGCATATCTTCCCCGCCGATGTGCTGGCCGAAGCCGAAGCGCTGAAGCCGGTGACGCTGCAGGGGCGCGAGGATTGGCGCGACCTGCCGCTGGTCACCATCGACCCGGCCGACGCCAAGGACCATGACGACGCCGTCTATGCGATACCGGACCCGGATGAGCATAATCCCGGTGGCGTGGTGGTGACCGTGGCCATCGCCGATGTCGCCGCCTATGTGCGGCCGAACTCGGCGCTGGACCGCGAAGCGCTGAAGCGCGGCAACTCGGTCTATTTCCCGGACCGGGTGGTGCCGATGCTGCCCGAGCGCATCTCGAATAATCTGTGCTCGCTGCGCGAAGGCGAGGACCGGCCGGCGATTGCCGTTCGCATGACGTTTTCGGCGGAAGGGCGAAAAGTCCGGCATACATTCCACCGGGTAATGATGAAATCGGCGGCCAAGCTTGCCTATCCGCAGGCTCAGGCGGCAATCGACGGCGCAACCGACGAGAAGACCAGCCCCATCCTCGACGGCGTGCTCAAGCCGCTATGGGACGCCTATGCAGTACTGAAGCGCGGCCGCGACGCGCGCCAGCCATTGGAACTCGACCTTCCCGAACGCAAGATCCTGCTCAAGGAAGACGGCACCGTCGACCGCGTCGTTGTTCCGGAGCGGCTGGATGCGCACAAGCTGATCGAAGAATTCATGATCCAGGCGAATGTCGCCGCCGCTGAAACGCTCGAGGCAAAAAAACAGGCGCTCGTCTACCGCATCCATGACGGACCGACGCTGGCTAAGCAGGAATCGCTGCGCGAATTCCTGCAGACACTTGGCCTGTCGCTGGCCCGCGGGGCACAGATGCGGCCAAGCCAGTTCAATTCCATCCTGGAACGCGTTCGCGGCGCCGACAATGAAGCGCTGGTCAATGAAGTCGTGCTGCGCTCGCAGAGCCAGGCCGAATACAACCCCGACAATATCGGCCATTTCGGCCTGAACCTGCGCCGCTACGCGCATTTCACCTCGCCGATCCGCCGCTATGCCGACCTGATCGTACATCGCGGACTGATCGCCACGCTCGGCCTCGGGCCGGACGGGCTGACGCATGGCGAGGAGGAAAGATTGGCCGAGACCGCCGCGCTGATTTCGGCGGCGGAGCGCCGCGCCATGGCGGCGGAACGCGAAACCGTCGATCGCCTGATCGCGGGCTATCTGGCGGAACGGATCGACGAGCGCTTCGACGCGCGCATTTCAGGCGTGACCAAATCAGGACTTTTTGTCCAATTGCCACAATTTGGCGCAGATGGTTTTATCCCGGTGTCGTCTCTGGGTGACGATTACTATGTGTATGACGAAACGGCGCGTTCGCTTTTCGGAGAACGCAGCGGCAAGGGATATCAGCTCGCCGACCGGGTAGAAGTTCGCCTGGTCGAGGTGGCGCCAATGGCTGGCGCCATGCGCTTTGAAATGCTGAGCGCTCCCAAACCCCTGCCCGGCTCGAAACGATCGTTCCACAAGGCAAAGGGCCGCGCCCGCGCCTCGCAATCGCGTTCAGGATCGCGCGGCAGGAGACGATGATGCAACAGCAGGTTTTCGGTGGCCAACAGCAATCCGCGAGGGTAGTCCGCCCGCTTTGGCCGGCGCTGAAGCGCGGCTTTTTCTGCCGTTGCCCGAACTGCGGCGAAGGCAAGCTGTTCCGCGCCTTCACCAAGACCTTCGACAATTGCCAGGTCTGCGGTGAGGAATTCCATCACCATCGCGCCGACGACCTGCCGGCCTATCTGGTGATCGTCATCGTCGGCCACGTCGTCCTTGGCGGTTTCATGGGCGTGGAAGCCACCTCGACGCTGACCACGTGGCAGCATCTGGCGATCTGGGCACCGTTGACCGTCATCATGTCGTTGGCGTTGCTGCAGCCGATCAAAGGGGCCGTCGTTGGCCTGCAATGGGCCTACTACATGCACGGCTTCGGCGGCGAGGTCGACCATATCGAGGGGCATCCCGAGACTTGAGCCCGGGCTGGCGTAATCGCCAGCCGACGCGAACCTCTTTAATTTGACATGAGTTTCCGCTAGGTCGGTCGCATGCGAGGTATGACCAAGGCGGAAGTCGACAAGGCCGAGCGCAACGATGTGGCGCTTGGCGAGGGGCCGAAGCGTCCGCGCGATGCCGCGACCCTCATTCTGCTCGACCGCAAAGGCAACGATTTCCACGTGCTGATGGGCCGCCGTCATGCCGGCCATGCGTTCATGCCCGGCAAGTTCGTGTTTCCCGGCGGCCGCACTGACCCCGCCGACAGCCGCGTGCCGGTGGCAACGCAATTGCATCCGCAGGAACAGGCCAAGCTGACGGCAGGCGCCGGACGTACCGGCCCGGTCCGCGCTCGCGCCATTGCATTGTCAGCCATCCGCGAAACTTACGAGGAGGCCGGGCTGCTGATCGGCCGCAAGGGCGCGCTCACCACCGGCAAGCGCGACTGGCAGGGTTTCGTCGAGCACGGCGTGCAGCCCTCCCTGGAGGCCGTGCGCTTCATTGCTCGCGCCATTACGCCGCCCGGCCGCGTGCGCCGCTTCGACACACGTTTCCTGGCGGCATGGCGCGACGACGTCGCCGTTGCGCTGCCGGATGGCGGGCCGACCAACGAACTCGAAGAGCTGGTCTGGCTGCCGGTCGGCGAGGCCAAACAAGCAGACATTCCGACGATCACCCGAACTATCCTGGAAGAACTCGAGAAGCGCCTTCGCGACGATCCGCTGTTGCGGCCCGGCGGCGCGGTGCCGTTCTACAGGATGCTCCACAACCGCTTCGTGCGCGAAGTACTTTAACACGAAAATCTTCCAGCTATCGGACATCGCATGACGGTCGAAACCAAGTCGCAGGACGAGGAGAGCGTACACTGGCTGCCGATGATCGCGGCCATTTCCTCGATCAGCGTGGTCGGCATCGCCATCGGCCTCGGCATGCCGCTGCTCAGCGTCATCCTGGAATCACGCGGTCATTCGGCGTCGATGATCGGCCTCAATACCGCCGTGGCCGGCCTCGCCTCGATCGCAGGCGCACCGCTGGCGACACCGATCGCCACGCGCCTCGGCGTCGCCTGGACCATGCTGATTATGATCGCCGCCGGCGCGCTCGCCTTTGTCGGCTTCCATTTCGCGACCGCGTTCTGGATGTGGTTTCCGTTGCGCGTGGTGCTGCATATCGCGCTGACGGTCCTGTTCATCCTGTCCGAATTCTGGATCAGCACTTCGGCGCCGCCGAAGCGGCGCGGTCTGGTGCTGGGTATCTATGCCACTGTGCTGTCGCTGGGTTTCGCCGCCGGGCCCTGGCTGTTCTCGCGAATCGGCAGTTCCGGTTTCCTGCCCTTCGGCGTCATCGTCGTACTGGTGATGATTGCCGCGATACCGGTCCTGGCAGCCCGCAAGGAAAGCCCGCCCATCCGCGCCGAAGGCGAGGAGACCAGTGGCTTCCTGCAATATATCTGGCTTGTTCCCACGGCCACCGCGGCCGTCCTGGTGTTCGGCGCCGTGGAAACCGGCGGTTTCGCGCTGTTCCCGGTCTATGGCAACCGTATCGGCTATTCCGAGGCGGATGCAGCACTTCTGCTGACCATGATCGGCCTCGGTAACGTGCTCTTGCAGATACCGCTTGGCATGATCAGCGACCGGGTCGGCGACCGCCGCTACCTGTTGTTGATCTGCGCCGCCGTCGGGCTGCTCGGCACACTGGTGATGCCGCATCTTGCGCAGAACTGGTACCTGATGGCGGCCCTGCTGTTCGTGTGGGGCGGCGTCGTCGCCGCGCTCTACACGGTCGGCCTTGCCCATCTCGGCTCGCAGCTTTCAGGACATGAACTGGCATCCGCCAACGCCGCCTTCGTGCTTTGCTACGGTGTCGGCATGGTGCTGGGGCCACAGGCGATCGGCATCGGCATGGACGCTTTCGGCCCGTCCGGCTTCGGCGGCGCGCTGTCGCTGTTCTTCGCCGCCTATATGGTGCTGGCGATCGGGAGGCTCGCGTTCAGGCGGGGACCCGGCTAGAGCCGTCAGGGCAACGGACGCGCCTTCAGCCACAGAAACAGCGGCATGCGGACCCAGTTCTGCAGCCCCGCCCATTGCGAGCCGGTGTCTGGAACAGGCTCCCGCAGCGCGGTGATGGCAAGACCTGCCTCCTCCAGCGCGGCCATGTAGTTCTGCAGAGGCTGCGACCAGCCGGCGAAGCGCATGCGCAGTCCGTCGCGTTCTTCCGCGCCCTCGAAATGCTCGCGGCCGAAATAGGTGCCGTCGACCACGAAAGGCATGCCCGGCCGTTCGCGATCGAACCGGCCGCGATCGGCGAAGGGATGCACGATGGAGACGAACAGCGTGCCGGATGGGCGGAGCACGCGCCGCATTTCCGTCACCGCGGCCGGAACATCCTCGACATCCATGAGCACATTATAGGCCATGACGAGATCGAAGCTGGCGGCTTCGAACGGCAAGGCGTTTGCGGGGGCAACTTCGTAGCGATCAGCCGAATCGGCGCCCCGGGCAGCGGCAACGAACGCCGCCACCGGGTCCGTCGCGGTTACGCGATGGCCGCATTCCTTGAGGAGCCTGGAGACCCGGCCTTCGCCGCAACCGACTTCCAGCGCTTCGCCCGTGCCCTGCCCGACAAATTCGCGCAAGGCGGGCCGGTAGGCCCAGAAGGCATCGTGGTTGGGCGCACGAGCCCATTCGATCCACTCGGCAGCGACTTCGGACCAATGGTCGTGATCTTTCCTGCTCATCCGAGGCTCCATGCTGGTGGGGTCTGAGGCGATCAGCCGTGATTGCTCAGTCGCGCTCCTCGCACAACCAACCAAATCGGCCTCAAGGATGTTCCAGAAGCGGGAATCGCTCCGGTGACGGTCGCTTCCCGTCGTGAGAAACGGCCCGGCAGTCGTCAGTCGCCGGGCTTTCTCTTGCCCGTCAGCAGCGCGTAGACGGCCATGGAGTGCCCGTGGCCGAGGTCATAGTCGGCCTTCAGCCATTCGATGATCTGGCCGGCCTTGACGCTCGCTTTAAGTTTTCCACCTTCCGAGAAGCCTTTCGCGTCGGCGAGGCGCATCAAATCCTCCGGCCCCTGACCGGTCTTGTTCTTGATCGTGTCGAGATAGGCCTGGAACGACATGGACTTCCCCTCTCAAAGCTGTGAAGGCGGCACTATGGGATTGTCGAACAATTCGGACAATGGTTAGCTTCCGGCCATCAACAAGGCAGTCGACCAGCCCGTTATTACCCCGCCACTGACCGGCAAGGGTTGTGTTCCAGCCAAATTCCTGTATAGACGCGCGCAATCTGCCGGTCCCAGCTGGGGGCTGAACGGAGGGCCGGAGGTTTCTTCAAGGAACCGCCGCGTGAAGCGAAAACGCTTCCGCCTCCCGTGTCTCCGCTCTCGACCGTCTCGTCATGCTCCTTTCTTCTCCGCGTTTGCGGGTTAAGAGAAGTTGCAGAGGCTTTAGCCGCCGGGAACCGGGAGAGAAACGAAGAAAGGCAAAAGCACTATGGCTCTTTACGAACATGTGTTCCTTGCCCGGCAGGATCTGTCGCAGCAGCAGGTCGATGAGCTCGTTGAACGTTTCAAGGGCGTCATCACCGCAGGCGGCGGCTCGATTGGCCGGGTCGAGAACTGGGGACTGAAGTCCCTCACCTACCGGGTCAAGAAGAACCGGAAGGCATACTACACGCTGATGGACCTGACCTGCCCGCCGGCAGCGCTCAACGAGATGGAGCGCCAGATGGGTCTGTCGGAAGACGTCCTGCGCTTCCTGACCATCAAGGTCGAGAAGCACGAGGAAGGCGTCTCGGCAATGATGCAGAAGCGCGAAGAGCGCCCTGAGCGCGGTGGCTTCGGCGACCGTGACCGCGGCGATCGTGGCCCGCGCTCGTTCGGCGACCGGGATCGCGGCGACCGTGGTCCGCGCTCGTTCGGCGACCGCGAAGACCGCGGCCCGCGCCCGCAGCGCAGCTTTGAAGGGGGTGCAGAATAATGGTCGACATCAACCAGATCCCGACCCGGCGCCCGTTCCATCGCCGCCGCAAGACCTGCCCGTTCTCCGGCGCCAACGCCCCGAAGATCGACTACAAGGACGTGCGTCTCCTGCAGCGCTACATTTCCGAGCGTGGCAAGATCGTTCCGTCGCGCATCACCGCCGTCAGCCAGAAGAAGCAGCGTGAACTCGCCCAGGCGATCAAGCGCGCCCGCTTCCTCGGCCTGCTGCCCTACGTGGTCCGCTAAGCGCCTTTCCCCGCGGGCGGTTGCCGCCTGCGGGGTTTTCCCGGCCGTGATGGGCACGACCGGTGAATCTAAAATCCCGAGTTGGGTCTTTTGACCCTAACTGCCTCGACAGGCAGGACAGCGAAACCGGCGCCAGGCGCCCTTCACTTCCTGACTGTCTCCCGAACAGCGCCCGCTATGGCGCATATGGAGAAAACTATGGAAGTCATCCTTCTCGAACGCATTTCCCGCCTCGGCCAGATGGGCGACACCGTCAAGGTCAAGGACGGCTTCGCCCGCAACTTCCTTTTGCCGAAGGGCAAGGCGCTGCGCGCCAACGAAGCCAACAAGAAGAAGTTCGAAGGCCAGCGCGCCCAGCTCGAAGCTCGCAACCTCGAGCGCAAGGCCGAAGCCCAGCAGGTCGCCGACAAGCTCGACGGCAAGAGCTTCATCATCGTCCGCTCGGCTGGCGAAACCGGTCAGCTCTACGGCTCGGTCTCGACCCGTGACATCGCCGATCTCCTGACCGCGGAAGGCTTCACCGTCGCCCGCAACCAGATCGAGCTCAACCACCCGATCAAGACGATCGGCCTCACCAATGTGGCGATCGCGCTGCATCCGGAAGTCGAAGTCACCGTCACGCTCAACATCGCCCGCACGTCGGAAGAAGCCGAGCGTCAGGCCAAGGGTGAGATGCTGACCACCGCCGAAGCCATCTATGGCGACGACATCAACGAGAATGCCCGTCCGGACAGCTTCTTCGACCCGAACGCCGAGTTCGAGGGCGAAGAGGAAGCCTGATCCTTTCGGGATCTGTCACAAATCTGGCCTTGCAGCTGGATCAAGAAACCGGGCCTCGCGCCCGGTTTTTTTATGCCAACGGAACTTTTTGGCGCGCTCGCCTTTTTTGAAGGATTGGACAGCACGGCTGTCACTATCGTTCTTTGAGGGTTCGTCATGAATGTTTTCCTGGAACGCATTGCCCAACGCATCGTGCGCAGAGGCAACCTGGCCATCACCGGGCCAAACGGAGGGACCCGCACCTTCGGGGACGGAACCGGCCCGAAAGTGCATATGGTGATCCACACCCGCCGCGCCGAGCGCGCCATCACGCTGCATCCCTCGCTGGCCATTCCGGAGGCTTTCATGGAGGAGGAACTCGACTTCGTCGAAGGCGACGTGCTGTCCTTCCTCCAGCTCGTCTATCAGAACACCGGACTTTCGTGGGCGGAATCGACCTGGGGCAAGTTGCTCAACTCGGCGCGGCTGACGATCCGCCCTCTGCAGCAATTGAACAACGCCTACCGGTCACGGAAGAATGTGGCGCACCACTACGACCTCTCCGGCGACCTCTACAAACTCTTCCTCGACAAGGACATGCAGTATTCCTGCGCCTATTTCGAACGACCGGACATGACGCTCGAAGAGGCGCAACTCGCCAAGAAACGGCACATCGCCGCCAAGCTGAAAGTGCGGCCGGAGCAGACCGTGCTGGATATCGGCTCGGGCTGGGGCGGTCTTGGTCTCTATATCGCCGAGGCTTTCGGAGCCGATGTGCTGGGCGTGACGTTGTCGACCGAGCAGCACCAGGTGTCGACCGACCGTGCCCATGCCGAGGGCATGGACCGGCAGGTCCATTTCGAGTTGCGCGACTATCGCGACCTATCCGAACGCTTCGACCGCATCGTTTCGGTCGGCATGTTCGAACATGTCGGCATCAATCACTACAAAACCTTCTTCGACAAAAGCGCCAAGCTCTTGAAACCGGACGGCGTGATGCTCTTGCACACGATCGGTCGAACCGGACCGGCTACCACCACCAATGCCTTCATCCGCAAGCATATTTTCCCCGGCGGATATATTCCGGCCTTGTCGGAGATGATGCCACATATCGAGCGCTCGGGCCTGGCGGTGACGGATGTCGAGATCCTGCGACTGCACTATGCCGACACGCTCAAGCACTGGCGCGAGCGCTTCCTGGCCAATCGCGACAAGGTCAAGGCGATCTATGACGAACGCTTCTGCCGCATGTGGGAATTCTACCTCTCCGGTTCGGAAGCGTCGTTCCGCTGGCAGGACCTCGTTGTGTTCCAGATCCAGCTCACGCACAAGAACGACGTGCTTCCGGTGACGCGCGACTATATCGGCAAATGCGAAAAGGCGCTCGAAGTGCGGGATGCGCCGCAAAAGCCGCTCTTCGCCAAGCCGGCAAGGCGCCGGAGGGTGAAAGAGTGAGGAAGAAGACCAACAGCGGCGCGGCTAGCGCCGCTTGTTGAGAACAAAGCTAGACGCCTCGTCAATGGTTTCGTAAACCGGAGCTGATATCGCGAGCCTGGGGTTTGAGGCTGCGCCATGCTCGACAAAATCCCCGGGCCGACCGGGTCGCTCCCACTTGTGACGATAGCCGAGGCCCGCACCGTCGCCGCCTCGGACGGAGCCATGTCGACATTGCTCGGCTGGGTCGAGTCCTACCTCATGCGCGATCACCCCGACCTTGGGCGAACTGGAGCGGTCTGCCCGTTCACCCGGCAGGCGGCGAAGATCGACACGGTCAGGCTGGCGATCTCGAGCGCCGACGCCGCCAATGAAGAAGAGGCCTTCGCGCTGATCCGCAGGGCCTTCAGCGAGCTTGAGAAAATCCCCTGCAAAGCCGGGATGAAGCATTTTCGCACCGTGATCGTCGGCTTTCCGAATTGCAGCGATGACGAAGGCGTCGCCATGCTGCAACGTGTGCAGGCAAGGCATAAGTTTTATTCGCTGAGCCGCTTTCGCATGATCGGCTTCATGCATGCAGGCAACGAGGCGCCTGGATTGTGGAACCCCGCGTTCCGGCCATTGCGCGCGCCGCTGCCCGTGCTCGCCATCCGCCATCTGGTCGAACAGGATGCCCCGTTTGCCGCACGGCACCCGCTGCTTCTTGCACCGTTCCTGATAAAATTCCGCTTCGACGGCGCAAAACGTATCCTGGCCTACTGGCGGGCACAAAAGACGTGACCCGGACCACGTCGAAATCAAAGCAAAAAGGCGTCGAAGGATCAGACCTCGATCTTCGAGTGGTCGACACGGTCGAAGGTTTTCAGTCGCTCCAAGACGACTGGAACGCGCTTGCCCAGCGCTCCGCGGCTCCGCACCAGCTGTTCCAGGATTTCGGCTTCCTCCGCCATTGGGTGAGCCACTATCTCGGCGCCCGGCACCGCCTGCAGATCATCGTGGCGTATCGCGGCACGAACATCGTCGCGATCCTGCCTTTGGTGCGCCAACGCTGGCTCGGGCTGGACACGTTGCGCTTCATGGGCATTCCGGTCGCACGGTTCAGCGACCTTTTGATCGACGCGGACGCTGGAGAACCCGTTGTTCAGGCGCTACGAGCCAAGATCGGCGCTCTGCGCGCCGACATCATCGATGCGCCGCTCGTGCGTCAGGATTCGGCGTTCGTCCGCGTCGGGTTCGATCAGGACGCCGCGGTTCTATCCCGGCTTGATGCTCCCTTTTGCGTGCTGGCCGACCGCATAGGCGACGACGGCCCCGGCCCCGCCTATTCGGCCAAGATCCGCTCGAACTATCGCCGCAGGGTGCGCAATCTGGCGGGACCGGGCGAATTGCTGATGCGCCAATATCAGGCGGGGCCGGAGGCTGCCGGGCTGGCCCATGCGGCAGTTGTCATGAAGAAAGCTTGGCTGGAACGCGAAAAGATCGGCGCACCCACCCTTTTCGATCCCCGTTTCGAAGCTTTTTTCGCTAGAATGGCCGGCGATCAAGAGGCACTGGCGTCCATCAACGTCTCGACGCTTGAACGGGACGAGCGGCCCATCGGGATCGACCTGTCGTTCGACCACAAGGGCCATTGCTTCGGCCATGTCATAGCCACCGACGCCTGCGCGGAAAAGGACGGGGCCGGCAGTGTGCTGGTGCATCACGTGTTTGCCACCGCCAAAGCACGCGGAAATACCGTCTTCGAGCTGCTGACTCCCGCCAGCGAGCACAAGATGCGTCACGCCGACGGCGTGACCAAGGTGCGCGACCTCGTCATTCCGCTGAGCGTCAAGGGGCGGATCGCCTGCCAGGCCCTGCTGGTGCACGGACTGCCGGCGGCGAAGTCGCTGCTGCGGCGTTTTCCGGCAAGCCTGACCCGTGCCATTGCCTCGCGGACAGGCTATTAGACCTGATGGGTATTGTTCTTTTCGTCGCGGCGGCGGTCGCTGAAATCGCCGGTTGCTTTTCGTTCTGGGCCTGGTGGCGGCTGGAAAAATCGCCACTTTGGCTTGTTCCCGGCGTCATCTCGCTGATGGCTTTCGCCTGGCTGCTGGCGCTTGCCCCCACCGATGCCGCGGGACGTGCCTATGCCGCCTATGGCGGCATCTATATCGCGGCCTCGCTGCTGTGGCTGTGGCTGGTCGAAGGCGTGCGTCCCGACCGCTGGGATATCGTGGGAGCAGCAATCTGTATCGCCGGCGCGTCGCTGATCCTGCTTGCGCCAAGGAGTGCATAGAAGTGGAGTTGCCGGCGCAGTTAAAACAGGCGGTCGAGAGGCTGCTGGATGGGTTGCCGCTCAACACGCTGAAACAGGCTTCCAGAACGCTGTCCGACCGCTATCGGGCTGAGGTTCGCGACGGACGCCTGCATATGGGCGACGACATTGCCGCCAAGGCCTACCTCGCCACGCGCCTACCCGCCACCTATGCCGCCGTTCGGGCAAGTCTCGAGGCAACCAGCGAGGCGCTGCCTAATCTCGCGCCCAGAACATTGCTCGACATTGGTGCTGGGCCCGGCACGGTGCTGTGGGCGGCGTCCGACCTGTGGCCGTCCATCGAGGCAGCGACGCTGTTCGAAGCCAGTGCCGCCGCGCGCAAGGTCGGGCAGATGCTGGCTGGAGAGAACATCGCAGCCGAGATCCGCTGGCTGCAGGGCGACGTGACCGTCGACCTTCCCGACATGGCGGCCGTCGATCTCGTCACCATGGCCTATGTCATGGACGAGGTTGCGCCTGCGGCGCTGCCGAAACTCATCGACCGCCTTTGGCGCCTCACCGCCGACACTTTGCTCATCGTCGAACCGGGAACCCCGGCCGGCTGGCGCCGCATCCTCGATGCAAGAACACAGCTGATCGCAAGCGGAGCACATATCGCGGCGCCCTGCCCGCATGCGGAGCCCTGCCCGCTTGTCGCTCCCGACTGGTGTCACTTTTCCCGGCGCGTGGCGCGCTCACGCCTGCACCGGCTGGCCAAGGAAGCCGAAGTGCCGTGGGAAGACGAGAAATTCATCTACCTCGCCGCATCCCGTACACCCTCAGCTTTGCGCCATTCACGCGTACTGGCACCGCCAAAGGCCGGGTCGGGTAAGGTCTCGCTGAAACTCTGCCAGCCGGATGGCCTCGCATCAGAGCGCTTTTTGACCAAGCGCGACGGCAAAATCTTCAAGGCGGCGCGGCGGGCGGACTGGGGCGACAGCCTCGTTCAGGGCTGACTTCGATTTAACCAGGTTCTTGATATGTTCCGGTTATTCGGCTAGGTTTTGCGTCTTGTCGAGTCAAACAGATTCGGGGCATCGGAATATCGTCCTGTGGACGAAGATGCCTGGCTGTGAATCACGGTAAACATCGTCGACTGATCCGGCACTGATGCAGATAAGTCAGCATCGATCCGCTGCAGTTCTGCTACCGACAGATGGGATCAGGATCGGGGAATCATGGCGGAAGCAGCTCTCAAATTCGGCGCGGCGGAAACGCCGCTTTATCGCGAGGCGCCGAACAACATCGAGGCCGAGCAGGCGCTGCTCGGCGCCATGCTCGTCAACAACGACGCCTTCTACCGCGTCTCTGATTTTCTCAAGTCCGCGCATTTCTACGAGCCACTGCATCGCAAGATCTTCGAGGTCTCGGCGGAACTGATCCGTATGGGCAAGATGGCCAACCCGGTGACCATCAAGACCTTCCTGCCCGCCGACGAGAAGGTCGGCGACATGACCGTGGCGCAATATCTGGCCCGGCTGGCGGCCGAGGCGGTGACGGTCATCAACGCCGCCGACTATGGCCGCGCGATCTACGATCTGGCCACACGGCGCGCGCTGATCACCGTCGGCGAGGACATGGTCAACATCGCCTATGATGCGCCCGTCGACATGTCGCCGTCCGAACAGATCGAGGACGCCGAGCGCCGCCTGTTCGAACTGGCCGAAACCGGCCGCTACGATGGCGGTTTCGAGGCGTTCACAGATGCGGTCAAGACCGCCGTCGACATGGCCAACGCCGCCTATATGCGCGACGGCCACCTGTCCGGCATCTCCACCGGCTTGCGCGATGTCGACCGCAAGCTCGGCGGCCTGCAGTCCTCCGACCTGATCATCCTTGCCGGCCGCCCGGCCATGGGCAAGACATCGCTGGTCACCAACATCGCCTTCAACATCGCCGAAGCCTACCAGCCGGCGCAACAGGCCGACGGCTCGTTCAAGGCCGCCAATGGCGGCGTGGTCGGCTTCTTCTCGCTGGAAATGTCATCCGAGCAACTGGCCACCCGTATCATTTCCGAGCAGACCGAGATTTCGTCATCGAAGATCCGCCGCGGTGAAATCACCGAGGCCGATTTCGAAAAGCTGGTCGCCTGCGCGCAGACCATGCAGAAGATCCCGCTTTTCATCGACGCCACCGGTGGTATCTCGATCGCCCAGCTTGCCGCGCGCGCGCGCCGCCTGAAGCGTCAGCGCGGTCTCGACGTCATCGTCATCGACTACGTCCAGCTGATGCAGGGCTCGGCCAAATCCTCGCAGAACCGCGTGCAGGAAATCACTGAAATCACCACCGGCCTGAAGGCCCTGGCCAAGGAACTCAATGTTCCCATCATCGCACTGTCGCAGCTGTCGCGTCAGGTCGAAAGCCGTGACGACAAGCGCCCGCAGCTGTCGGACCTTCGCGAATCGGGCTCGATCGAGCAGGACGCGGACGTCGTCCTCTTTGTCTATCGCGACGAATATTACCTGCAGAACAAGCAGCCCGAGGAAGGCACGCCGGAATATGAGGACTGGCGGATCAAATTCGAGAAGGTGAAGGGCAAGGCCGAACTCATCATCGCCAAGCAGCGTCACGGCCCGACCGGCACGGTCGACCTCGCATTCGAGGGGCAATACACCCGCTTCTCCGATCTTGCCGAAGAACATCACCTGCCCGAGCGGTTCGAGTAACGCCTTGATTTGCATCCCTGCATCGCAGCGCAACCACGGCCGCGTTCATGGCTAAGTCGCGCGTCCAGTTCATCTGCCAGAATTGCGGCACGGTGCATCAGCGCTGGGCAGGCAAATGCGACGCTTGCGGCGAGTGGAACACGCTGATCGAGGAAGGCACCGCCGGCGGCATCGGCTCTGGGCCCGCTTCGCTGAAAAGCGCCCGCAAGGGCCGTGCCGTGGCGCTGACCACACTTTCCGGTGACATCGAGGATGCCCCGCGCATTGCTTCGGGCATCGGCGAGCTCGACCGCGCGACCGGCGGCGGCTTCGTGCGCGGCTCGGCGTTGTTGGTCGGAGGGGATCCAGGTATCGGCAAATCGACCCTGCTGACGCAGGCGGCGGCAGCGCTTGCCCGGCAAGGCCATCGCATCGTTTATGTTTCGGGCGAAGAGGCGGTGGCGCAGATCAGGTTGCGCGCCCAGAGGCTGGGCGCGGCATCAGCGCCGGTCGAGCTGGCCGCCGAAACCAATGTCGAGGACATCCTGGCCACGATCGCCGACGGCAAACGGCCGGACCTGGTGATCATCGATTCTATCCAGACGCTGTGGACGGACCTTGCCGATTCGGCACCCGGAACCGTCACGCAGGTGCGCGCCGCCGCCCAGGCGATGATCCGCTACGCGAAATCCACAGGCGCGGCGATCGTGCTGGTAGGCCACGTGACCAAGGAAGGCCAGATCGCCGGACCGCGTGTCGTCGAGCACATGGTCGACGCCGTCCTCTATTTCGAAGGCGAAGGCGGACACCACTTCCGCATCCTGCGCACGGTCAAGAACCGCTTCGGCCCCACCGACGAGATCGGCGTCTTCGAAATGTCCGACAAGGGGCTGCGCGAAGTGGCCAATCCATCCGAGCTTTTTCTCGGCGAACGCCACGCAAAGTCGCCCGGAGCCGCCGTTTTCGCGGGAATGGAGGGCACCAGGCCGGTGCTGGTGGAAATCCAGGCGCTGGTCGCGCCGTCGTCGCTCGGCACGCCGCGGCGCGCCGTCGTCGGCTGGGATAGCGCGCGGCTGTCGATGATCCTTGCCGTTCTGGAAGCCCATTGCGGGGTACGTTTCGGTCAGCACGACGTCTATCTCAACGTTGCCGGCGGCTACCGCATTTCCGAGCCGGCGGCCGACCTCGCCGTGTCGGCCGCCCTGGTGTCGTCGCTCACCGGTCTTGCCCTTCCCGCCGATTGCGTCTATTTCGGCGAAATCAGCCTTTCAGGCGCCGTGAGGCCGGTTGCGCATGCGCAACAGCGTCTCAAGGAAGCGGAAAAGCTGGGCTTCGGAAGCGCAGTCCTGCCCTTGGGCAGCGAGGAAATTGCCGGGGGGATAGGCGCCGGTGCTTTCCAGCCTACCGAGCTCGCCGATCTCGTAGCGCGCATTGCCGGCACCCGCCGCAGTCGCACTCCGGAAGACGAATGACAGGGCATATGGAGTAGGCGAAGACATGCCGATTACGCTGCTTGACGGAATTCTCGCCGGCTTCACTCTCGTTTCCGCGATGCTCGCGATGGTTCGCGGCTTCTCGCGCGAGGTTCTGTCGATCGCCTCATGGGCGGCGGCGGCAGTGGCGGCTTACCTGTTCTACAAGCCGGTCATCCCCTACCTCAAACCCTATATCGACAACGAAAAGATCGCGATGGGCGCTGCCGCCGGCATCGTCTTCGTGATCGCGCTAATCGTCGTGTCGATCATCACGATGAAGATCGCTGACTGGATCATCGACAGCCGGGTCGGCGCGCTCGACCGGACGCTGGGTTTCCTCTACGGCGCGGCGCGCGGCATCTTGGTCGTGGCTGTCGGCCTGATGTTCTTCAACTGGCTGGCCGGCGACAAGGCTCCGAACTGGATCGCCGCATCGAAGTCGCGCCCGCTGCTGGAATCGATCGGCAAATATATAGAGAGCGTGTTGCCGGAAGATCCGGAAAAGACGATTCTCAAGAAGCTCAACAAGAACGGCATGCTGCCCGAAGCCGGGACTGGAACGGCGCCCGCGGCTGGCGAGGCACCCGCTACCGGCGCGCCCGCCAACGAAAATGCGGCTCCCGACAACAACGCCGCTCCCGACGACGAAGCGCCCGCCGACCAGCCTCCCGCAGGCGGCAACGCCCCTGCCGGCGGCAATGCGCCGGCTACGAATAACTAACGATGGTGTGAACCGTCACGACTGCACGTTGCTTTCGGAGCGCTACCGCCTTATATCGCGGCTTTAGCGGACAAGAGGCTCCCGGCATGGCAGACGCAGCAGACGTGCTTTGCGCCGAGGCGGACGACCATTTCCACGACGAATGTGGCGTCTTCGGTATTTTCGGCCGCCAGGACGCGGCCGCCATCGTCACACTCGGGTTGCACGCGTTGCAGCACCGTGGCCAGGAGGCGGCCGGTATCGTCTCCTATGACGGTACGCAGTTCCATGTCGAACGGCATGTCGGCCTGATCGGCGACACCTTCACCAAGCAGGCGGTCATCGACAGCCTCAAGGGCAACCGCGCCATCGGCCACACCCGCTACGCCACCACCGGCGGTGCCGGCGTGCGCAACATCCAGCCCTTTTTTGCCGAACTCGCCGACGGCGGTTTCGCGGTTGCGCACAACGGCAACCTCACCAACGCCATGACGGTGCAGCGCGCCTTGCAGAAGCAAGGCTCGATCTTCTCGTCGACCTCCGACACCGAAACCATCCTGCACCTGGTCGCCACGTCCAAGGAGCGCGACCTCAATTCGCGCTTCATCGATGCCGTTCGCCAGATCGAAGGTGCCTTCTCGCTGGTTGCGATGTCGTCGAAGAAGATGATCGGCTGCCGCGATCCTCTGGGTATTCGCCCGCTGGTGCTGGGCGATCTCGACGGCGCCTGGATCCTGGCCTCCGAAACCTGCGCGCTCGACATCATCGGCGCGCGCTTTGTCCGCGACCTGAAGCCGGGCGAGATGGTGGTGGTGACGGCCAAGGGCATCGAAAGCATGTTCCCGTTCGAACAGCAGAAGTCACGCTTCTGCATCTTCGAATATGTCTACTTCGCCCGCCCCGATTCTTCGGTCGAGGGCCGCAATGTCTATGAAGTACGCAAGCGCATCGGCGCCGAACTTGCCATGGAAAGCCCCGTCGACGCCGATCTCGTCGTGCCGGTGCCGGATTCGGGCACGCCGGCGGCAATCGGCTTCAGCCAGGCGGCCGGCCTTCCCTTCGAACTCGGCATCATCCGCAACCACTATGTCGGTCGCACCTTCATTTCACCGGGCGATTCCATTCGCCACATGGGTGTCAAGCTAAAGCACAACGCCAACCGTCGCATGATCGAAGGCAAGCGCGTGGTGCTGGTCGACGATTCCATCGTGCGCGGCACCACCTCGCAGAAGATCGTGCAGATGGTGCGCGACGCCGGCGCGAAGGAAGTGCATATGCGCATCGCCTCGCCGCCCACCCGCGCCTCCTGCTTCTACGGCGTCGACACGCCGGAGAAATCGAAGCTTTTGGCTTCGCGCATGTCGATCGAAGAGATGGCGGAATTCATCCGTGTCGATTCGCTCGGCTTTCTGACCATCGAGGGCCTCTACCGGGCCGTCGGCGAAGCCGGCCGCAACGACGAACAGCCACAGTTCTGCGACGCCTGCTTCACCGGTCAGTATCCGACCCGGCTGCTCGATCATGAAGGCACCGACAATGTGCGCACGCTGTCGCTGCTGGCGACCAACGGGCAATAAGGTTTCGGTCCGCCCTTAAGCTTCCGCGTCAGTTCGCGGAAGCCGCTTCGTCCTTCCAGACAAAACCTTTTCGCAGCGCCAGTCGTTCACCCGGTCCATGCACGGCGGCGAACAAAAGCCCGGCCAGGAAGGTGAAGTGGTCGATGAAGAAGCCGAACTCGTCCTGGTTGGCTTGCCAGTGCGACGGACCGTGGAAAGCAAAGGCCAGAAAGACCACATAGGCTCCAGCGAGCAAGGCGGCGTCGGAAAAGTAGGCGCCGGTGAGGAAAGCCAGAATCAGCCCGACCTCGAAGATCGCCGCCAACCAGGCCAACAGCAGCGGAAACGGAAGACCAGCCGCTGCGATGTAGGCGGCCGTATTGGCCATGCCGGCAAATTTGAAGCTGACGGCCATTGCAAAGACAGCGGCGAAAATCAGCCTGGCGACGAGAATTACGATTGTGCGGCCCATGGTCTCCTCCTGTGAAGCCTCGTTTCACCTTCAAGGACGTTGAAGCGCAGCCGTTCCCGACAGCGGCGCCGAAAATTCCCGCGACCGGCCTTCAAGTGATCATCCAACCCCACGGTCGTTCAACCCGAGCACGATGCCGATTGCAGCGTTGGCGAAGACGAGCAGACGATCTGCGCGCGACCATGACAGGAGAGTTGCGGACAACACTGTCCCTTCGCCGCGGTGTCGGAAATCTTGATGGGCGCCCGTCATCAATGCTCGGCGGGCACGATGCCAAAAGTGACGTTTGAAGGACCGCGGATGACTTGTTCGGTACCCAATCCGCCCAATGTGCCCGGTCCCAATGGCAGGTCGTCCACCGGTCCTTTCAGCAACTGAGCCGATTTCTTGGCCCGCGCCTCGCTCTGGACAACGATAAGGCCACCCTCCGACATCATTTTGCGGCACGTCGAGCCGACATTTTGCATGTAATATTGGTAGATGTCTTCGCCGGACGGTGCCTTCGCCTCCCTCACCGTATAGCCCTGAACGCGCATCTTCCGATAAGGCATGCGGATGGTCGGCACGCCCGGCACGGTTAAGGTGATGGCCTCGCCAACGACCCGATCCGTGATCGTGTCGTCGGACTCGTCCCCCATCACAACACCCACCGCCTTTATCTTGCGGTTCTCCATGTCTTTCTGGCAGACCTGAGTGATCATGCCGCCCGATTTCACCCTGTAGATATTTTTAGGCTCCAGCCGTTTGCCAGCCGTCACGCTGAGCGGAATTGCCGACGTTCCGAGCACCTGATTGGCCGCATAGGATGTGCATCCTTGCACAAGGACCACGACACCAACGACACAAGCTACTTTTCTCATATGGTTCCCCCATCAATTTCGGCAACCTAAAATAGAATTGCTATCAAAACAATATTACAGGTTGTAGAGGCGGCTATAGGCAAAAATGGGCTGCGTCCATCTCGCCCCTTGCCAAACGGCGCTGAACCGTGTTTCGCGAGGCTCGGAGTTTCCCGTCAAATCTCAGCAGGTACTGGCAGAAATGACACTTGACCTCACCGGCCGCCTCGCCGTCGTTACCGGCGCATCGCGCGGCATCGGCTACCACATCGCCAAGCAGATGGCGGCGGCGGGCGCTCACGTCATCGCGGTCGCCCGCACCGTCGGCGGGTTGGAAGAGTTGGACGACGAGATCAAGGCCGAACGCGCCCGGACCGGGAAAGGCGAAGCAACGCTGGTGCCGCTCGACCTCGCCGACATGACCGGCATCGACCGGCTGGGTGGCGCCATCCACGATCGCTGGGGTAAGCTCGACATACTCGTGGCCAATGCCGGCGTCCTGGGCGTCATTTCGCCGATCGGCCATGTCGAAGCCAAGGTCTTTGAGAAGGTCATGACGGTCAACGTGACGTCGACATGGCGACTGATCCGTTCGGTCGATCCGCTGCTCAGGCTTTCCGATGCGGGTCGCGCCATCGTGCTGTCGTCCGGCGCCGCCCATTCGGCGCGTGCCTTCTGGGCGCCCTATGCGGCCTCGAAGGCAGCAGTAGAGGCGATGGTTCGCTCCTGGGCCGACGAAACCAGGAACTCGCCGCTGCGGGTCAACGCCGTCGATCCCGGCGCTACTCGCACCGCCATGCGCGCTCAGGCCGTACCTGGCGAAAACCCGGACACCCTGCCCCATCCTTCTGAGATCGCGGCCCGGATCGTGCCGCTGGCCAGTCCTTCAGTGACGGAAACCGGCATGATCTTCCAAGCAAAGCCGAACCGCTGGGTGTCGTACCAGATGCCGGCCTGAGATCGGCTGTTCTGAGGAGAAGGCCGTCATCGGGGGCAAGCCCCCGTTCGGCACCAACCGTCGCAGGCCCGTCGGCAATGGCACGATCCGATTTGTGGAAGAAACATACGGACTTAGGCGTTCACATTTGGAGGCAACGAGCCCCAAAGGTTGATCCGATCTTCGAGGCTCCGCGTCACCGGTGCGCTTTCACCTGCCGGCAAGACTTGCTAGGCTCGCGCAACCCGTCATCTCCAATCCGCAGAAAAGAGGATTCCCCATGTCATCGACCGTTGCCCTGGTCTGGTATCTCGTGGTGGCCGGCCCGCAAGGCGGCATGGTGGTGCTGCCAAGCACTTTCGACAAACGCGAACAGTGCACTGCGGCCATAGCCGAATATCAGAAGCAGCCGGCGCCGGTGGGCTGGGCGGTGCAGTGCGTCCCCAGCGCCTCGCCCTATGCCGACATGGGAGACGACGAGCCGGGCGCCTCGCAAGTGCCGCAGCCGGCGCAACCGGCTCAGTAAGGACGCATTGTTGCTACACTGCGCCAACGCAACCACTTCTGTGGCTTAGCAGCGCTGATGATGCGCCTCGTGTAGCCTAGCGGCTGCGGTGGGCTCTGAAACAATCGAGATTCGGGTTCGGCCGCCTCAGCAGTCGCCGGACTCGTCATGTCAGAAGTCGTCCTCACCGATACACGCGAGAAAGTGCTGGCCGGCATCATGCTGACCAGTTTTTCCTATCTGCTGTTTTCGTTCCAGGATGCATCCATCAAGCTCTTGGTGGTGGCTGCGCCAGTCTGGCAGATCCTGTTCTTCCGTAGTGCCACGATCCTTGCCGGCTGCGTTGCCACCGGCGGCTGGAGACTCCTTGCGGATTCGGCGCGTTCGCCGATCCTCAAATCCATGCTTTTGCGCAGCTTTCTCATCCTGGCGGCGTGGCTTTGCTATTATACGGCCGCCAAGGATCTGCAGCTCGCCGAACTGACCACCATCTATTTCGCCGCGCCGATCATCGTCACCGCCTTGTCGATCGTCGTGCTGGGCGAGAAGGTTCCCTTGCTGCGCTGGGCAGCGGTGCTGATCGGTTTTGGCGGCGTCTTCGTCGCTTGCGATCCTGCCAGGCTCGGCTTTTCACTGCCGGTGATCCTGGTGCTGGCAGCGGCCGCGCTATGGGGATTGTCCATCGTGCTTCTGAGCAAGGTCGCCTCCCAGGAGCGCACGACGGTGCAACTCGTGCTCAACAACGGCTTCTTCCTGGTCATCGCCGGCCTGCCGCTGTTCTGGACCTGGCAGACACCCGGTTGGCAGGAACTCCTGCTGCTGATCGCCGTTGGCGCCTTTGGCGGCCTCGGTCAGTATTTTCTGTTCGAAGGCATGAAACGGGCGCCCATCTCCATCATCGCTCCGTTCGAATATACGGCGCTCGTCTGGGCTTTCGCGCTCGGCTTCCTGATCTGGGGCGACGTGCCGCGCAGCGAAGTGTTCATCGGTGCGGCAATCATCGTCTTCGCCGGCCTCGTCATCGTCGCCAGCGAGCGCTTCCGCAAACCGGCCGCCTGAACGCGCATTCCTGCCAGAAGGCTGTCAGTAGCCCGGCGCTATCGTGATGCAGCGCCGGAGGAGCCGATGACACCACCAAACGGGGTTTCGAACGAACGAACGCTGGGCATCCTGCTGGTCTCGGCATCGGCGATCGTGTTCGGCCTCACCGGCGTGCTGACCAAATCGATTTCGGCCGACGCCCTGACCGTCTCCTGTTGGCGCGGTTTCGTCGGTTTCCTGCTGATCGGAGCCTATGTGCGCTGGCGTCCCCGAAGGGCAGGCGAAAAGCCCAACATGCGGCTTGGCTGGCGTGGATGGTTGGTGGCCGTGGTCGGTGCAGCCGCCAGCATTGCCTTCATCTCGGCCTTCAAATTCACCTATGTCGCCAATGTCGCCGTCATTTACGCGACAGCGCCCTTCGTGACCGCCTTGCTGGCATGGCTGCTCGTGCGCGAGCCATTTCGAGCGCCGACGCTGGCTGCGGCCATTGTCTCGCTCACCGGCGTTGCCATCATGGTTCATTCCGGGTTCGGGTCCGGCAATCTGTTCGGCGACGGGCTCGCGGCACTGATGACCATCGGCAGCGCGCTCTACATGATCATGATCCGCGCGTTTCGCGACACGCCGGTCGTCTGGGCCGGTGCCGTCTCGGCCTTTCTTCTCTTCATATTCGGTTGGTTCGTCACCGACCCTCTGGCGATCACCACCTGGGACGCCGTGCTGCTCGTTGTCTTCGGGGCATCGTTCGCATTGGCATCGATCCTCTGGACCGAAGGCAGCCGACTCATTCCGGCGCCGGAATCCGCACTATTGGGCGCGGCGGAGGTACCCGCCGCGGTATTGCTGGCTTGGCTGTTCCTGTCGGAGGTGCCGCCTGCGGCCAGCATATTGGGCGGCGCGATCGTGCTTGCCGCGGTTCTGGCTCACGGCGCCCGCGATTGGTTCAAGGCACGGCGGGCAGCGGCGCTGCCGGTAGCGTCACCATCAAAATAGTCGCGCTGTCACGGAACCATCATGTTGCACACGCATTATTGTCTAGCGGGCCACGCTCTAGTCCCCCCAATCCCCCGGCCCGCTCCCCCTCCAGAGCCGACCTCTTGGTCGGCTTTTTCTTTGTCGTCGGCAGTGCGCGTCTTCCGCATTGACCTTGGCATCACTTCGGATAGGTTTTGCCCCGGCAAGGTCGGCGATCGACTACGCTAGATTGAGCGTCCAAGCGGACGCGCGACACCCTGACCGGCATTGGGAGTGACGCGGTATGATCCTGACCCTGGGGCTGCTCGCAGCACTCGCGATCGCCTGGTTGCTCGTCGGCCTTGTCGAGAAGGTCCGGCTAGGCCTCAGCCTCGCGCAGGCGCTGCTCTACACACCGTTCAAGCTGGCCTATCGCATCGCCGATCACCGCATCAGGCTCGCCCGCGACAGCGACGCTCCAGTCATCTACGTGATCGTCCATCAGTCGAGAATAGACCCGGCGCTAATGCTGTCGCTCCTGCCGGAGGATACGCTTCACATTCTGGACGAGGCATCGGCGCACTCCTTCTGGCTAGAACCGTGGCGGGAGCTTGCTCGCACCATCGCGTTTAATGCCGAACATGTCTTCGTCAGCCGCAGGCTCGTGCGCGTTCTCAAGGGACGCGGCCGGCTGGCCGTCTATTTCCCCGACGCCGTGGAACCGGACGTCAAGTCGTTCCGGCTATACCGCGCGGTCGCCCGCATCGCCATGCAGGCCGACGCCCGCATTGTGCCGATCTTCGTCGGTGGCGCACGCTGGCTGCCTACGTCGCTCACGCCCGCCAACAAGGCGCCGCGGCGCTGGTTCCCGAGGCTCGACATCAGCGTGCTTGCGCCGATGACCGTGGACGAGCTGGCGGCGCGCGGCGGCGAGCCGGCGACCAATGGCAGCAACGCCCTGTTCGATCGCGTCGCCGAAGCCCGCTTCGCCGCCACCGACCTTACCCGCAGCCTGTTTCAGGCAATGCGGGACGCCGCCGACCGTTTCGGGGCCTCTCATCCGATCGTCGAGGATGTGGTTTCGGGGGCTCTGAGCTACCGCCGCCTTTTCGCCGGCGCACGCATCATCGGCCAAAAGGTCGAAGCCAAGACGGCACCGGGCGAGGCCGTCGGCCTGCTTCTGCCCAACACCAATGGCGTCGCCATCTCCCTGCTCGGCCTGCTGTCGGCCGGGCGCGTGGCAGCCATGATCAACTATACGGCCGGGCCGGCAAGCATCACTTCGGCCGTACGCACAGCGACGATCCGCACCATCGTTTCCTCGCGCGCATTCGTCGAGAAGGCGTCGCTTTCGGATATCGTCGAGGCAGCGCAAGCAGGCGGCGCCCAGTTCCTGTGGCTTGAGGAGTTGCGCGACGATACGTCGTCACTGGACCGGCTGAGCGCCATGCTTTTCTGGCGATGGCCGCTGCAGCCGCAGGATGCCGCCAAGCCTGCCGTCATCCTGTTCACGTCCGGTTCGGAAGGCGCCCCCAAGGCGGTGGTGCTTTCCAATCGCAGTTTGCTGGCCAATGCGATGCAGGCCGAGGCGCGCATCACCATTTCGCCTCTGGATATCTTGTTCAACGTCCTGCCGGTGTTCCACTCATTCGGACTGACCGGCGGTACCATCCTGCCGCTGCTGACCGGCGTGAAGGCGTTTCTCTACCCTTCGCCGCTGCACTACAAGATCATCCCCGAGATCGCCCGCAAGGCGCGGCCGACGGTCATGTTCGGCACCGACACCTTCCTGGCCAACTATGCGCGCCATGCCGGCGACGGCGACTTCTCCAGCCTTCGCTTCATCGTGGCCGGGGCCGAGCCGGTGAAAGCGGATACGCGCCGCATCTATCGCGAGCGTTTCCAGGCCGAGATCATCGAAGGCTTCGGCCTGACCGAGGCGGCCCCCGTCGTGTCGGTCAATACGGCGATTCACAATCGCGAGGGGACTGTGGGCAGGCTGCTGCCCGCGATCAAAATGAGGCTCGACCCGGTCGAAGGCATAGAGAATGGCGGCAGGCTGTGGCTCGACGGACCCAACATGATGATGGGTTACATGACCGCCGACCGCCCCGGCGAGTTGCAACCGCTGCAAGGCTGGCACGACACCGGCGATATCGTTTCCGTCGACCGCGACGGCTTCATCACCATTCGCGGCCGTGCCAAGCGCTTCGCCAAGATCGCCGGCGAAATGGTATCGCTTGGCGCAGTCGAGATGCTGGTGCAGTCGCTCTGGCCGGAGGACAACCATGCGGCGGTGGCCGTGCCCGACAAGCGCCGGGGAGAGCGCATCGTGCTGGTGACCACGGCCGACGAGGCCGAAGCCGATGCGCTGCGCAAGTTCGGCAAGGCGCATGGCGCCGCCGAACTCATGGTGCCGAACGACATCGTGAAGGTGGACGCGCTTCCTGTTCTGGGCTCAGGCAAGACCGATTATGTGTCAGCGCGCAAACTGGCGATGGAACGCCTGGGACTGCCGGCCTGAGCGGTTGGGATCAATTCTCGCCGTCGACGACCTTGTGGTCGACATCCGGCGGCAGAACCGCCTCGCCTTCCTTCTTGGCACGCCGCGAATAGGCCCTGACGCTGAACGGCAGGAAGACCAGGTAGGCTAGAACCGAAGCGGTCAAGGTGTGCCAGGGATAGCTGACCAGAAGCAGCATGTAGAGCACGACGGCCAGGATGACCGGCAGCACCCGGTCGCCCGGTATCTTGACGCTCTTGCCGGAATAGACCGGCAGGCGGCTGACCAGCAGGAAGGCGATGAGCACCGTGAAGGCCACGCCGGCAAAAGCGATCGGCCGCGTCGGCGGCATGCCGAGGAAAGCGAGATAGAGCGGCAGCATGACAAGCACGGCACCGGCAGGCGCCGGCACGCCAACGAAATAGTCTGCCTGCCAGGCTGGCCGGTCGGTCTGCTCGTCAAGCACGTTGAAGCGCGCCAGGCGCATGCCGCAGGCAATCGCGAACAGGAGGGCGGCGATCCAGCCCGGTGAACCTGCCCTGTCCAGGAGATAGGCATAGAGCACCAGGGCCGGCGCCACGCCGAAATTGACGATGTCGGCCAGCGAATCCATCTGCGCGCCGAATTTCGAAGTGGCCTTGAGCAGCCGCGCCAGCCGGCCATCGATGCCATCGAGGAAGGCGGCGAGCAGCACCATCACCACGGCTGTCTCGAACCGGTTCTCGAAAGCGAAACGGATGCCCGAGAGACCGGCGCAGATCGCCAGAACGGTCACCAGATTGGGCAGAACCATGCGCAGCGGGATTTCGGTGATGCGCGGCCCGCCAAGACCATGCGCCTCGAACTTCTTGAAGGGAGCGCCCATCGCGCCGTCCCTAGGAGATGCGCACCAGCGGCGCCGCCTGGGCACCGCCGAACTCGGCAATCACCGTCTCGCCGGCCACGGCGGTCTGGCCGACAGCCACCCGCGGCGCGGCATTCGCCGGCAGGAAGACATCGACACGCGAGCCAAAACGAATGAGGCCGAAGCGTTCGCCGATCGCCAGCGTACCGCCGGTTTCGGCCCAGCAAACAATGCGCCGCGCCACCAGGCCGGCAATCTGCACGGCAGCCACGGTGCCATTCGGGCTTTCAATGACGACGCCGTTGCGCTCGTTTTCCTGGCTCGCCTTGTCGAGCTCGGCATTGAGGAACTTGCCCGGCCGGTGCTCGATACGGGTGATGCGACCGCGCACCGGGGCGCGGTTCACATGACAGGAAAACACGTCCATGAACACTGAAACGCGGGTCATCTCGGTGGTGCCAAGACCCAGCTCGCGTGGCGGTATAGCCGGTCCGACCGCGGAAACCACGCCATCGGCGGGGCTGATCACCAGCCGGTCGTCAACGGGCGTGACACGCTCCGGATCGCGGAAAAAATAGGCGCACCAGGCGGTCAGGATGAGACCGATCCAGAACAGGATCGACGAAAAATAGCCGAGCAGCAGCGTTCCAGCGCCGAAAGCCGCGATGAAGGGATAACCTTCGCGGTGGATCGGCACGAACGCGTTCTTGACCGTATCGACAAGATTCATCGGGCTGGGGCGGCTCTGTTTCGGGTTCGGCTTGTCTACCGGAAACACTTCTCCGCCGCAACGCGGCAATCCGGCATCACTCGGATATCCCGCTGCAGCTTACGGCCGGGCGAGCGATGCACCGGGCACATAGAGCATGATCGGCCGCACTTCATAGACAGCGCTGGGATTGGCGCGGCGCAGCTCCCGGGCGGCCTCGACCGCTTCTTCCTGGCTCGGGAAATCAACCACATAGAGGCCAAGAAGCTGTTCTTTCGTTTCCGCGAAAGGGCCGTCTATCACCATGCCATCGCCAAGGCCTCGAACAGTTTGCGCCTGTTCGACGGGACCGAGCCGGGCCGCAGGCCCCATATGACCCTGCGTGACCAGCCTGTCGTGGGTCGCAAGCAGATCGTCCATCAGCGCGGCGTCTTCCTGCGGCGTCCACGATTCCACGACACCCTCGGCATGATAAGCGAGAATAGCGAAGAACATCGGCTGCTCTTTCTCCGTAAGGCCCCCTCACCGGCCGAGCGCCACCGAACATCCGCCAGCTGCCCCAGTCAAGAGCGCAGCTGTTCGGATGCGATGGTTCAGGACACCTCTGCCGTTCGCCGACGCACGACGACGCCGAGATCGTCGCTTTCGCGGGCAAGACGCAGACGCTCCTCCGCCTCCGTCGCCTCGCGCTGACGATCCCACATCGACGCATAGAGGCCGCGTTGCTGAAGCAGGTCGGCATGGGTGCCGCGTTCGGCGATCTGCCCGTCCTTCAGCACAATGATCTCATCGGCCGAGATGACGGTTGAAAGGCGGTGGGCGATGACGATCGTGGTGCGGTCTTTCGAAACGAGATCAAGCGCCGCCTGGATTTCCTGCTCGGTGTGACTGTCCAGCGCCGAGGTCGCCTCATCGAGAATGAGGATCGGCGGCGCCTTCAGAATGGTCCGGGCAATCGCCACGCGCTGTTTTTCGCCGCCCGAGAGCTTGAGGCCGCGCTCGCCGACCATGGTCCGGTAACCGTCCGGCAGGCGCTCGATGAAGGGACCGATCTGGGCGAGCTCGGCTGCGCGCCTGACTTCTTCCTCTTCGGCGTCGACGCGGCCGTAGCGGATGTTGTAGGCGACGGTGTCGTTGAACAGGACCGTATCCTGCGGAACCATGCCGATGGCCGAGCGCAGGCTTTCCTGTGTCACGTCGCGCACATTCTGTCCGTCGATCAGCACGGCTCCGTCCTGCACGTCGTAGAAGCGAAACAGCAGCCTCGAAATCGTCGACTTGCCGGCGCCCGACGGGCCAACGATGGCCACCGTCTTGCCTGCCGGAACCTCGAAACTGACGCCTTTCAGGATCTTGCGGTTGGGGTCGTAGGAGAACTGCACGTCGCGAAATTCGACGCGACCGGAGGCGACCGCCAAAGGCTTGGCATCGGGCTTGTCGAGAACCTCCTGCTGAACATCGAGCAGATCGAACATCTGCTCGATGTCGGTCAGGCCCTGCCTGATTTCGCGGTAGATGAAACCGATGAAGTTGAGCGGCACCGAAAGCTGGATGAGCATGGCGTTGATGAAGACGAAGTCACCGATCGTCTGTGTCTTGTTCATCACCTCATAGGCCGACATGCACATGACGACCGTGGTGCCGAGGCCATAGATGACGCCCTGGCCGAAGTTCAGCCAGCCGAGCGACGTCCAGATGCGGGTGGCGGCGCTTTCGTAGCGCGCCATGGAGCGATCGAAGCGGGAGGCTTCCATCGCCTCGTTGCCGAAATATTTGACGGTTTCGAAATTGAGCAGGGAATCGATCGCCTTGGTGTTGGCGTCGGTGTCGCTGTCGTTCATGTCGCGGCGGATGGCGATGCGCCAGTCTGAAGCCCTCACCGTGAACCAGACGTAGAGGGCAACCGTAACGGCGACGACCGCGACATACTTCCAGCCATAGGTGAAGCCAAAAATGCCGGCGGTGAGCGCGAACTCCAGCACGGTGGGCGCCGTGTTGAGCATGATGAAGCGCACGATGGTCTCGATGCCCTTCGTGCCGCGCTCGATGATGCGAGAGAGGCCGCCGGTGCGCCTTTCCAGATGAAAGCGCAGCGACAGCTGGTGCATGTGAACGAAAGTGCGATAGGCGAGCTGGCGCACCGCATATTGGCCAACGCGGGCGAACAAAGCGTCGCGAAGCTGGTTGAAGCCAAGCTGCACCAGTCTCAGCACATTATAGGCAATGACCAGCGCGATCGGCGCGAGCAGGATAGCCGGCAGGGGTGGCGTGTATTTCCCCTCGCCGGTCAGGGCGTCAGTGGCCCATTTGAAGAAGTAAGGACCGGCCACCAGAACCAGCTTGGCGACAACCAGCAGCAGGGTTGCCCAGGTTACGCGCCAGCGCAGATCCGGGCGGTCGGCCGGGTACATATACGGCCATAGATTGCGCAGAGTCTTGAATGTGGAGCCTGAGTCGGCGGAGACGGTTTTGTCGGCCACTGTTCTTGCCTTGTTATTTGGTTCAACCGGTCTGACAGCAGGTCTCGACCAGGGCGGAGAGCGAAGCCGAGACGCTGGCGAGCGCTTGATGATCAACCGCGTAGCGCGAGCGTTGCCGGTCCGGCGTAAAGCGAACCAGCCCGGCTTCGACCAGTATTTTCAGATGTTGCGAGACTGTGGATTGCGCGAGATCGAGATGATCCACCACTTCGCCGCAGCAGCAGGAATTGCTGGCGGAAAGGCGCTTCAGGATTTCAATGCGCGCCGGATGCGCCAGCGCAGCAAGCTTTGCCGCGACGGCCCGAGTGTCGGCGAGATGCCCCGCCCCGCATGTCTGTGAAAGCGATGTTTGCATGGTTCATCGTCGATAGACGATGAACCTATTTTGCGCAACCTAGCCGAATGGGCGAATGAGGTTCTATTTCGCGGTCGTCATTTGGTCGCCGAGCGTGTTCATGTCGGCGGTTTCGCCTTCTTTCGACTTCTGCGGCAGCTTGAAGACCTGGCCCGGCCAGATGCGGTCCGGATCGCGGATTTGCTCCTGATTGGCCAGATAGATCGTCGAGTAGCGCATGCCGTGGCCGTAGACCCGGCGCGAAATGCGCCACAGCGAATCGCCGCGGCGAATGATGACCGCGTGGTCGACCTGCTCGAGTTTTGCCGCGGTGCTGCCAGCAGCAGCAGTCTCCGGTGCCTTTGTTTCGGCCGGCGCCGGTGCAACGGCGGCGACCGCCTCCCCCGGCTCGCGCTGGAAGGGAACAGCAGCGCGGGCGACCACCTTGGTGCCGTCGGCATCGAGCGCGTCGACACGCACCGTGTAGTTGCCGACGGGCAGATCGCGCGTCGCTTCGACAAGGAACTGACCCTTGGGCGAGGTCAGGGCTTCGCCGAGCAGCATGTCATTGGCATAGGCCCGCACCTTGCGGCCGGGATCCGCCGTGCCAGCGACGAAAACCTTGCCACCGTCGATCTCGACGGCCTCGACCACGACCTTGGACACCTCAGGGGACACTGCGGGCGAACCCGGTTCGGCCGGCTTGGCAGGTTCAGCCGATGCCGTCGCCTGTGCCGCGGGCTGCGCGGCCGCCGCAGGCTGTTCGGCCGCGGGAGCGGTTGCCGCGGGAGCTGCCGCTGTTTCGGCGCCAGCCTTCTCCTCTGGCTTCGGAACCGAAAGCAGCGTTGCCGCCTTGCCCGGTTCCTCGACCATGGCAAGGACTTGTCCGTTGGGCTTTTCGGGGATGGAGACGACCGCAGTCTGCGCCGAGGTTGCGACCGTATTGGAAGGCGCGGTCGCATGCAGCTGCAGTTGGTAATTGCCGGGCTTGAGCGGGTTTTCGAGCACGATCGCGAAGGCACCGTCCGGCCCGGCCGTTGCCGAACCGAGCACCGTCGTTCCCTGGACGACATCAACCTTGGCGTTGGCGGCGGCATTGCCGGCAATGACCACCGAGCCATTGCCCTCCACGCGCACCACATCGAAGGTGGGAGCGACCGGTCCGGCGACCGCCGGTTTCGTCTCAGCCGGCTTTTCGGCCGCTGGTGTCGCGGCCGCCTGCTGCTGCGCTGGTGCCTGCTGTTCCGAAGGCTGCGGCGTCGCCGGCGCGGCGGGTGCCACGGCCGCGACCTGTGCCGGCGGGGCCGGTTTCAGGAAGGGGTCGAGTGCCCCTGAGACATAGGCGACGCCCGCAACGGCGGCTGAACCACCGGCAGCAAAAAGCAATGCTCTGACAAGCGCCGTAGCCATATTCGTTCTGCCCCCTTAGCCACCTATCAACGGTCTAGCTGCTTTTGCCGAATCCGACAAGAAAAAGCCCGCTTCCAGACTTGACCGCGATGATGGACGGCATCACCAATCGAACCATGAATACGATTCGATCCGTGTGCGTGTATTGCGGCTCCTCTCCGGGCCGTGACGGCATCTATGTCGAGGCCGGACGTCTGCTTGGCCACTCGCTCGCGCGTTCAGGCCTGCGCCTTGTCTATGGTGGCGGCACCAAGGGCGTCATGGGCGCCGTTGCCGATGGCGCGATGCGGGCCGGCGGCCAGGTGATGGGCATCATCCCACGCTTTCTGATGAACCGGGAAGCGACCGAAAGTGCCCTCGACCGGCTGCATGAAGTGGTCGTCACCGAAAACATGCACCAGCGCAAGCACAGGATGTTCGAGGAATCGGACGCCTTCGTCGCCTTGCCGGGCGGCATCGGCACGGTCGAGGAAATCGTCGAGATCATGACCTGGGCGCAGCTCGGCCATCACCGCAAGCCGATGGTGTTCGTCAACGTCAAGGGTTTCTGGAACCCGATGCTGGCGCTGATCGACCACATGACCAGCGAAGGCTTCATCCATACCGCCCACAATGTGAAGCCGCTGGTGGTGGACGATCCTGAGGCGGTGGTCGCGACCATTCTTGCCACCGGCGCCAGCGTCGATGCGCCGACGGGCGGCGTGTCTTCGGTCATCGACAAGATGTAGGTGCCTGCGCTGCCTGCTCAGCGCTGCCTGCTCGCCGTCAGCATCGACCAGGAATAGATTGCCAGCGCCGCCCAGATCAACCCGAAGGCAATTGCGTTCACCGTGTTGAACGGTTCGCCGAAAATGAAGACGGCAATCAGGAACACGATGGTCGGCGCGATATATTGCATGATGCCGATGGTCGACAGACGCAGCAGACGAGCGCCGAAGGCAAACAGCAGCAAAGGCACGGCCGTAACCAACCCGCTTCCCATCAAAAGAAGCGTATCCGTGCTGTTGCCGGTTGCGAAATGCCCTTGCCCCGTCGAAGCGAGCCAGACGGCATAACCCAGCGCTGGGACCGACAGCAGCAGCACTTCAAGCAGGAACCCCTGGCTCGGACCGATGGGCAGCGTCTTGCGGAAAAACCCATAGGCGGCGAACGAGAAAGCCAGGGCCAATGAGACCCATGGCAGCTTGCCGCTTTCCACGGTGAGCACGATGACCGCGACAGCCGCCAAAGCCACCGCCACCATCTGCAACTTGGTCAGGCGCTCGCCAAGCAGCAAAGCCCCGACCACGACATTGACAAGCGGGTTGATGTAGTAGCCCAGCGCCGTCTCGACCGTGCGGTCGACGGCGATGGCCCAAACATAGATGCTCCAATTCACCGTGATCAGGGCAGCGGTCAGCGCCGCCATGGCCAGCATGCGTGGTGAGCGCAACGCCGCCTTGAAATCGGCGGTGCGGCCGAGCCAGATCAGCACGGCGGCCGCAATCGGCACCGACCAGATGATGCGGTGCGCAATGACCTCGGCCAGCGGCAGATGCGCCACCGCCTTCATGTAGAAAGGCAACAGCCCCCACAGCAGGTAGGCGCAAAGCGCCAGCACAAAGCCACGGCGGGCGTCGGAATCGGCTTGGATTGGCACAGTCTGGCTCGTCATGGCCCAACCCTATGCGCCAGAGAGCAAGCCAAGACCATCAACTATTTCTGATGGGTCATAGATTTTCACTGATGGATTGCACGGAACAGAGCAGTCCGGCGATCTTCGCGCGGAACTGCCTAAGGCCACCTCGAGGTTCTATTCCGCGGCCACCAGCCCGGCCATCTCGCGGTTCTTCATCAGCTTGTAGATGATGGAATCCATCAGCGCCTGGAAGGACGCGTCGATGATGTTTTCCGATACGCCGACCGTCCACCAGCGCGCGCCGGTGGAATCATGCGATTCGATCAGCACGCGAGTGATCGCCTCGGTGCCGCCATTCAGGATACGCACCTTGAAATCCGCCAGTTCGAGATCGCCGATCTCGTTCTGATACTTGCCAAGATCCTTGCGCAAGGCGAGGTCGAGCGCATTGACCGGGCCATGGCCTTCGGCCACCGACATCTTCTCCTCGCCGTCCACCATCACCTTCACGATGGCTTCCGACACAGTCCGCAACTGGCCGTTCGCGTCGAACCGCCGCTCGACCATGCAGCGGAAGGAGGTGACGGCGAAGAATTCCGGCAGGCCAGTCAGCATCTTG
Organism: Mesorhizobium sp. 2RAF21; assembly: GCF_052115345.1. NCBI lineage: Bacteria > Pseudomonadati > Pseudomonadota > Alphaproteobacteria > Hyphomicrobiales > Phyllobacteriaceae > Mesorhizobium > Mesorhizobium sp. 2RAF21. The sequence continues at coordinate 41,937 of NZ_JBFRGM010000005.1, read as the reverse complement.
CGCGCCAAAAGTTCGAAGCTGGCGTCGGCGCCTTCATAGGCATAGCCCTCGGCCTCGCGCTCCTTGACCACGGAAATAAGCGCGTCGAGGCGTGCGTCGTCCTTGGGCACATCGATGCCGCGCCGCTTCAGTTCGGCGAGAAAATTCGCCTTGCCGCCCTGATCGGAGACCATAACCCGCCGGCGGTTGCCGATTTTTTCCGGCGGCACGTGTTCATAAGTCTGCGGTTCCTTGACCAGGGCCGAGGCATGAATTCCCGCCTTCGTGGCAAAAGCCGAAGCGCCGACATAAGGCGCTTGCGCTTCCGGCGCTCGGTTCAGCAATTCGTCGAAGGCGCGCGATAGGCGCGAAATGCCCGTCAATTGCTCGGCCGATATGCCTGTTTCGAAGCGGTCGCTGAAGGCCGGCTTCAGCATCAGCGTCGGGATCACCGAAACCAGATTGGCGTTGCCGCAGCGCTCGCCGATGCCGTTCAGCGTGCCCTGGATCTGGCGCACGCCGGCCTCGACCGCCGCCAGAGAATTGGCAACCGCCTGGCCGGTGTCGTCATGGGCATGAATGCCGAGGTGATCGCCAGGAATGCCGGCACTGATCACTTGTTCGACGATGGCGCGCACCTCCGAAGGCTGTGTGCCGCCATTGGTGTCGCACAAAACCACCCAGCGCGCGCCGGCTTCGTAAGCCGTCCGCGCGCAGGCCAGCGCGTAGTCGGGGTTGGCCTTGTAGCCATCGAAGAAATGCTCGCAATCGACCATCGCTTCCTTGCCGGCCGCCACCGCCGCGGCCACCGAAACGCGGATCGAATCGAGATTCTCCTCATTGGTGCAGCCGAGCGCGACACGGACATGGTAGTCCCAGCTCTTGGCGACAAAGCAGATGGCGTCCGACTTCGCCTGGATCAAAGCAGCCAGACCCGGATCGTTCGACACGGAAACGCCGGCGCGCTTGGTCATGCCGAAAGCGACGAATTTTGACCGCGCGGTGCGTTTTTTCGCGAAAAACTCCGTGTCGGTCGGGTTAGCGCCGGGATAACCGCCCTCGACATAATCCATGCCGAATTCATCCAGCATGCCGGCGATCGCAATCTTGTCCTCGACAGAAAAGTCGATGCCCGGCGTCTGCTGGCCGTCGCGCAAAGTCGTGTCGAAGAGATAGAGGCGATCGCGTTGCATGGTCATTTACCGGCGTATTTGTCCGTCGCGCGGATCAGGCGATCGAGGATGCCCGGCTCCGAATAGGCGTGGCCAGCGCCCTCGATGAGGTGGAAATCGGCCTTCGGCCAGGCCTTGTGCAGCGCCCAGGCATATCGCGCAGGGCACGGCATGTCGTAGCGGCCATGGACGATGGTGCCGGGAATGTCCTTCAGCTTGTGCGCATCGCGCAGGAGCTGGCCTTCTTCCAGCCAACCGGCATGGACGAAATAGTGGTTCTCGATGCGCGCGAAGGCGATGGCGAAATCGTCCTCGCCGAACTTGCCGCTGGTTTCGGGGTCCGGCAGCAGTGTGATCGTCTCGCCTTCCCACAGGCTCCAGGCCCTGGCCGCCTCGACCTGCTTTTGCCGGTCGCTGCCAACCAGCCGCTTGCGGTAGGCGGCCATCATGTCGCCGCGCTCCTCGACCGGGATCGGCGCGACGAACCGTTCCCACTTGTCGGGGAACATTTCCGACACGCCGGACTGATAATACCATTCCAACTCGGCGCGGGTCAGCGTGTAGATGCCGCGCACGACCAGTTCGCTGACGCGGTCGGGGTGCGTTTCGGCATAAGCGAGCGCCAAGGTAGAGCCCCAGGAGCCACCGAAAACCAGCCATTTGTCGAAGCCGGCCATCTCGCGCAGCCGCTCCATGTCGGCGACCAGATCCCAGGTGGTGTTGGCATCAAGCGAGGCATTGGGCGTGGACTTGCCGCAGCCACGCTGGTCGAACAGCAGGATATCGTAGAGCTTCGGGTCGAACAGCCGGCGATGCTTGGGCGAAATAGTCCCGCCCGGACCACCGTGCAGGAAGACCGCAGGCTTGGCACCCTTGGTGCCGGCGCGCTCCCAATAGACGGTGTGGCCGTCGCCGACATCGAGCATGCCGGTCTCGAACGGTTCGATCTCCGGATAAAGTGTACGCAAGTCCAAGATCACAGCTCCAAAATCACAGTTTCAGTCCGCTATGCGGCCAATTGTCGGTTTCCTGGTCCGGATGCTGGAAGGAGATGATCTGCTCCTGCCGCGCGTAATAGTCCGGATTCTTATGGATGGGCGCCTCGAATATCTTCTCCACCCACGGCAGCCGCGCCGGGTAGTTGACCTGGTGCACTGGCGCGAGATCGCTGCGGTCGTCGAAACTGCCGATCGAGATTTCCAGACCGTCGGGTTGCTTGTAGGTCATCGGCGTGCCGCAGCGCTTGCAGAAGCCGCGTGCGATGTTCACCGACGACTGGAAATAGGTCGGTTCCTCGTGCACCCATTCGACGCCGTCGATGGGCACGGTGACGAAGGCGCCGAAAAACGAACCGAACTGCTTCTGGCACATGCGGCAATGGCAGATGGAGGCGTGGCCCAATTTGCCGCGAACACGGAACCGCACCGCCCCGCACTGGCACCCACCAGTCCTGATCGTCTCTGTCATGATCTGTTCTCCGGAGGCCAGGTTTCAGTATCGTGATCGGGATGCTGGTAAGAAACCATCGACGTGACGAAGGGCAAAGATTCGGGATCGTCCTCGGTCACCCCGCCCGGCAGGGACGGGATGGTATCGACATAGGGAAGTTTCGCCTCGATGCCCCATTGGATGGTCGGCGGGATTTCTTCCGGGTGATCGAAGGCAGCGATTGCAAGCGCGATGCCGTCCGGTGCCTCGAAGGTCAAAGGTGTGCCGCATTCCGGGCAAAAGCCGCGGCGGGCGAAATTCGAAGACTGGAAGTGCTTCGGCTCGACCCGTGTCCAGGTCAGCCTGGCGCCGCCGACGGAAACCAGCGGCTGATAAAAATTGCCGCTCGCCTTCTGACACATGCGGCAGTGGCAGATCGAAGCGTCGCCGAGCACGCCTTCGACGCGAAAGCGCACCGCGCCGCATTGGCAGCCGCCCGCATACACAGGTCTGTTGTCGAGGCTCATCGTCTTATCCCGGCCTGTGGCAGACGGCTTCGATGTTGTTGCCGTCCGGATCGAAGACAAAGGCCGCATAATAGTGCTCGTGATAGTGCGGGCGCAGGCCCGGACCACCATTGTCCTTGCCGCCGGCCGCAAGAGCAGCCTTGTGGAAAGCGTCCACGTCGGCGCGGCTGGTCGCACCGAAGGCATAGTGTCGGCCAGGTCCGGGCACTTTCGCCTCATGCAGCCAGAACACCGGTCGATCACGGCCATAGCCACCGACCTTCTCGCCACCCGTATATTCGATAGGCACCATGTAGAGCAGCGAGGCGCCCAGCGGCGCCATCGCCTTGTCGTAGAAGGTCTTGGCCGCTTCGAAATCGACGACGGAAATGCCGGTATGATCGATCATCTCTTCACCTCCCAGGTCGTTACGCGTTCACCCGTCGCCGGGTCCTTGCCATCCTTCAACTGAATGCCTTGCGCCAGCAATGCGTCACGGACGCGGTCAGCCTCGGCCCAGTTCTTGGCGGCAATGAAAGCGAGACGTTCGGCAATGGTGTTCGAAACCGCCTGTTCGTCAATGGTCGCCGTGGCAAGATTGAAACCGAGGAACTGAAGTGCCGTCTTGAGACCGGCCGCAGCCTCGTTTCCTTCCGATGCTTCGGCGGCAAGCTGCGTCAGAACCTGGAAGGCCGGGTAGGTAGCGAGATCGTCGGACAGCGCCTCGACAACCGCCTCGGGAAGCCGGCCGCTATCGCCGGTTGCCAGATCAGCCGCGCGCTTCCATTTGCGAAGCGTGTTTTCAGCCTCTTCCAGTTTGCGCACCGAAAAATCGATCGGCTCGCGATAATGTGTCATCAGCATGGCGAGGCGCAGCACCTCGCCCGGCCATTTGCGGCCGCCGAAAGTTTCGGTCTCCAGCAATTCGTTGATGGAATAGAAGTTGCCCAGGCTCTTGGACATCTTCTGACCCTCGACCTGCAGGAAGCCATTGTGCATCCACACCTTGGCCATCCCATCGGTGCCGTGGGCGCAACGCGACTGCGCGTTCTCGTTTTCATGGTGCGGGAAGATCAGGTCGAGACCGCCACCGTGAATGTCGAAGACTTCGCCAAGATAGGCCGCGCTCATCGCCGAGCACTCGATATGCCAGCCCGGCCGGCCCCGACCCCAGGGCGAATCCCAGCCGGGCTCTTCCGGCGAGGAGAGTTTCCACAAGACGAAATCGCCGGGATTCTTCTTATGCGCGTCCACGGCGATGCGCACGCCGGCCTGCTGTTCGTCGAGCGGGCGTTTAGAAAGCTGGCCGTAGTCGACCATGGAGGCCGTATCGAACAGGACTTCGCCTGCGGCTTCATAGGCATGGCCGCGTTCGATGAGAGATTGAATCAAGCCGATCATGTCGGTCCTGCCGTCTGATCGGGGCTGGACGAAGTCCGTCGCGCGCGGCTCGAAGGTCGGCGGCAAGCAACCGAGCGTGGCGACATCCTTGTGAAACTGGTTTGCCGTCTTTTCGGTCACCTTACGGATCGCCTCGTTGAGCGACAGCTTTCCGGTCGCGATGTCGCTACCGAAATCACGCAGCGCGCGCGCGTTGATCTTGTCGTCCAGGTCGGTGATGTTGCGGACATAGGTGACGCGGTCGGCGCCATAGACGTGCCGAAGCAGCCTGAACAGCACGTCGAAGACGATCACCGGCCTGGCGTTGCCGATATGGGCGAAGTCGTAGACGGTCGGGCCGCAGACATACATGCGCACATTGGTTGGGTCGATGGGGACAAAATCCTCCTTCGTCCTGGTCATCGTATTGTAGAGGCGCAGGCCCTTCGAACCCTCAGACATTCATCCCCTTCCCGGCCTATCCAGGCCGCCGCGCATAGGCGCAATTCAAACCCAGCCTGCTGGCCGGGGCGTTCGTCTACTCAGGGAGAAAATTGAGGCGAAAACGTCCGGACCAGCGCGTGCGCTAGCCAATAATGCAAATGCCACAAATGGCGAATGACGTTTTCATGCGCGGCTTTATCGCGCCCGGCCGTGTTGCCGTCAAGTCGCAACTTTCCGGTTCAGGCCAGGTTGATGACAGACCATGTAGCCGAACAACCTTTTGTTAAACATGTGGGTTCAGTGCTATAGTATCCGCCTGTTCCTTTGAAAGGCGTCACGATTTGGTCGGAATCGGCCATCATTTGCAGCGTCATCAACGTGAACTTGACCTTGGGGAAGTCGAAATGCCACGCAGCAAGCAAGAAGCCAGTCGCGCCAAACAACCAGCGCTCGCCAGTCAATATCGGGCCATAGGCCCGGCGGCCATCGCGGCCGCCCTGCTCCACACACCGAAGAGCAAGAAGCCCGCGCACAAGATTACCTCGCCGCGCGCGGCCTGATCGACTGACCGGCCTGGCGGTGCAGGTCGATGCGCGCCGACACGGCCGGCGCATCCACAAAGACTAGAACAGCGACATCTGATCCGTATCGTCGCCCGGCTTTTTGCGTCCGGGCTTGGCAGCCTTTTGTTGCGGCGCATCGCCCTCGGACGAGGCGACGAATCTCTCCTGAATCTCCGGCCCGGTATTGGCGACCTTGTTGACGAGATCCGAGACCGGAATCGCCTCGAAGAAGCCAGGCTCGGCGGGCCTCAGAAGATCAGCCACGTCACGTGGTTCCTGGCCACGGCAATCCAGCCAACGCGAAAAATCGCCGGGATGGATCACGACCGGCATGCGATCGTGGATATGGGCAATGTCGGTGTTGGCGGCGGTCGTCATGATGGCGCCGGTGTCCATTTCCGAGCCGCCCGGCTCCGCATAGGTCTCCATCAATCCGGCGAAGGCGACCAGCCCGCCATGGGCCGGCCTTATCCAATAGGCCTGCCCTTTCCTGCCGCCGGTCTGCCGCCATTCATAGAAGCCGCTGGCAGGCACCAAGGCGCGACGATGGCGCATCGCCGCGCGAAACGAGGCTTTCTCGGCTGCACTTTCCGAGCGGGCGTTGAGCAGAAGCGGAAAGTCGCGCGTATCCTTGACCCAGGCCGGGATCAGTCCCCAGCGAACCAGAACAGCGGTTCGGTCTGAGCGATTTGAGCCCGGATCGCGCGGCGCGCCGGCCAATGTCATCAGCACCGGCTGGGTGGGCGCGATGTTGTAACGCGCCGGAAACGGTTCGATCTCGTCAACGCCCAGAAATGTCGCCGTCTGGTCCGGCGTCGCGGTCAAGGCGAAACGTCCACACATGGTGCAATCTCTTTGATGTCTGGCCCTGAAGGTGGTGGTGGAACCACGCCGCCGCAACCGCTAAAGCTCGATCCGGTACCGCGATCCACAGCCAAGGCTTTGATCGCGAACCGCAAGGAAGCCTGCCAGAGGCCGAATGTCATGACCAAGAAGCAACCCATACCATCGGTATCCGTGGCAGTCGTGCGCGGTGACCGTGTGCTGCTGGTCAAGCGGGCAAAGCCGCCCTCCCAGGGCGTCTACGCCTTCCCCGGAGGAAAGGTGGAGGCCGGTGAGGCGTTGGAGACGGCGGCAAAACGGGAACTTCTCGAGGAGACCGGCCTCGTGGCCGCTGATTTTCGTCCCCTGATCGAGATTTTCATCGACGGCTCGGTCGAAAGTCATCCGGCCGACTATCTCCTCACGGTTTTCGGAGCAGGCTATATCGGTGGCGAGGCGCAGGCCGCCGACGATGCAGAGACCGCTGCGTTCTACACGCTGGCGGAGATGGAGACGATGCCTCTGGCCGGTTCGGTCTTCTCGGTTGCCCGCGATCTGCTCTCACCACTGAAAAAGCCTTTGGGCGACGCCTGAAGGCGCCTTGCAGGCGACAGATTGTTTGTCCACAAAGCGTTATGGTTCGCGCCTTCGCCCTTCTTGTCCTTGGTCTGGTCCTTGCCGTCGGCTCCCCGGCGCGGCCTGCCACTGCCGCCGAGGCTCCGTTCGAGCCAGGCCTGATGCGGCTGGCCGAGGTTCTCGGGTCGTTGCATTTCCTGCGCAATCTGTGCGGCGAAAAGAGCGACCAGTGGCGGACCGAGATGGAAAAGCTGCTGACCTCGGAGAATCCCGCTCCGGAACGTCGCGCACGCTTCATCGCCGCCTTCAACCGAGGCTATCGCTCGTTCGGCAGCACCTATACGCAGTGCACCGCCTCGGCCAGCGAAGCCATCAGCCGCTACATGAAGGAAGGCGAAACGCTGTCGCGCGACATCGCCTCGCGCTACGGCAATTAGCAAGCTGTTAACTTTTTCACCATTGTGGCAGCACAGCATCACAGTGCTGTGCTAGGAAACTTAACGGGACATTAAAGGGACGGTTCGAGTTTGATCCTCATTTGACGGATCACCGCTTGAAAAGGGTGGTAGTTGCGTATGGAACACACAGTCAGCGATATCGACGCCCTCGTCAGGGAAGAAAAGCGCCTGACGGCAGTCGAAAGTCACAACGAGGCCTGGGCCGAAGGTCTTTCGGCCGGCATCGAGGCCGACATCATCGCTGAGGCGGCGCTTGAGACCGCTTTTTGCGAGATGCTGCGAGCCAATGGAGAGACAGCGGCCCTTGCCCTGCTCGACAGGATGCGTGAAAAGGTGATTGCCGGGGCGTTTGGGCCCGACCAAGTAAGGCACTGATCCTGACGCCTGGCGCTGAATAGCGGGACTGCCTCCCGCTACGAAGCGGCATACCGACCGGGCTGTTGCCCGGCAGCATGGAGAGGCGGCCGGTGAGAATTTCTTCCTTCGACAGACCTCGTGGCCTGGCGTTCGGGGTTGGCCTGCTCGCATTGACGCTGCCGCCGGTGTGGGTGACCACTGTCCGTCCCGCCGCCGCGCTCAGCGAAATCAAGCACGACGACGTTCAGCAGCCCGCCAAGCCGCAAGCAGCCCCGGACAATGCGAAGCCGGGCGCCGTGCCACTGCCGGACCCGATCCAGCGCATACCGCCGGCCAACAAGCCTACGCCACCCGGCCAAGATGAGCCGGAGCAGGTTGAACCAGCCAAACCCAATGAGGGTGGCGGCAACCTTGCCAGACCGCAGGTCGACCCCGCCGCGCCATTGCCGCCGGTTGAATACGACCTTTCCAAATTACCCGAGCCCGTGCGTCGCATGCGCGATCTCATCGTGGAAGCCTGCAAGAGCGGCGACATCGAAAAGCTTCGCCCGCTGATCGGCAGCGGCGATACAATCACGCAACTGTCGCTGACCGACATCGAGGGCGACCCGGTCACCTTCCTGAAGGGGCTGTCCGGCGATACCGAAGGCCAGGAAATCCTCGCCATCCTGCAGGAAGTTCTCGACGCGGGTTATGTGCGTCTCGACCCGGGTACGCCGCAGGAACTTTATGTCTGGCCTTATTTCTTCGCCTATCCGCTGGCCAAGCTGGACGCCCGCCAAAGGGTCGAGCTGTTCAAGATCGTCACCGCCGGCGACTACGAGGACATGAAGCAGTTCGGCACTTACATCTTCTACCGCGTCGGCATCACGCCGCAGGGGCGCTGGACATTCTTCGTCGCGGGCGATTGAGACCGCGCCCATTCGCGCGGTGAGCGGGAAAGAAAGCCCTTAGCGGCCTGTTTCTAGTAGCCGCGACGGTAGTAGCGCTCGTCGCAAGGCGCGGTGAAGATGCGGCCATAACGGTCCTGATAGCGGCACATCTCCTGATCGCGCGGCTGCGGTCCGCCGGACGTTGCTAAAACCGCGCCGAGCAGCGCGCCGGCACCGGCACCGATCAGGGTGCTTTCCGTGTTGCCGCCGATCGCCTGACCGACCAAAGCGCCACCGGCCGCACCAAGTGCTGCGCCACCGGTCGCCCGCTGTTGCTGCGCGGTCTGCGAGCAGGCGGTGACGGCAAGCGTCATCAATACCGCACCGGCAGTCGCGAGTTTGGAAAGGCTCATTGGGTCGTCTCCGTAATGTCCATGCGGACGATGACGGAAATCTTACTGATCCAACATGAACGCAGGCTGTCTGAACCACCCAGCGAAAGGGGCCGCGCCTCTTTGCGGAGTGGAAAACACCGTCATCCAATCACCGCTTCGGAGAATTCCACCGCCCTGCCCTGCGAAGGCGTGGCGATGTCGCCTTCCCACATGACGCGACTTCCCCGGATGATGGTGCCGACCGGCCAGCCGGTTACCTGCTTGCCATCATAAGGCGTCCAGCCGGCACGCGAGCCGGCCTGGGCGTTGGTTATGGTTTGCCTGCGCTTCATGTCTACGACGGTGAAGTCGGCATCGTAGCCGGCGGCGATGCGGCCCTTGCGCGCCATGCCGAAGATGCGGTTCGGGCCATGGCTGGAGAGATCGACAAAACGCTCCAGGGTCAGGCGACCGGCGTTCACATGGTCCAGCATGATCGGCACCAGGGTCTGCACGCCGGTCATGCCGGATGGAGAAGCCGGATAGGGTTTTGCCTTCTCGGCCAGCGTATGCGGCGCGTGATCGGAACCCAGTACGTCGACAACGCCCTGACCGATACCGTGCCAGATGCCGTCACGATGACGGGCGGCCCGCACCGGCGGGTTCATCTGCAGCAGCGTGCCGAGGCGGGCATAATCGTCCGCGCTCATGGTCAGATGATGCGGGGTCGCTTCGCAGGTAGCGACATCCTTGTGCTGTTGGAGAAAGGCGATCTCCTCGGCCGTCGAGATGTGCAGCACATGGATGCGCGCACGCGTTTGGCGCGCGATCCGCACCAGCCGCTCGGTACATTGAAGTGCGGCGATCTCATCGCGCCAGATGGGGTGCGAAGACGGGTCGTTCTCGACGCGCAGGCCGAGACGTTCGCGCAGCCGGAATTCATCTTCTGAGTGGAACGCTGCGCGACGGCGCGTGTTGCGCAGGATCGAGGCGACGCCCTCGTCGTCCTCGACCAGCAGATCACCGGTGGAAGAACCCATGAACACCTTGATGCCGGCAGCGCCCGGCAGCCGCTCCAATTCGGCGACCTCGCCGGCATTGTCGCGGGTGCCGCCAACCCAGAAAGCGAAGTCGCAATGCATGCGGCCCGTCGCGCGCTTGATCTTGTCGGCCAGCGCCGCTTCGCTGGTGGTCAGCGGATTGGTGTTCGGCATCTCGAACACGGCCGTGACGCCACCCAGCACCGCCGCGCGGGAACCCGTCTCCAGGTCTTCCTTGTGCTCGAGACCCGGCTCGCGGAAATGCACCTGGCTGTCGACCACTCCGGGCAGCACATGCAGGCCATGGCAATCGATGGTCTGGCCGGCCGACGCCGCACCCAGATCGCCGATCGAGGCGATCCTGCCATCCTTGACGCCGATGTCGCGCAGGCCGATGCCGTCATGATTGACGACCGTGCCGCCCTTGAGGATGAGGTCGTAGATCGCTGCCATCCGCTCCGGCCCTTGTGTGGGAATTGCCTGCGGCTTACGTAATGGCTCTCCGAATTGCAAGATCAGGCCCATGCCGACAACCTTTCTCGCCGACCGCGCCCTTGTCTCCGTTTCAGGCCCCGATGCCGAACACTTCCTGCAAAACATCCTGACCGTCGATCTCGACGGGCTGGGCAACGCGGAAGCCAAACCGGGCGCATTGCTGGCGCCGCAGGGCAAGATCCTGTTCGATTTCCTGGTCTCCCGTGCCGGCGAAACCGCGTTCCGGCTGGAATGCCGCGCCGATATCGCTGACGATTTCGTGCGCCGCCTGATGTTCTATCGCCTGCGCGCCAAGGCCGATATTTCCAAGCAGGATCAAACCGTTGTTGCCGTTTCATGGCGATCTGATTCAAACGCTTCGCAAAGTGATTCCGCTGCTTCAAGCGTTGATTCAAGCAAGGGCGCTCGCGACACCCGCTTCGGCGCTCGCGTCTTCCGCTTCTACGACGCGCCATTGCCCACACCCGATGCCACTGAAGCCGACTGGCATGCCTTCCGCCTTTCGCATGGTGTTGCGGAAAGTGGCGACGACTATGCGCTGAACGACGCCTTCCCACATGACGTGCTGCTCGATCAATTGGACGGCATCGGCTTCAAGAAGGGCTGTTTCATCGGCCAGGAAGTGGTTTCCCGCATGCAGCATCGCGGTACGGCGCGCCGGCGCGTGTTGCTGGTCGAGGCCGATTCTCCCCTACCCGCTCCGGGTACGGAGTTGACGGTCGACGGCCGCCCGGTCGGGACGCTCGGCTCGGTCTCCGGCATGCATGGTCTTGCGATCGCCCGCATCGACCGCGTCAAGACGGCGATGGATGCCGGCCAGGAAATCAGCGCCGGCGGCGTTACCCTGTCGCTTGCCATTCCCGGTTGGGCGCGCTTCACCTTCCCGGAAACCGCCGGCTCGGAAGACGCCTGATGGCGGACCGCGTCGGCGCCCCGTCGCGTGCCTGGCAGCGCATGCTGTCGGGGCGGCGCCTTGACCTGCTCGATCCCTCGCCGCTCGACATCGAGCTTGGCGACATCGCGCACGGGCTTGCCCGCGTCGCCCGCTGGAATGGCCAGACTTCGGGGGACCACGCTTTTTCGGTGGCCCAGCATTCGATCCTGGTGGAGGAGATCTTCCGCCAGATCGTACCCGCCGCCTCGCCGACGGCACAACTGACGGCGCTGCTGCACGATGCCCCCGAATATGTGATCGGCGACATGATATCGCCGTTCAAATCAGTGGTCGGCGGCGGCTATAAATCCTGCGAGGAACGCCTGCAGCACGCCATCCATCTGCGCTTCGGGCTGCCGGCGGCGACCGCGCAAGGTGTGAAGAAGGACATCAAGCGCGCCGACCAGATCGCTGCCTATTTCGAGGCTACGGCTTTGGCCGGCTTCGACCTAGCCGAAGCGGCCGAGTTTTTCGGCCGCCCGCGCGGGTTTTCCGCCGATCAGTTCGACCTGACGCCGAAACCGGCGAAGCAGGTCGAAAAGGCGTTCATGGCGCGCTTCCAGAAGATCGAAAGCGCCTTGCGCTGAATTTGCCTCAGCCTTCGACGAGGCGCAGGCCAACAACACCGACGATGATCAGCGCAATACAGCCGAGCCTCAGCGGAGTGGCCGGATCGCCGAACAGCACGATGCCAAGTGTGGCGATGCCGATCGCGCCGATGCCGGTCCAGATCGCATAGGCTGTGCCGGCTGGCAGATGCCGCATGGCAAAGGTGAGAATGAAAACGCTGAGCAAAGCGAAGAACAGGCCGCCAACGCTCGGCCAGAAACGCGTCCAGCCTTCGGCGTATTTCAGCGAGACGCCCATCGCGATCTCGACTACGCTGGCGAGCAGAAGAAGAAACCAAGCCATTCCGGCCTCCTTTGATGTTCAGACGAAGGCTGATTTGTGTTAATGGGAACCAAAGTGCAATTACGCACCTTTTGGTGCCTATAGGTTTTTCGATGGCTGCTCCCAACGTCTATGATTCCGCCTGTTCCGCGCGGCTTGCGCTGGAGCTCATCGCTTCAAAATGGGCGATGCTGATCCTGCCCGCCTTGTCGGCGGGCCCGATGCGCAACAGCGCGCTCTTGCGCAAGATCGGCGGCATCTCGCAAAAGATGCTGACGCAGACGCTGAAGGATCTGGAGCGCAACGGGCTGGTGATCAGGCGAGACATGCAGACCGTGCCGCCGCATGTCGAATACAGCCTGAGCAAGCTTGGCGCGTCGCTCAGCGAGGCGTTGATCACCCTCGATCTGTGGGCGGAGCGATATTCGGACGATCTCGATGCCGCCCGCGGGCGCTTCGATGCTGGATTGAGGCCCTGACTTCGCGGTGGCGGCTTACAGCGTCAGAGATGGGGGCTGAGCCCGACCACCGTATCCTTGCTGGTCGCCACCGGCACAATTTCGAAACCGACAAGGTCAGCCCATTCGACGACCCAGCGCTGGACCAGCGTCACGTCGTCGGCCTCCACCAACATGAAGCAGCGGCTCATGTCGGCGGCAACCCAGCTGTGATGGACGACGAAGCCCTCGGGGGCGAGCCGGCCCTTGTCACGGAAACGGCGATAGATCGCCTTGGGATCGCCGCCGCGAAAATCCTCGATAACGACGAACTGCATAAATCGCCCTCCTGCCTGAACCCGGCTAGCGGTGCCTGCGGCGGCCGGTATCAGGCCAGCCGCCAGCTATTTTCCGTTCCGCTCCAGGCGGTCGAGGAACCATTGCGTCAGACGCACCCAGACCTCGTCCTTCTCGCCGGTATCCTCACAGCCGTGGTCGAGATTAGGGTTGTCGTTGACCTCGATGACGAAAACGCCGTCCTTGGTCTCCTTGAGATCGACGCCGTAGAGGCCGTCGCCAATACAGCGGGCCGCCTTGACAGCCGTTTGCACGGCATGGGCCGGCGCATCCTTCAAGGTGAAGGTCTTGAAACCGCCTTCGTCCGGCTTGCCGGCACGGTCGTGGTTGACGATCTGCCAGTGCTGCTTGGCCATCAGATATTGAACGGCAAACAGCGGCTCGCCGCCGAGCACGCCGATGCGCCAGTCATAATCGGTCGGAATGAATTTTTGCGCGACGAGCAGGTCGGAATCCTCCAGCCACTCCGTCGCCAGTTTCTTCAACTCGCCGAAATCCTTGCATTTCTTGACACCGCGCGAGAACGCGCTGTCCGGGATCTTCAAGACCAGCGGAAAGCCAAGCGTATCGGCGGCGACTTCCAGGTCGGACGAACCGGCGATCATCACCGTCAGCGGCACCGGCACATCGTTGAACGCCATCAGCTCGTTCAGATAGACCTTGTTGGTGCAGCGGATCATCGACAGCGGGTCGTCGATCACCGGCATGCCTTCCTGCTGGGCACGGCGGGCGAAACGATAGGTATGGTTCGAAATCGAGGTCGTCTCGCGGATAAACAGTGCGTCGTAGTTGGCGACCCTGGCCAGATCCTTCTTGGTGATCGGCTCGACCTCGACGCCCATCTTCTCAGCGGTCTTCGCCCAATAACGCAGTGACGAGATTGCCGAAGGCGGCAGTTGCTCGTGCGGATCGACCAGCGTCGCGAAAGTATAGCGCGCCGGCGTGCGCGCCTTGGTGTCGCGCCATTCGCGGCCGGTGTAGACATCCAGGCATTCGAGGAAGCGCTTCTCCTCGTCTTCCGTCATGCGCGCAAGCGGGTAGAAACCGATCTTGCGGATCGAGGCCCACTCGCCGCCATCGGTGATGGCTACCTCGAGTGCCGGCGCCCGGAACCAGTCGAACAGAAGCTTGGCGAAACGGTCCCAGGCCTTGCTCGGGCCGATGCCGAAGAAGACGTGCATCTTGGCTGGAAAGGCGCCACCAAGATCCTTGCGGCACTTGTTCAGGGCCAGTTCCAGTTCCGGCAGCGCATGCTCGTAGAGCTTGCGTTCGGACAGGTCGATCATCGTCTCGACGGTCGGGATGACCTTGTGGCCACGCGAGCTGGCGAGCAGCGAGGCATAATAACCACGGCTCTGGTAGTCATATCGGTTGGAGAGGTTGATGACCTTCGGGCGCTGCCCGCGGAAGAGGCCCGGGTGCGCCAGATAATCGCGGCTGGTGATGATCTTGTGCGGCGTGGCCACCTGGTCGATGTCGTTCTGCCTGCCGGTGAGGATGACCCAGGTCATTGTCTGTCACGCGCTCCAAGGATGATGGCAGCGCGCAGCCCGTCGCGTCCGAACTGCGCCATGTTGATGAAGATGTCGTAAGGCACGGGAATGTTGGCAGCGTCCGACTCGGTTTCTTCCCGCTCGTCCTCGACCCACGGGTCATGGATCAGGATATGGTCACCGTCGTCGCCGATCGCCAGAACCCAGTGCGGAACTTTCTTACCGAACATCAGGAAGCCGCTGACCAGAACGACAACCAGCTTGCCGGCGGCGATCGCGGTGCGAATGTCGTCGATCGAAAAGGCGTTGTAGCGCACGGGAATGTTGTATTCGCCCGCACGGCGCTGGAAGTCGATCTGCGCCAGTTGCATGACCCGGCGTTTCTCGGTGCTGCGCACCGATTGCAGGAAAAGCGGTCCGTCGAAGGAGACGAAGACCTCAGCGGAAAGTCCGTATTCGAAGGCCGCCACCGCCAAGCCGAACGGCTCGCAACCGCCCGGACCCGACATCATGAAGACGGTGGTCGCCTCGCGCCACAGGCGCACTTCCATCACCGGATCGGGCCGAAAAGTGCCGTCGAAATTCGCCATCGCCATCATCAGGCAGCAAGGCCCGCAAGTGAAATCGCAGGTCTGCTCGTAGAAGGGCACCGAGGTGGCAACCGGCACATGGCCACGCAGCGTCTTTTCGTAACGCAACGCTGGCGTGCCGTCCTCGTAGTAATCTGTCTCGCGCCCGATCCGACGGTAACCGGACTGTTCGTAGATGCGGATGGCGCGGGCGTTGTCCTCGCGCACTTCCAGCCGCAGCATCATGCGATCATGCTCGAAGGCGACGTCCTCAGCCGTATCGAGAAGCAGGCGGCCAATGCCCTGCCCTTCCCGCCCCGGTCCTGTCGCGATGGAATAGAGCCGCGCCACGCCGCTGCCCTTGCGAAACAGGATGATCGCATAGCCAGCGACCTTGCCGTCGCTCTCGGCGATCAGCGTTTCGGCGGTTTCGCGCTCGATCAATTGCCTGAACGAGCGGCGCGAGATGCGGTCGGTGGGAAAGACGGCGTTTTCGATGGCGGCAAGGTCATCGACGTCGGACGGGCGGGCCGTGCGGATTTCGGCAGGCATGAGGGCTTAAGAAACCTCGGTGCGTGGCAGGGAAAGTGCCCAATCGAAACGTCGTCGCGCCAACCGGAAAGCCGACGCATGGTCAGCGTTTCGCGCTTCGATTTGGGCTGAATTGTGACAGATTCCGCTGGCTTGCCAAGCGATATAGCGGCTCTCCCCACCGGACATGCAAGCGCTCCAGTGCAAGTGTTTGACTACCGGACGATTGTCTCAAGCGACAGCGACGATCACACCCGGCGTCCAAACAGCGAGCCCACAACAGATGGTGCTTTGCAGCCGGGCTCTGCCATGCCACCAAGGGGCATGACCGCCCACAATCAGCAGCAACCATCCCGACCCTGGCCGAAATGGCTTGGATGGCTCGGCCTCGCCATCCTGGTCGCAGCCACGCCGGTGGCGTTGCTGGCCATGTCGATGCCGGCGAACGAATACAAGGCCGGGGGCGTGGATGCAGTCGATTGCGACGGGCCGATCTCGGCGCTTCTGTTCGCGATCCCGGCTTTGCTGCTCTACGGCGTTGGCGCTGTGGTGAACGGGCACTATTTTCGCGACCGGCTCAATCTGGTCATCGCCGTCATCTGCACGGTGGCCTGCCTGTTGATTGCGGCCAACATCGTCGGGGCAGCGAGGGAACAGATGCTGATGGACCGCGATCCCCAAGTCTGCGGATGACGCACTGTCAGCCCGAGCAACCCTCAGTCCCGAAGCCACGCCCGGTCAGACGGTGCGGTGCTAACTCGCGATACCCGCAACCAGTTGCCCGTAGGCGTTCCTGGCAACCGCGGCGAGCCGTTCGCGCGGCAATGAGCCAACCACGGCGCAGCCATAACCCTTGTCCAGCCAGTAAACCGCCGTCGGGCCGTTCTGCGCGGCATAGGTGCCCTTGGCGTTGCTGCCCGAATCGCCGGTGACGAACAGCGAGATACGGTTGCCTTCCTCGTCTTCGTAGAGGAGCATCGCCGCCTTGCTCTCGCCGGCAGGCAGCAACCGTCCGCCGACGAGCTGGAACCCGTCCGCGGTCAAATCAGGCGCCACCAGCCTCAAGCCGAGTCGCGCCGACAGCCATGTCTGCATGTGCTCCTTGTCGGATGCAGGCACCTCGACGGCGTGGCGTTTCTCGGAGGCGTAGATGGCGTGCGCGGCGACCGCTTCCTCGGCAAGCCGATCTCCGGCCGGATCCTCGAAGCCAAAGTCCCGCGTGCCGACGGCAAAGCCGCCCGCACCGCCGACCGCGAGTAACGCCGCAGCAGCGGCGGCCTGCCACCAAGGCGACCGTCTTACCCGAGAAACACGTTCCTTGCCCGCAACCATGTCGGTGAAGCGGGCAGGCAGCGGTTCTTCAAGAACCCCGGCGAACGCGGCACGCAGCGCCGCACCGTCGGCGTCATAGCGGCTGCCCCTCGCCTTCATCTCGGGATTGCTGTCCAGCCAGCTCTCGAACGCGGCGCGCTCCTCGGCCGGCAACTCGCCATCCAGAGCAAGGTGGATATCGCGTTCGGTGAAATCGCGTGCGGTCATTTCTCGACCACCCTCAGCGATCGACGGCGCGCCTTGTCATCGAGCAGCACGCGCAAATCTTCGCGGCCTCGCGATATGCGCGACATCAGCGTGCCTGCGGGAATACCAAGGATGCCGGCGGCCTCGGCATAGGAGAAACCTTCAATCGCCACCATGACCAATGCGGAGCGACGCTCGGGACTGATCGCGTGCAACGCTTCGATGATCTCGCGGGAAGCGAGACTTTCAACCTGGATTGCCGGCACGGCCAGCGCCTCGTCGCCATCCAGCGACAGCATCGCCGCTTCGCCGCGCCGGTTCACCTTGCGCATCTGGTCAATGAACAGGTGGTGCATGATCGTGAACAGCCATTTCCTCGGGCTTTCGCCAGTCTGCCAGTTGTCCAGCCTGACCAGGGCCCGTTCCAAGCAATCTTGGACGAGATCGTCAGCGGAATCGCGGTCGCGCACCAAAGCGCGCGCATAGCGGCGCAAGCGCGGAATCTCACCAAGGATCGCTGCCTTCCTCTCGTCCATGAGCGGCGGTTCGCCAATTTCTTCCGTTGCCGGTCGATTGAACGCGCCTTCGCCGATCGGCGCAAGCAGCGCAAATACCCGCTTCGTTGCCATCGTCAGGAAAACGGCGGCCGACGAAGGATTATTCCCGATCCTGAACGGTAAAATGCCCGAAAACGACAACGCCGCCGATCCTTGTGGATCGGCGGCGTTGCGACGACTGAGCTGGAACAGTCTTCGTTTTGCCGGTGTCAGAACCGGTAGTTGACGCCCATGTTGACGGTGTGGGCGGACAGATCGGCCGACCGCTTGGCACCGTTGCGCAACGTGTAGTCGACGTCGCCATAGTTGACGTAGTTGTATTCGACCTTGGCCGAGACGTTGCCGGCGAAGGCCTGCTCGATACCGCCACCCAACAGATAGCCGCCTTTCCACCTGCCGCCGGATGCAACGGTACCGCCAGGCTTGACCTTGGTCATCGAATAGCCCGCCGTGCCGTAGACAAGGGTCTTGTCGAAGGAAACGCCGGCGCGAACCTTGGCGGCGCCGATCCAGGTGCGCTTCAGTTCGGCACCATCGTCGAGTTTGTGCTTGGCGCCCCTGGAATAAGAACCGTCAAGTTCCGCACCATAGACAATGCCGCCGCTCTGGAAGTTCGTGCCGAGCTGGCCGCCGAACTGCAAGCCGCTCTTGCTCGAGAACGGGTTCGGGAAACCCGAGGACGACGTGCCGAGATGGCCGCCGACATAGCTGCCCGACCAGTTGTAGGCAGCGTCCGAATAGTTTTGCGAGCCGTAGTTGTTGGATGCCAGATCGGCTGCCGTGGCCGGCACGGCGAAAGGTGCAAGGCCAGCGAACATGACGAGAAACAGATTTCGCTTGGTCATGGTTTTTAGCTCCGAAAGTGATTGAGCTGCGGAGCGGTTAGCTCCGCAGCCCGTTGACAAGGCCTCGACCGTACGGCGACTGGGGAAGCAATCCGCCGGTCAGGCCCCGTGCACCAGCTAGCTGGTTGCATGCGGAAGATGACCGCTCTGGATTACGCCAACATTGCGCAAAATTTAGCAAAAACAAATATTTATCGGTAATATTTGAGTAACGTTCCTTAAATTTCTCTTAGCATCGCGGCTACCTACCGAGCAGCACGCGACAGCAGGCGCTGGTAGAAAAGCCCGATGCCGATCAGCACGGCGCCAAGCCCGATGAAGGACAGCGCGCGCAGCACGCCCTCCAGCTCCGACATGTCGAACAGGAAGACCTTGAGCACCGCTATTGCAATGAGGGCCGCCGAAGCAATGCGCAGCACCTGCGAACGGAACCGCACGCCGACCACCAAAAGAATCACGCCGAGCAGCAACCAGAGCGCGGAATAGCTGTAGGTTTCCACCTGCTCCATGCCGCTCCACAGACCGATGAACTCGCCCTTGAAGAAACGCCGCACCGACAGGGTCGCATAGGCGAAAGCCAGCAAGGCTCCCATCAGAGCCAGCATCGCGGAGTACCATTTCGGCCGCTTGCCGCGCGCATAGTAAGCCAATGCGCCAGCCGCCAGGGCTGGCAGAAGATAAGCTAGGAAGAGCAGGTTTAAGACAGGGATGCGGCCGGTCGATTCGTCGGTGAACAACGGATTGAGGATCGCGAAGTGCTGGCTGACAATCGTCAGCGCCGACACGACGCCCGCGATCAGCGAGCCATAACGCAACACTGAACTCGGCGAACGCATGTCGATGCTGATCAGGATGGCGCCGGCGCCGAGCGTGATCAACGTGTAGATGGCCTGCTCGGCCAAGGTGACATGGCCGTCGTCGATGACACCGCCATGCATGGCATGGCGCACCAGCATGGCAACGCCCAGCAGCGCAAACAGCGCGGATCCGGCTTCCATGGCAAGGCGCGGTCGGCCATCGGTGGTGCGCGCCAACTGCCAGGCGGCGAAGCCAAAGGCGAGCGCCGGCACGCCATAACCAGGCAACAGCCAGTTGAAGACTGGCGTTCTGGACAGGAAATCCGCTCCGACGATCGTCGGGTCGAAGGCGACACGCGCCAGCACGCCGACCACGGCGCCGACGGACAGCCAGCCCAGTACCGGATAGCTGCGCCAGCGCGTGGCCAAGGCGGGCACAACCGCCGCAGCACCCAACAGAACCGTCGTTATGCCTGACCCGAATGCCATGTGCAGCATCAGGACCGCGGCAAGACCCGCGCCGACAAGGGCGAAGGAAACCGCCGGCCCACCTGTCAACTGCGGTTCTTCGGCACGCGCGATCCATTCGCCGCCCGCGACGAGGGCCGCAAGCAACAGCAAGGAAATCAGGGCGTAGACAAGGTCGCGGTCGAGATTGCCGAAGGTGACCCAGAGCGACAGGACGATGACCAAGGGTGCAACAGCCGCCCAAGCGGCCCATGAAGCCGACTGGACAAGGCTGGCCGAGACATGGCGGCGAGCGCTCCACAAGCCGGTCCCGAGGAAGAGCAGACCGAGCAACAGGCCGATGCGAACCATCGAGGTTCCGGCCGCCGCCGCTACCGGCATCGTGTCCATCACCGCGTAGCCGGAAAAATCGATCGACGCGGTCGCGAGAGGCGTCAGGCGCAGATAGGCGAAGACCGTCGCCACGCCTGCACCGAAGAGCAGCGGCAGCGCCTGAGGCCTGAACAGTGCGGCCGCAAGCAAGGCGGCGATCAGAATAGTCGCCGGCCAGGCGCCCCCGATCTCGGCGAAGCGTGGTTCAACGAACAGCAGCAATGCCGACAAGGCCACGAAGATAGCCGGAGCGAGCGAGGGCAGATCGAAGCCGAGCGTCGCCGAAACGGCGTCCTGTTCCTTGCCGAGCCAGACGAAAGCGAGCACGACAAGCGTGACAAGGCTGATGAAGACCAGGACCGAAAAACCCGGCATCGGCGCTTCGATCATGTAAGCCACGGTCCAAAGGCCGACGCCGGCAAAAGCGGCCGCCATCAAAGGCGTCCAGCGGCGGATCCGGGCGATGAACCCGGTCGCGACCAACACAATGGCCAGATAGCCGAACAAGGCCCAGGGGTTGGGTGACTGCGATGCAACGAGCATCGGGGTCGCCAACGAGCCGAGCAAGCCAATTCCGGCCAATGCCTGGCCATGCACAAGGGCCGCGGCGATCGTCGCGACACCAATCAATCCAAGCAGCACGAAAGCCGCCGCCGGACCGATGAAGCCGTAGATGCCATGCGCGGCATAGACGGTACCAAAAAGGGTGAATGCGCCAGCAGCGGTCAGGATCGCCGGTATGTAGGCGCCGGCCGCACCTTCGACCGGCACCTTGTAACCAGTGCGGCGGATGAATTCTCCACCGCCGATCAGCAGCAATCCAAGGATCGCCGCCATTGTGAGGCGCAAACCGGGGCCAAAGATACCGGCTTCGATGCTGTAGCGGACGAGGAACAGACCACCCAGGGCCAGCGCAATGCCACCGACCCAAACCGCCCAACGGGTGCCCAGCGCCGTTTCTATATCCGGCTTGCGCGACGCATCCGCTTGCGCGGGCGAAGCTTCCGCATCGCCGGCGGCCTCCGCCCTGGCGCTTCCCCATGGCCCGGCGACGGCCTCTTCAGGGGCATTGGCCTGATGTGCGGCCGGCCGCACGCTTTCCTCTTGGGCCGCTTCCACCCGCAGCGTTGCAGGCGACGTGGTTTCGGCCTGAGCCTTGCCAGCATCCGGTGCCGCTCCGGCGGAAATTGCCGTCGTCTTGCCGGCCGAGGTGAGGATTTCCTCCAGCGCGGCTTCCGATTTTGCAGCTCCTGGAACTGCCATACCGCGCAATTCGGCAAGATCGCGCTCGATCCTCGACAGCTGCGAGCGTTGCCGCAATACGACCACGAACAGCACGACAAGCGCGATGATGCTGATTGTATCCAATGCGAAAATCCCCGAGTCTGACAGTTTCCGAGAACTACAGATACGCCCTATCTGGCAGCCAAATTGCCCAGTGGGAAGATCGAACAGGTTTCCGTGCCGAAAGCCAGCAGTTTGCCTGCGCTGTCCTTCAGGCTCGCTTCCGATACCGCCAGCGTACGCCCCTTGTGGATGACCCTGCCTTCGCAGACCAGTTCGCCGCTATTCGGCGTGATGGGGCGCATCAGATTGACCTTGAACTCTGCCGTGGCATAGGCCTCGCCCTTCGCAAGCAAGGTTTGTACGGCACAGCCGAGCGCGGAATCCAGGATGGTCGCCGCCCAGCCGCCATGCACGCCGCCCATGGGATTGAGATGCTTCTCATTGGGCACGCCACGAAAGACCGCCCGCCCCTCCGCCACCTCGGTCAAGCCGAAATTCATCTGGTAGGCCATCGGCGGGGTCGGATATTGGCCATCGACAATGCGCTGTAGGAATTCCAGCCCCGAACAGTCAGCGATTTCGGCATGCGGGATGGTGCCTACACCCATGGGCGAGACCAGATCCGGGTAAAGCTCCATTGCGCTCATGCGGCGTTGTCTCCCGTAATGGCCTTCGGGCCGGCATGATGTTTGCGCAGGGCCGCGAGAAATCCCGAACGCGCATCGGGCGGTTCGATGCCGCGCGGCTCGTAGACATGGCGCCTGAAGAAGAAACCGGTCAGGCGAAATGCATCCTCGATGGCGTCTGGGTCGGCATGCTGCCCGCCGCCTCTCTGCAGGAAGCCCGGCAACACCAGCATCTTGTCGTGCCACGGCGCGCCCGCCTCGCGCGACACCGCCCTGCCCGATTTCGGCGAGACATAGGTCAGATCCTGCCTGGTACCCGTCGCGGCACATTCCGTAAGATCGAGGCCGAAACCGAGTTCATCGAGCACCAGCAATTCGAAACGCGCCACCAGTTCGCCGGCAAGATCCGCATCCTGGAGATGTTCGACGATCACGCCCAAGGTGGCGTAGAGACCGTCATGCCGGTCACGCTCCGGCAACAGGCGCAGATGCGCGGCCAGAAGCTGCAGGCCGTAGACGGCGACGGCGCTGTCCATCAGCCGCGCAGCGTTCATCTCGATCGCTTCAGCCTGGAACGTGCCCAGATGCTCGTCCAGCCGCGCGCGCCAGATCAGATCGACGCGATTGCCAGCCTGGAGCACCGGCTGGATCTTGCGCGAACGACCGCCGCGCACGAGGCCGAGATGCCTGCCATGCGTTTGTGTCATCACCTCAAGGATGGCGCTGGTTTCGCCATGCTTGCGGGTGCCGAGAACGATTCCCTCGTCGCGCCATTCCATGGGCGGAGATTTGACGCCTTCTGAGACGAAATCAAGAAGCAGGCGAACAACCGGACAGTTGCTGCCGCCAAACGGAAACGGCCCGCGACGATTGTCGCGGGCCGCAAAACCAGGGTTTGAAGCTGATTAGAAGTTGCGCTGGAAGCGGATGATGCCGCCCAGGCTGTTCTTCTTGTCGGCCTTGGTCCAGGTCGAGCCTGCCTCGCCGTAACGGCCGTTGTGGAGGAAGTCCACTTCGGGCGTGATGGTGAAGCCGGGGACGATTTCGTAGGCAACGTTGGCGGCAATCGCGAGATTGCGGTTGTCGTCATACGAGATCTGGGTGTTGAACTTGGTCTTGGAGTTGAACTTGTAGGTACCGCCACCCCAGACAGCCCAGTTGCCGCCCCAAGGCTTGTACTGGTTGCGGTCGATGTTGTCGTCCGTACCGTAACCGCCCATGACGAAGAGGGTGAGGTCGCTGGTGGCGTTCACGTCGAGGCGAACCTTGCCGGCCCACTCTTCGAAGGCGCTGTTGTAAGCAACGACGCCGGTCACCGAACCCCAGTCACCCTTGTACTTCACACCGCCGACGACGTGCGGAACATAGCTGTCGATGGTGTTGTTGTCGGAGACCCAGGTGTCGCCAACGCGCTTGACGCGCGAATAGCTGCCGGCGCCCTGTTCGAGCGACACGATCGCCGAGAGGCCGTTGCCGGCATCGAAGGTGTAGCTGATCAGGTTGGTGTCCTTGCCGCCATACGGGATGATCGTGTCCTGGATGACGTTACCGGCGTAGCCGATGAAGGTGTCGTAGGCGGTTTCGTCCTTACCGACGCGCAGACCACCGAGCTGGATCCAGGCGAAGTTCAGCGACACCGACTTGTTCTGCGCGGTGCCGTCGGCATTGGTGTTGCCGAACTGGAAGCGGGTTTCGGTGTAGGTCTTCAGGGTGCCGAGCTCGGTCTCCTGACCGGTCCAGGTCTTCAGCGCGAAGCGGGCGTTCTTGTAGTAGGTGTGCTGCCTGTCGCCGTTCAGGCGATCATTGGTCACCGAACCGTCGAAGGTGCCGATGTCGCCGAAGCCGGCGTCATAGCGGAGATAGCCGCCGACGCGCAGGCAGGTTTCGGTGCCCGGGATGTAGAAGTAGCCAGCGCCGTAGACGTCGCAGATCTTGACGTATTCAGCGGGTTCCGGTTCGGCAACGACGACCGCATCGGCCGCACGCGCGCCGGAGACTGCGAGCAGTGCCGCAGCCGAGCCGAGCAGAAGGCTCTTGATGTTCATTTTGACCTCTCCAGTCAATTTTTCAAAATGTGTTTTCGTGTTCTCGGCCGAGGGCCAAAAAATGCCAACCGCCTGTTGAAGGAGGCACGTCAGCGCGCTCTTTCGATCGGGACAATACGCATCGAATTCTCGCTTTCAATGAATATTGCACCGCACAACGCCGTCCGCGCGGATTCAACGGAAGCTTGTTGTATATTTACAACTAAGATGTTGATTTTAAACAGATTTTGGCACAAACGGCACAACGACAGAAAACTGTCATAAAAGGCGCACTCTTCGTCGAATAATATTCTCGAAAGGAGCGTAAAGGGCGGTGAAACAACCGGGAACGAAGGCGCTCAGGTCGTCTGCGGAAGCTGGTCCGTGCTGGCGGAAACCGCCGCCGCGGCGCGGATGACATCGTCGGATCGATCCTTGGTCAAAAGGTCGATCGGAGCCTCGCCATCGAACTCCGCGGCTGGTCGAATCAGCCACGACCACGCGGTGCGTGGATGCCCAATCAATTGCAAAACCTCGCGAATGCCCGGCACCGGCCGGCCATCGACGAATTGGGCGAGCGGAAAGACATGTTTCCTGCCGCCGGTACGCAGCGCGATGACCTCGCCGCGCCGCTGCCAGCGGTGCAGCGTGGAGCGCGGTATCCGCAGCGTCTCTTCCAGATAGGTCGAGCCGGCCACCTGCCCTGCCCAATCCTCGATGAGCGCCGACGCCAGCCCGCCACGCTGCGGCTGCGAATCGCTGGCCATCTCGGATTGCGAGGCGGCGGACGTCTCCATCGAATCGAGCTGGCCTCTTGCCGACGTCGATTCGGTTTCTTGCGCCGCGTCGGCCAGCAGCAGCCTGACGATCTTGGGCGCCAGCTTGGAAGGGTTCTTCAGGGTAGCCGAGAGCGCTCTGTGCTGGCGCGGCGACAGATTGATGATCGCGGTTGCAACGCTGCCGCCGACGATAGCCGCCAGCTTCACGGCATTCTCGGATGTCTCACCACCGCGACCGCGCAGGGCTTGTTCCAGCGCTGCCGCAACAACTCGCTCGAGCTCAGAGCGGACAACGCCGCTTGCCGCGCTGTTGAATTCGTTCATTCGCATCATTCCGCCGCTGCCTCGGCATGGGGATGATGCCTAGGCTGTACACGGCTATAGGTGCGGTTTGTGACAGTTGCGCGACTGGCGCTGGCGCCCGGTCAGTGCGGGAAATCCAGCCCCATCTCGCGGTAGCGCTCGGGATCGTCGCCCCAGTTCTCGCGCACTTTCACGAACAGGAACAAATGCGTCTTCTGTTCGAGGATCTCGCCGATCTCCCTGCGCGCGGCTTCGCCAATGGCGCGGATGGTTTCGCCCTTGTGGCCGAGAACGATCTTCTTCTGGCTGTCGCGCTCGACATAGATGACCTGTTCGATGCGAACCGAACCGTCCTTCTTCTCTTCCCATTTCTCGGTCTCGACATGGGAGGAGTAGGGCAATTCCTGATGCAGGCGCAGATAGAGTTTCTCGCGGGTGATCTCGGCTGCCAGCTGGCGCATCGGCAGGTCGGAAATCTGATCCTCCGGATAATACCAGGGACCGGACGGCAATGTCGCAGCCAGATAGTCGAGCAGGTCCTTGCAGCCGGAGCCGGTCAAGGCGGAAACCATGAATGTCCTGTCGAACGCGACGCGTTCGTTGGCAGTTTTCGTCAGCGTCAGCAGCGCTTCCGGTTTCACGCGGTCGACCTTGTTCAGCACCAGAACCTTTGGCTGGCGCACGTCCGCCAACCTGTCGAGGATGGCGTCGGCGTCGCCCTTGATGCCGCGCTCGGCATCGATCAGCACCAGGACGATATCAGCATCCTTGGCGCCGCCCCAGGCGGTCGTCACCATCGCGGTGTCGAGGCGTCGCCTCGGCTTGAAGATACCGGGCGTGTCGAGCAACACGATCTGAGCGGCGCCATGGGTGGCGATGCCACGCACCAGGGCACGCGTCGTCTGCACCTTGTGGGTGACGATCGACACTTTCGAGCCGACAAGCTGGTTGATCAGCGTCGACTTGCCGGCGTTCGGGGCGCCGATCAGGGCGACGAAGCCCGAATGCGTGGCCTGCTCACTCTCACCGATCGACGTCACGGCATATCCCCTTCTTCCGGAACCCAGACGCCCTCTCGCACCAGAAGGGCCGTGGCGGCAGCCTGTTCCGCCTCACGCTTCGAACGACCGCTGCCGGTTGCGGGCGCCCTTTCGCCAACCTTGACCCGAACGGTAAACACCGGATCGTGGTCCGGCCCCTCGCGCCCTTCGATACTATAGTCAGGCGTGGCGCCTGTCGCCTGGTGCGCCCATTCCTGCAACTCTGTCTTGGGGTCGCGACGTGCCGCGCCGACGGCGCCGGCACGCGGCT
The DNA here is from genome assembly GCF_052115345.1 of Mesorhizobium sp. 2RAF21. NCBI lineage: Bacteria > Pseudomonadati > Pseudomonadota > Alphaproteobacteria > Hyphomicrobiales > Phyllobacteriaceae > Mesorhizobium > Mesorhizobium sp. 2RAF21. The sequence goes on along the minus strand of NZ_JBFRGM010000005.1, from coordinate 15,372 downwards.
TCCAATAGGTGTGAATGAACCGCCGGGCAACATCGATGCCACCGTCGAGATAGATGACCGCGATCAGCGATTCCAACGCGTCGGCGCGCAGGTTGACCCGCTTGCGCTCGGCCAGATTGCGAACTTCGCTGCCGGCGCGGATCAACTCCGCGAGCCCGATTTCGTCGGCGATCTGCGCCAGGGTTTCGGCATTGACCAGAGCGTTCAGCCTGACCGACAGCTCGCCTTCCGGCGCGTTTGGGAAATCTGCGAGAAGCATGTCGGCAATAACAAGGCCGAGCACCCTGTCGCCGAGGAACTCGAAGCGCTCATAGTCGACACCGGCCTGGCTTCCACGCGCGCTGGCATGGGTCAGCGCCCGCTGCAGTCGCTGCGGGTCGCTGAAGGCGTGACCGGTTCGGCTTTCCAGGACGGCGGCAAGCGCGTCGGCTGTCAAACGCTTCGGTGCCGTCATAGGCTAGTGGACAAAATTGAAGAGGCGCGAGGCACGCATCTCGGACGGCCACTTCCAAATCTCGAGCGGGCTTGCACCACCGGAAATCGAGAAGAAGATGATGTTTGCGCGGCCCACCAGATTGTCGGCAGGCACATAGCCGACGGAGAAGCGGCTATCGCTGGAATTGTCGCGGTTGTCGCCCATCATGAAATAGTGCCCTTCCGGCACCTTGAACTCGCGCGTGTCGTCGCCGATGCCATTCGGCGTCAAATCGAGCGTATCGTAGGAGACGCCGTTGGGCAGCGTCTCGCGATAGACGTCGACCGGGCGATTCTGCTCGGTGATGTCGGGATTGTCGATCTGGCCGACCTTCACGCGCGGCACGCCGACATCGTTGATGAACAGCTGGCCGCCCTTCATCTGGATCTTGTCGCCTGGCAGGCCGACGACGCGCTTGATGTAGTCGACGGACGGATCCGGCGGGAACTTGAAGACGACGACGTCGCCGCGCTTCGGCTCGGAGCCCCAGATGCGACCCGAGAAAAGGTCCGGACCGAAGGGCAGCGAGTAGCGCGAATAGCCGTAGGCCCACTTGGTGACGAAGAGATAGTCGCCTTCCAGAAGCGTCGGACGCATCGAACCGGACGGGATGGAAAATGGCTGGAAGAACAGCGTGCGGATAACCAACGCCAGAAGCAAGGCCTGCACAATGACACTGACGGTCTCGCCAAGCCCGCCGCTTTTCTTGTCGGATTTATCTGCCACGCTCATCTCGTCCTCGATGCCTCGCCGGTTCATATACGGGGTCGTTGCCTGTCCGGCAACGCCCATAAGTCCTTCCAACGCCTATCACTGTGGCGCTTATGCGACAGGCAGCGCCTCGATAATCACAAAGGCTTGAGCGAGTGGGTAGTCGTCGGTGATGGTCAGGTGGATTGCGGCCCGGTGTCCTGCCGGAACGAGCTTTTCCAGTTGCTCGGCGGCACCGCCGGTCAAAACCATGGTCGGCTTGCCGCTTGGCAGGTTGGCAACGCCCATGTCGCGCCAATAGACACCTTGCGCGATGCCGGTGCCGAGTGCCTTGGCGCAAGCCTCCTTTGCCGCGAAGCGCTTAGCATAGGAGGCGGCCCGCATCCTGCGTCCCTCCGACCGCGCCTGCTCCACATCGGTATAGACACGCTTGACGAAACGCTCGCCGTGGCGCTCGAGCGACTTCTCGATGCGGCGGATGTCGATCAAATCGCTACCGATGCCGATGATCATCGCGTGGCAGAACCCAGATGGCCCACATCCGACGCGGGATGGCCGCGCGCGGCGCGCTCGGCCAGACGCCGGCGCTGCCGATCCTGGAATTTGGTCATGCCCCAACGGGTCAGGCCATAGGTGATCAGACCGGCCGTAAGACCCAGTGGAATGGCGCCAATGGTCATCGGCTTCAGCACTGGTTCCCAAAGCTGCGCGAAGCTCAGGTGACGCAACATGGCACCGAGATGCGCCGGCGGACCGCTGTGAGGAACATGCTCGTTCAACAGCAGCCTGCCGGTTTCCCAGGAGGCGCCCCACAGGAACGGTACCGTCAGCGGATTGCCCACGGCCGTTCCGATCGCCGCGGCGACGAGGTTGCCGGCAACCACCCAGCACACCACCGCGGCGATGACAAAATGCAGGCCGAGCGGAAAGAAAGACGCGAACACGCCGGCGGCGACGCCAGCAGCAACGGCATGCGGTGTCGCCTTCAACCGGACGATGCGCTTGGCGAAATAACGCAGCGAACGCGAAAGGGAGCGGCGCGGCCACAGCCAAATGCGCAACCGCTCGCTTAAACTCTCGGCTTCCCTTCGCTTGAACAGCATATGTCAGGCCAAACTCTATAGTGCCGCGATCGTTACAGCGCCCGGCTGCCGGGTTTAACCGCCGGCAGTGCGGCAAGTTCCGGCGGCAACTTGTCCGCAGGATACGCCGGAACCTCATACTGCGCGAGGGCAATCAGGGGCACCCCCACCTCGGTCTTTCCGGCTGAACGGTCGATGATGCAGGCAGCCGCCAGCACCTCCGCGCCAAGGTCGCGCAGGCAATCGATGGTCTCGCGGATCGACAGGCCGGTGGTGACGATGTCCTCGACGATGACGACGCGGGCGCCTTTCTCGATTTCGAAGCGGCGCAGCCGGAACACACCCTGCTCGCGCTCCACCCAGATGGCCGGTACGCCGAGATGGCGCGAGGTCTCATAGGCGGGGATCAGCCCGCCGACCGCCGGACCGACGACATAGTCGATCGGCCCTTCGACCTCTGCCCGGATCTTGCCAGCCAGTGCCTTGCACAGCCGTTCCGTCTTGTCGGCATGCATGAAAACACGCGCCTTCTGCAGGAAGACCGGGCTGCGCAATCCCGAGGTGAGGATGAAATGCCCTTCGAGCACCGCGCCCGCCGAGCGAAAGATATCCAGCACTTCAGCCGTGTTCATGCCTGCGGTTCCGATCATCCATTGACGCGCCGCGCATCGCTGACGCTGGAGTTTTCCTTGAGCTGCGACAGCAGCCGGTTCAAATGCTTCAGGTCCCAGACCTCGATGTCGATCAACATTTCGGTGAAATCGGGCGCGGTGCGCACCATCGACAATGTGTGGATGTTGGCATCGTTAGCGGCCACGACTTGCGCTATATCAGCAAGCGATCCCGGCGCATTGATGGCAGTCACCGAAATACGTGCGGGAAACCGCTCGCGATTGTTCTCGTCGATGTCCCAGCGCACGTCTATCCACCGTTCCGGCTGATCGTCGAACGCCGTCAGCGACGGCGACTGGATCGGATAGATGGTGATGCCGGACCCCGGCTGGATGATGCCGACGATACGATCGCCCGGCACAGCACCCTCCGGCGCGAAACGCACGGGCAGATCACCACGCACGCCGCGGATCGGCACGGCGGCATCCCTGGGCTGGCTCTTGTCGCGCCGCGCGGCACGGCCCGGCATCTGGAAGAGCATGCCGGCGGCGTTGCGTATGCGCGACCAACCCTCTTCGCGGTGCTTGGGCTGGGCAACAGTGACGCGCTCGTCCTTGTAATCAGGGAACACCGCCTTCAGCACATCCGCCGAAGCGAGTTCGCCGCGGCCGACGGCGGCCAGCACATCCTCGATGTCCTTGCGCGCCAGGCGGTGCAGCACCGGCTTCAAGCTCTCCTTCGAAAAGGTCTTGCCGCCGCGTTCGAAGGCGCGCTCCAGAATGCGCATACCGAGGCCGGAATACTGCTTGCGGATGGCGTTCTTGGTAGCCCGGCGGATGGCGGCGCGCGCCTTGCCGGTGACCACGATCGATTCCCAGGCGGCGGGTGGCACCTGCGCCTTGGAACGGATGATCTCGACCTCGTCGCCGTTCTTCAGTTCCGTCATCAGCGGCATCACGCGGCCGTTGACCTTGGCGCCCACGCAGCTGTCGCCGACGTCGGTGTGGACGGCATAGGCAAAATCGATCGGCGTCGCGCCACGCGGCAACGCGATCAGCATGCCCTTGGGGGTGAAGCAGAAGACCTGGTCCTGGAACAGCTCCAGCTTGGTGTTTTCCAGGAAATCCTCGGGATTGTCGCCCTCGGCCAGCTGCTCGATGGTGCGGCGCAGCCAGGCATAAGCGTTGGTTTCCTTGGAGATCGTGTGGGTGGCGCCGTTGGTCTTGCCCTTGGCATCCTTGTAGATCGAATGCGCGGCCACGCCATATTCGGCAATCTTGTTCATCTCGCGCGTACGGATCTGCAGCTCGACACGCTGGCGCGACGGACCGACGATGGTGGTGTGGATCGAACGATAGTCGTTCTGCTTGGGGGTCGAGATGTAATCCTTGAACCGGCCGGGAACCATCGACCAGCTGGTGTGGATCAAGCCCAGAGCGCGGTAACAGTCCTCGATCGTGTCGACGACCACGCGGAAACCAAAAATGTCGGACAGTTGTTCGAAGGACAGCGCCTTGGCTTCCATCTTGCGGAACACCGACCAGGGCTTCTTCTGCCGGCTTTTGACGCCAGCCTTGATGTTGTGTTTCTCGAACAGGGCCGAAAGCGCGTTCTCGATCTCGGCGAGCACACCCTTGTTGCGCTCCGATATCTCCGCCAGCCTGGCGGTCACCGTGCGGTAGGCTTCGGGATTGATGAAGCGGAAGGCGATCTCCTCCAGCTCCTCGCGCATGCCCTGCATGCCCATGCGCCCGGCCAGCGGCGCATAGATTTCCATCGTCTCCTCGGCGATGCGCACGCGCTTGTCCTCGCGCATATGGTCGAGGGTACGCATGTTGTGGAGCCGGTCGGCGAGCTTGACCAGGAGAACGCGAACGTCCTCCGAAATCGCCAGCAACAACTTGCGCAAATTCTCGGCCTGCTCGGCCTTCTTGGAAACAAGGTCCAGCTTCTTGAGCTTGGTCAGCCCTTCCACCAGCTTGCCCATGTCCGGACCGAACAGTTCGTCGATCTCGGCGCGGGTCGCGGTGGTATCCTCGATCGTGTCGTGCAGCAGGGCGACCGCGATGGTCGCCTCGTCGAGATGCATGTCGGTGAGGATGGCAGCAACTTCGAGCGGGTGCGAAAAATAGGGATCGCCGGAAGCACGCTTCTGGTGGCCATGCTTCTGCATGGCATAAACATAGGCCTTGTTGAGCAGCGCCTCGTTGACGTCGGGCTTGTAGCGCTGCACGCGCTCGACAAGCTCATATTGACGCATCATGGGCGGATTCTCGCAAAGCTCAAATGAATCATGCGCCGCAGCGACGGCGGCGCATGTCACAAATAGCCACGAAAACTATGGCGCGAAAGGGCCGAAGCCCCGTCGGCTATCAATAATCGTCGTTCTTTTCCGGCGCGACCAGGCCTTCGATGCCGGCCAGCAGGTCTTCTTCCGTCATACGGTCGAAAGTGATGTTCTCTTCCGGCTCGTCGGCATCGGCCGCGACGGCAGTGCCGGTCTGATCGGTGATCGCTTCGCTTTCGGGCGCTTCCGGCTCGTCGACCTCGACATGCTTCTGCAGCGAGTGGATCAGATCTTCCTTGAGATCGCCGGGCGAAAGCGTCTCGTCGGCGATCTCGCGCAGCGCCACGACCGGGTTCTTGTCGTTGTCGCGCGGCACGGTGATCTGTGCGCCCTGGCTGATCTGGCGGGCGCGATGGCCGGCCAACAGCACCAGCTCGAAGCGGTTGTCGACCTTGTCGATGCAATCTTCAACGGTTACGCGGGCCATTCGATGCCCCTTTCATGCTCTTGATCTATTGGAAATCTGGCGGGCTCCATAGCCCGAACCAGGCCGGATTACAAGCACGACGCGCCTCGGCTGCCTTTGCCGGCTCGCGATTGATCACAATTTCTTGCGCAGCCCCTCTTGCTCTTGGAATGCCATGATGCCGGCGTTATTCCATCAAGAATAAGGGCCTGGGTATTTTCTATGAAACCTTGCCCTACGTACTTATCGCGCCTCTTATTTTCAAGAAGGATATTGCCGTGTTCGATCCACGCGAAAAAATCGCCCTTTTCATCGACGGCGCCAATCTTTACGCGACCTCGCGCGCACTCGGTTTCGATATCGACTACAGAAAGCTGCTGGCCAGCTTCCAGAAGCGGGGCTATCTGCTGCGCGCCTATTATTACACCGCGCTTGTCGAGGATCAGGAATATTCCTCGATCCGCCCATTGATCGACTGGCTCGACTACAACGGCTTCAAGGTGGTGACCAAACCCGCCAAGGAATTCACCGACGCCGCAGGGCGCCGCAAGATCAAAGGCAATATGGACATAGAACTGACGGTCGACGCGCTGGAGCTCACCGACGTCGTCGACCACTATGTCATCTTCTCCGGCGACGGCGATTTCCGCACGCTGGTGGAAGCATTGCAGCGGCGCGGCCGCAAAGTTTCCATCGTCTCGACCATGTCTTCGCAACCGCCGATGATTTCCGACGATTTACGCCGTCAGGCCGACCACTTCATCGACCTTGCGACCTTGAAGAACGAGGTCGGTCGCGATCCGAACGAACGGCCTGTCCGCCGCGCCGAGCCGGCTGTCGCGCATGATGATGACGAAGACGAATATTGATGGTAGCAGGCGGCATGCCCGCCTCGACCGAACCCTCCCACGATTGCCCGCTCTGCCCTCGCCTGCATGATTTCATCGCTGGCTGGCGCGAGCGTGAGCCGGCCTGGTTCAACGGTCCCGTTCCGGCGTTCCTGCCGCGTGACGCCGCGGCAAGGCCAAGCGAAGACAATGTGCGCCTGCTCATTGTCGGCCTTGCGCCCGGCCTGCGCGGCGCCAATCGCACCGGACGCCCGTTCACCGGCGACTTCGCCGGCGACCTACTTTACTCGACCCTGATTTCGCATGGTTTCGCGCGCGGCAAATTCGAGGCGCGCCCGGACGATAGCCTGGAACTTGTCGACACGGCGATCGTCAATGCGGTGCGCTGCGTGCCGCCGGAGAACAAGCCGACCGGACCGGAAATCGCCACCTGCCGGTCGTTCCTCGTTCCGACCATAGGCCGTTTTCCGAAGCTGAAGGCCATATTGACGCTCGGCGCCATCGCGCATCAGTCCACCGTGCGCGCGCTCGGCCTGCGTGTAGCGGCCTTCCCTTTCAAGCATGGCGCGCACTATCAGGCCGGGAACGTTGCTTTGTTCTCCAGCTACCACTGCTCGCGCTACAACACGAATACCGGCGTGTTGACGCAGGAGATGTTCGTGAAGGTCTTTGCCAACATCAGGGATAAGCTCGGTCCGGCCTGATGCAAGCTCGGTACGGAGGGTAGCGGCAAGCCGGCCACCCCACCGTTCGCATGGTAACGTTGAGCCTCAGCCCCGTTCCTTCAGCAGCCTGCCTTTTTCGCGAGCCCAGTCGCGCTGCTTTTCGGTCTCGCGCTTGTCGTGCAACTTCTTGCCGCGCCCCACCGCGAGCAGCAGTTTCGCCCGACCGCGGTCGTTGAAGTAAATCTTCAGGGGCACCAGCGTCATGCCCTCGCGCTCGATGCTTTGCGAGAGCCTCGCCATCTCGCGCTTGTTCAACAGCAGCTTTCGGCGCCGGCGCGGCTCATGGTTGAAACGGTTGGCCTGCAGATATTCCGGCAGATAGGAGTTGATCAACCAGATGCCGCCGTCTTCGACCGAAGCGTAGGAATCCTGGATATTCGCCTGCCCCTGGCGCAACGACTTGACCTCGGTGCCGGTCAGCACCAAGCCGGCCTCGATTGTGTCGAGAACCTCATAGGAGAAGCGCGCCTTGCGGTTTTCCGCGGCGACCTTGTTGTTGGGATCGGCTTTTCTGACCTGGTTCATGGCATCAATTTCAAATGATTGGCGATGCGTCCCCGCAAACGGAGTGTTGGAAACGCATCTGAAAAGAAGCCATCAAATGGTCATGCGAAGCTAGCCCCGCAAGAGCCGTAACAGCTTAGTTGATCAACCCCGCAACGCGCATGGCCGCATCGATCTTGGCGGCCGTGCTCGCTTCGACCGTCATCAGCGGCGAGCGCAGGACATTTTCCACCTTGCCGAGACGCGACAATGCGTATTTGGCGCCAGACACGCCCGGCTCGACGAACAGCGCCTTGTGGAGCGGCAAAAGCTTGTCCTGCAGTTCCAGCGAACGTTCCTTGTCGTTGGCGAGCGTTGCTTCCTGAAACTCGGAGCAGAGCCGTGGCGCGACATTGGAGGTGACTGAAATGCAGCCGACACCGCCATGCGCGTTGAAGCCCAGCGCGGAAGCATCTTCGCCCGAAAGCTGGATGAATTCCTTGCCACATGTCGCGCGCTGCTCGGACACGCGCTCGATCTTGCCGGTCGCATCCTTGACGCCGACGATGTTCTTGAATTCGCTGGCCAGCTGCCCCATCGTCTCGGGCATCAGGTCGATCACCGAACGCGGCGGGATGTTGTAGATGATGATCGGCAACTTGGTCGCCTTGGCCACCGTGGCGAAGTGCTGATAGAGCCCGCGCTGGGTCGGCCTGTTGTAATAAGGCGTCACCACCAGCGCCGCGTCCGCACCGGCTTCCTCGGCAAACCGCACCAGGCCGACCGCTTCCTCGGTGTTGTTGGAGCCCGCTCCGGCAACCACCGGCACCCGCCCCTTCGCAACTTCGATGCAGACCTTCACCACGTGGCGATGTTCTTCATGCGAAAGCGTGGGCGACTCGCCAGTCGTACCGACCGGAACCAGTCCCTTTGTGCCTTCCTCGATCTGCCAGGCGACAAGCGCGCGAAAGGCTTTCTCGTCGAAACGCCCGCTCTTTTCGAACGGTGTCACGAGCGCAGTAAGCGAGCCTCTCAGCATGTCTTCAAACTCCACGGACCCAGAGGGTTCCAAGCTTCGGTTTCAATGTTTCTCTTGTGGTGCCAAACGGCAGTTGGCCCCAGCCCATCGAAGGGCCGCGCACCATAGTCTCGACACTGTTCTGGAGCAAGTAGAGCCGGTGCAGAAGACGGCAAACGAAACAGAGGCGCTAACCTTTCGTTCACCATCTCTTCATCGCGGCTCACTAGGCTCTTTGCAATCGATGCCTATCTGTAGCGCGCAACCACTTTGAACAGACCGGAATCATGACCGCCAGACGGTTCTATCGTTATGCATTGTTTGGGGCGCTGGTCGCGCTGGCGCCTGCCATCGCGATCGGCAGCAGCGCCGACACGCGACCGACCGAAGCACTGCCCATGTTCCCGGCTCCCGACAAGGCGAGCCTGCCCGTCTTCGATCTCACCCAACTGAAAAGCGGGCTGGACGCCCTCACCGCCAGGAACTTCGCCGCGGCGCGCGCGGCGCGCGACAATCTGCCGGTCTCCTCGCTCGACCATCATATCCTGGCTTGGGCGATCGCGCTTTATGGCGGCGACAAGGTGCCATCCGATGAGATCACGGCGGCCGCGCAACTGCTGCCTGGCTGGCCTGGAATGACGACGCTGCGGCGCAACAGCGAACGCGCCCTCGCCCGGGAAAACCCGACGCCCGATATCGTCATCAAGGCCTTCGACGGCAGCCGGCCGCAGACGGCGGAAGGAACGATCGCGCTGGCCAGGGCCTATGTGGCGAAAGGCGACGCGAAGGCGGCACAGTCCGTCCTGTCACCTTTCTGGCGCACGGAAAAGCTGGAGGCCAGATACGAGACGGCCATCATCAATGAGTTCGGTCCGATCATCCCGGTGGCGGATCACCGCTACCGCATGGAGCGCATGTTCTATGCCGATCGCGTCGATTCCGCGCAGCGCGTCGCGACACTCGCCGGCGCGCAGCCTTTGGCCGACGCCTGGGCGGCCGCCTCGCAAGGCGACAAGAAGACACCGAAGCTTTTGGCAGCCGTGCCGGCCGACCAGCGCGGTGCCGGCTACCTGTTTGCCCAGGCGGAATATCTGCGCAAGCGCAAGAAGTTTGCTGAAGCGGCAGCGGTTATGCTGAAGGCGCCGACCGACCGTGCCGCGCTGGTCGATCCCGACGCGTGGTGGATCGAGCGGCGCGTGCTGTCGCGCGAACTGGTCGACCAGGGCGACATGAAGACGGCATACAAGATTGCCGCCGCGCATGCCGCTGAAAGCCCGATCAATGCAGCGGACGCTGAATTCCACGCAGGCTGGTATGCGCTGCGTGGGCTGAACGACCCGGCCAAGGCGGCGGAGCATTTTTCGCGCATCCCCACTCTGGCACAGGGCGCCCTTTCACTGTCGCGCGCTTATTATTGGCTCGGCCGCGCCGCTGAAGCTGGCGGACCGGGCGATGCCAAGGCCTATTTCACCAAGGCATCGCTCTTTGGCACCACCTTCTATGGCCAGCTCGCCGGAGAGCGCGTCGGCAACCGTACGCTGAACATTGCCGACCCGCAGTCCAGCGACAGCGACCGCTCGACCTTCGCGGCGCGTGAGGCGGTGGCGGCCATCACGCGGCTGCAGGAAGCGGGCTATCAGCGCTTTGCCGACACACTCTATCTCGATCTCGCCGGCCAACTGACCAGTCCTGGCGAATTGGCATTGCTGGCCTCGATGGCCGAGAAACAAGGCAATCATTTCCTGGCGCTTCGGATCGGCAAGATCGCCGCCGCCAATGGCATCAATGTAGGTGCATTGTCGCACCCGATCGGCGTCATTCCTGACAGCGCCAATATTTCCGGGTCGGGCAAGGCGCTGGCCTATGCCATTGCCCGCCAGGAAAGCGAATTCAATGTCAGCGCGGTTTCTCGCGCCGGTGCACTCGGCCTGCTTCAGCTGATGCCCGGCACCGCAGAACAGCTGGCGAAAAAGGCCGGCATGGCCTTCAGCCAAGCCAAGCTGACCACCGACGCCGGCTACAACGCTACGTTGGGGGCGACGTTTCTTGGGCAGCAGTTGGACCGCTACAACGGCTCCTATGTGCTGACTTTCGCCGGTTACAATGCCGGACCGCGCCGCGCCGACCAATGGGTTGCCCGGTACGGCGACCCGCGCGGCAAGAAGATCGACGAGATCGTCGACTGGATCGAGCGGATTCCGTATTCGGAAACAAGAAGTTACATCCAGCGCGTGATGGAAAACTACGAGGTCTACAAGATGCGGATCTCCGGCCAGTTCGACATTGTCGGCGATCTGGTCGATGGGCGAAAATGATCGCCCGAAACGCCTGTCTTCAGATCGCGGCCATAGACAACCTGTAGGTGAAATAAAAGGTCAAAAGTGGAAATAACCGCCACCGCTTGTGAGCTGTAAAATGGAATCGTCTTCCTGTTTCAATGACCTGCGCGATTTTCGCGGAAAGGTTGCGGATTTTTTATTCACGCCACGCAATATCCCTCGATAATCGGCTCGATTGCGTTGAACGAACGCCTGATTTGACGACGCCTCCTCTCATCTGTAGCCCTTTGAAGAAGACTACGGCATCGGGAGGCACTTCGGCGTGGCGGAAGCTTTTTCGGATTTCTTCTATTCCGCCCCGGACGGGCTGAAGCTGCACGCCAGGGTTTATGGGGAACAGCATGGCGAGGTCCTGCCAGTCGTCTGCCTGCCGGGCCTAACCCGCAATGCACGAGACTTTCATGAACTGGCGCTTTGTCTGTCGACCTCCGCGGAAACAAAACGCAAGGTTGTCGCCGTCGACTATCGCGGCAGGGGACAATCCGCCTACGACCCCAATGTGGCCAACTACAATGTCGGCATTGAAGCCGGCGACATTCTGGCCGGGCTCGACGCGCTGGGGATTTCGGAAGCGGCTTTCATCGGCACCTCGCGCGGCGGGCTGATCATCCATGTGCTTGGCATGATGAAACCCTCGGTGCTGAAAGCCATCGTGCTCAACGATGTCGGCCCGGCGCTGGAAATGGCGGGCCTCGCGCACATCAAGTCCTATCTGGAAAGGGCGCCGCGGCCGGAAAGCCTCGACGAGGCCGTTGAGGCGCAAAAATCGGCACACGGTGCCGACTTTCCGGCACTTGGCGATACCGACTGGCGACGCATGGTGGCAGCCATCTATCGTACCGAAAACGGCAAGCTCACCCCGGACTTCGACCCGAAACTGGTGGATACGCTGGCTGGCGTCGATCTGTCCAAACCCTTGCCGACCCTATGGCCGCAGTTCGACGCGCTGACCTCGATACCGATGCTGGCCATCCGCGGCGCCAATTCAAGGCTGTTGTCTGGTGAGACCCTGAATGAAATGGCGCGCCATCACCCGACATTGCAGACGGTGACGGTGCCCGGCCAAGGCCACGCGCCTTTCTTGGAGACAGGTGATCTGCCGCAACTGATCGCCAATTTCATCGATCGATCGGAGCGGCAATCATAGCTTCGGCCGCTCGTCGCATTCACGAGATCGGCCAAGACACCTCAAGGCATCAATCGTAGGGTCTTCTTCGAATGGATCGCGCCCAATTCGTTTTCGAACCGAGCACGATCAGGCGCGCTTTTTCTCTCCGACAGCGGTCGAGGCCTTCTTCGCACGCGGCTTACGGGCCTTCACGACGGCCGGGGCAGCGGCTTCCAGCGGCGAAACAGCGGCCGCATTGGTGCTTTCGACGGGCCGCGTTTCAAGAACCACGACACAGCTGTCGAGATCGTTCGTCGCCAGATGGGCGTAACGCATGGTCATTTGCAGCGTCTGATGGCCGAGCCACATCTGAACGCGCCTGATGTCGATGCCGCCCTGAACCAGCCTGGAAGCGCAGGTATGACGCAGGATGTGCGGCACGACTTGGTCGTCTGCGCCGAGGCCGACTTCCTGCTTCGCTTCGTTCCAGATCTGGCGGAATTGCGGCTGGTTGAGCATGACGAACGGGCCTTTCGGCCGCCGGCCTTCACCCGAAAAAGCGACTGTGTCGCGCGCGCGCTGCGTCAAAGGAATGGTGCGGCTGCGGCCGGATTTGGTGATCCAGAAGCTGACGCGCATCGGCTGCAGATCGTTCCAGATCAGCCCGAGGGCCTCGCCGAGGCGGCAGCCGGTGTCGACCAGGAAGACCGAGAGCCGGTAAGCGTCTTCGCTGCGGCTGCGAATGGCCGCGAACAGCCGCGCCTCCTCGTCCTTTTCGAGGAAACGGATTCGTCCCGCCCGCTCCTTCTGGCGGCGGAACTCTGGCAGACTGTGGATATCCCCCATTTTTTGAGCCTTGCGCAGCAATTTACTGAGCGCAGCCATCTTACGGTTGATGGTTGCGTTGCTGTTGCCGCGTTGGCGCAGGGTACCGATCAGGTTGTCCAAGGTGCCTTGGTCGAACGTACTAAAGCGTTCGCCAAGCAAAATCTCGTCTATTTCGCCGATGAACGAACTGACATTGTATTTATGCCGTCCATCGTCCCACAATATGTCGCGATAGGCTGAAAATAGTTCGCCGATCCGATAGGATTTCACCTCCCTTATATTGCCGGTGTTGTATTTTACCCGGATATTCTGAGACGTAAAAACTGCAAATCGATCGGAGAGCGTGCTCTCCTGAAGCGCGTCTTGAGACATCTTTTTGCCACACCCCCCTGTGGATGCCCAAAGGCTTAACCACAAGGAGCCGTCCTTTCAAGAGAGCAACTTGCAATCGCCTCATTCCGGCAAACAACCGGAATCCCTTCGAAGCGACCTGCAAACTTGCTTCAGCTACCGTTCCACCCCCTTGATCCTTCTTCGTTCCCAAGCCCAACGCAGAAACAAAAGAACCCGGGCGCGGAACGCCCGGGTTCGATATGTCATAGGAGACGCGACATCTCTTAGAAGTCGCGCTGGAAGCGCAGGATACCACCGACGCCGTCGTTCTTGACGGGGTGATACTTGCTGCTGGCGCTGTTGAAGTAGTCAACTTCAGCCGTGATGGTGAAGCCCGGAACCAGCTGGTGCGCAATGTTGGCAGCGAGACCGAAGGTCTTGCCCTGGTCGTACGACGCCTGCACGTTGAACGAGGTCTTCTCGTTGAACTTGTAGGTACCGCCACCCCAGACAGCCCAGTTGCCGTCCCACTGCTTGTAGTAGGTGTGGTTAACACCCTTATCCAGGTCTTCGCCGCCGTAGCCGCCCATCACCCAGAGATCGATCTGGTCGGTAGCCTTGACGTCGACGCGAACCTTGCCGGCGACTTCTTCCAGATTGCTGTCGTAAGCGACAACACCGACGATGCCACCCCAGCCAGCGGTGTACTTCACGCCGCCGACGATGTGCGGGACATAGCTGTCGATCGTGTAGATGCTATCGCCCTGTTCGAGCGAGACGATCGCCGAGAAGCCGTTGCCGGCGTCGAAGGTGTAGCTGATCAGGTTGGTGTCGAAACGGCCATAACCAACGATCGTATCGTCGATGACGTTACCGGCATAACCCGAGAAGGTGTTGAAAGCCGATTCGTCCTTACCGACGCGCAGGCCACCGAGCTGGATCCAGGCGAAGTTCAGCGAAACACCCTTGTTGCTGGCTTCATTGAAACCACCAACCTTGCCGCTGTCGAAGTTGAAGCGGGTCTCGGTGTAGGTCTTCAGGGTGCCGAGCTCGGTCTCCTGACCGGTCCAGGTCTTCAGCGGCCGTAGACGTCGCAGATCTTGACGTATTCAGCGGGTTCCGGCTCGGCAACGACGACAGCGTCGGCGGCGCGCGCACCGGAGACTGCGAGCAGTGCCGCAGCGGAGCCGAGGAGAAGGCTCTTGATGTTCATTTTCTGACCTCCAGTCAGAATCGAACGTCATTTTCGTTGGCGTAGCCGGTGAATGCGGCATATCGCGTTGTTATTGCTTCGTTTTCTTGTTCAGAAAGACGCCGCCCCGCCATGACAAGCACCGCGTTGATTGCGCCGCATAGCGTAAACGCCACTCAGTTAAGGGCGCGGACGATTTGATTTGAGCTGCCTGGAAGGTGGCGGAGAGGATGGGATTCGAACCCACGAGACCCTTTTGAGGTCTACTCCCTTAGCAGGGGAGCGCCTTCGACCACTCGGCCACCTCTCCGTTGCCGGGCTGGATAAAGAAAAGGCCGGCCACAATCAATAAGCCAACGCAGTTCGAACTCAAAAAACCGCGGCATCCACAGCGACGATTCTCCTGGGAGCCGGTCGAGCACTGCGATTCTTGAGAAGATTCGCCCGGAAACGCTGCTTTTCGGGACCTGGCGGAACCTCCTTGGTTAATGAGAGCTTTCCGCCATGGGCAAAATCGTGTCATTTGTGCAACAACGCTACCCGATCACGTCCGGACTGCCCTTCCGCCTGCACGATCCTTATTGAACCGGGCCGCCCGATGGGTAATGTCGATCTCGAAGAAGCGGCGCGCAGCGCATCTTTTTCAGCATGGGGATGGGGCAGGGAACGCTGTCCTTCAGCAAAAAATACCCAGACCCGTTTTTAAACTTTTGACTGGAGGTCAGAAAATGAACATCAAGAGCCTTCTCCTCGGCTCCGCTGCGGCACTGCTCGCAGTCTCCGGTGCGCGCGCCGCCGACGCTGTCGTCGTTGCCGAGCCGGAACCCGCTGAATACGTCAAGATCTGCGACGTCTACGGCACGGC